>VGZI01000021.1 GCA_016872605.1 Planctomycetota bacterium
GCGTCAATGCAGCGCGACGCGGGTGCACGACAGGGTCTGCGTGGCCTGCTTTGGGAGGGCGAGGCTCCTGCCGAGCCGGAAGCGACAGGATACTCGTCCGAAATCGAGTATTTCGCGGGCTCGCGGCTCGGCAGGAGCCTCGCCCTCCCGTGCCGTTTGCAAACCATGTCGTGCACCCGCGCGACGCGTGAATGAGAGTTGGTTGCAGATGTTGGCCGTCGCGCCTTGCTACAGACTTGCGCCGCTCCGCGGCTAAAGCATCGGTACGAAATCCACGTTGTCACACGATCACGCCGCCATTGCCGCGATGCCGATGGTTCATGCCGATTGCCCACCCGTTTGCGATAATGTGTGGGACTCGCCTTACGGCGTACCCGTCACGCGTGTGGCGCGGGAGGCGAACCCCGACGAACAAACCACGAGTGCTGATCGAATGGCAACCTTCACCCCGGCCGAAACGACGGCATGCTGCAAGCTGATCGACCTCGCGTTTGCCGAGGACTTTGGCGGCGAGGCGGCGTGGCGCGGCGACCTCACCAGTCTGTTCTTTATCCCCGCCGGCGAATCGGGAGCGGCAACGTTGGTGGCGCGCTCGCCCGGCGTCATCGCGGGATTGCCGGCCGTCGAATTGGTGTTCGCGGCGCTATCCAGCGAGTTTCGCATCGAACGCCATGTCGAGGATGGCGCATCCGTGCCGGCCACGACGCGCATCGCCACGATTCGTGGGCCGATGAGTCTGCTCCTGTCGGGCGAACGGACCGCGCTCAATTTCTTGCAGCACCTCAGCGGAGTCGCAACGCAGACACGACGCTACGTCGATGCCGTCGCCGGGTTGCCTGTGAAGATTCTTGACACGCGAAAGACGATGCCCGGCTGGAGGCTGCTCGACAAATATGCGGTGCGTCAGGGAGGCGGGGCCAATCATCGCATGGGCCTCTACGACGGGATCCTCGTCAAGGACAACCACCTCGCTTTCGCGCTGAGCCGATTTCGCCAGAGCATTCCGCTCCTGATCCAGAATGCACGCAAGCAGCCGCGCACCAGCAAGCTGTCTGAGACGTTGCCGATCGAGATCGAAGTCGAGACGCTCGAGCAGTTCGACGAGGCGCTGGCGGGTCGGCCTGACATCATCCTGCTCGATAACATGTCGGTTGACATGATGCGCGAGGCGGTGCGGCGGCGCAATCAGGCGGCGACCGGCGTGCTGCTCGAAGCGTCGGGCGGCGTCAATCTGCAAACCGTGCGCGGCATCGCGGAGACCGGCGTCGATCGCATCAGCGTCGGCGCCCTCACGCACTCGGCGCCGGCCCTCGATATCGCCTTGGATTTTGGGGCCTAAGCGCGTATCATGGAGCGAGGACTTTTTCTTTCGGGAATGAAACATGGCGACCGGAACCACAACGAATACTCCGCCCACGGAAGAGCTGCTTGATCCGTCGGTCCTGCCGGACTATGACAAGCTCGTCACCGAAGATGACAAGCCCGTGGACTCTATCTACTCCGAGCGTCAGCATTTCTTGCTGACGGCGCCGCTGTTAGACTGCTGGCAACGTCCGGGCGGGCGGCCCTGCTTCATCGCTACGGACGTGGGGCTGTTTTATTCAGTAAACACGCCGCCGTTTTCGCCGGACGTGCTGTTGAGCCTGGATGTCGCTCCGCCACAAGGCGACTTGTCGCTCAAGGAAGACCGCTCGTACTTCGTTTGGAAGTAGGGCAAACCGCCCGATGCATTAATGAAAGTGGTCGCCAATCGTATCGGCGGCGAATTGACGACGAAGCTGACCGGCTACGCTCGAATTGGCGTCACCAGTTATGTTGTCTGGGACCCGTTTCTGTTTCTCTCCGATCAAAAGCTGCATTGCTTCGCACTGGAGCGAGGCAAGTATGCGCCGTGCGAGCCCTGGTTTCCGCAGATTGAGCTCGGTGTAAAGGTGTGGGCGGGAACGTTCGGCGACATCGAAGCGACGTACCTGCGCTGGTGCGATCACGACGGTAACTTGATACCGACAGGAGCGGAGTGGGCTGCCGCACAAAGTGAGCGTTTCGACCTGGAGAAGCAGCGTGCAGACCTGGAGAAGCTGCGAGCCGACACGCTGGCCGCCAAACTTCGCTCGCTGGGCATCGATCCGGACAAGCCATGACGAAGCCGCATTCGCCGGACGCCATCTGGTCGCTGCCGACCAAGCACCTCGGGCAGACCTCGCACGTTTTCGAAAGCTTGCACAGCACGAACTCGCTGGCGCTCGAACTCGCCGATGACCCGTCTTGCCACGGGTTGGCGATTCTCGCACGCCAACAGACGGCGGGACGGGGGCAGTATGGGCGCACGTGGCAGGCGCCGCCGGATTCGAGCGTTTTGTTGTCGCTGCTGCTGTTCGCGCCGCCGCAATTACGTCGGCCGGTCCTGTTGACGTCGTGGGCCGCCGTGGCCGTGTGCGAAACGATTCTCGCGACCGTCAACCTGCAAGCGAAGATCAAATGGCCCAACGACGTGTTGATCCACGGCAAGAAGGTGTGCGGCATCCTCATCGAGCAGCGCACTACGGGACATGCCGATTTTCCGCTCGCCACCGTCGTCGGCATCGGACTGAATGTCTCGCAAACCGCGGGGATGTTTGCAGACGCCGGACTGCCTGACGCCGTGTCGCTCAGCATCGCGGCCGGGCGAGCGCTGGCGTTCAACGACATCGCCGAGCAGCTCATCCATCAACTCGACCGGTACTACGCCACATTGCTCGACGGTGATCGCCAGACGCTCGAGTCCCTTTGGAAATGGCGACTCGGTCTGCTCGGTAAGTACGTCACCGTCGAGGGGACACAGCACGCTCATCGTGGCCGGCTCGTCGATGCGACGCTGGACGGCATCGACCTCGACGTCGCCGGCACGCTGGTTCGCCTCGCCCCCGAAACGATTCGCCATATTCACGAAGCATAGCCGTTCGCGGCGTTGCATCAGGAGCATCTCATGCCAACCGTCAAGCTTGTCGACGAAAACACCACGCATCCGAAGGTCCGGGCCGTCTTCGACGACATCAAAGCTACCAAGAAAATCGAGCGCGTTCCCGACATCTGGCGTGCTTTGGCGGCCAACCCCGACCATCTCGAATTGTGCTGGCAGCAGGTCAAGGCGATTATGCGGCCCGGCAAGCTCGACATGATGACCAAGGAGATCATCGCCGCCGCCGTGTCGATCACCAACGGCTGCGATTATTGCATCAACTCGCACCTGGCTGCGGCTCAGAAGCTCGGCCTCGACGCCGAGGGCATGCGCGAAGTGCTCGCGGTCGTCGGATTGTACAACCAGTTCAACAAGCTCGTGTTCGGATTGCAGATCGAGCCGGATATTTTTCCGAAAGTGGAGGGATAATCTGCAGGAAGCCCCGGGGTGAGGTACCCCAAACTCCGGGGTTCGGAGTACCTCACCCCGGGGCTTCTACAATTGACGTTTACTCCTTCGGCGTCTCGATTTCGCAGACGACACGGAAGCCGACGTGGACGTAGCCGTGATTGGGGTCGAGCGGGCTTCGATAGGCGGAGCGCGCAACGTAGGCGGTCTCGAAGAACGCGCCGCCGCGGACCACGCGCATGGTGATCGGCGCAGCCGGTGGACCTTGTGGATCGATCGCAATTCCATCCTTGAGCGATCGCGCGTAATAGCGCGGGTCCCAGTTGTCCGAACACATCTCCGCCACGTTGCCGTGCATGTCGAACAACCCGAAGTCGTTGGGCTTCTTTTTGGCAACCTCGCCCGGTGTTAGCGGATTTTTCGGGAAATCAGGCTTGATTAGCGGCACATGAAACCACATGTACTCGCGCGATCGGGACTCGACGTACAGATCGTTGCCGAAGGTCCATAAGCTCGACGTGCCGGCGCGGCAGGCATATTCCCATTCGGCTTCCGTGGGCAAGCGATACGTCTTCTTCTCGCGCTTGCTCAGCCATTTGCAAAACGCCTCGGCATCTTCCCAGGCGATATTATTGACGGGTGAAATCGTAGTCGGCTTGTATCCGGAGTCCTGCCAGGTGTATTTGCGATCGCGTTCGACGATCCTGCCCTTTTCGATGCCCGTTCCGCCCAGCCCGGTTCTCTCGGGCACGGTGATTGGCGTCTTCTGAGCGGCCATGTAGCGGACAAATTGTCCATGCGTCACCTCGGTAGCGCCGATGTAAAATGGTCGACTGATCTTCACCTTGTGCTGCGGCGATTCGAAGGCCAATCGCGCGATATAGCCGTCGAGAATGCCCTTCTTCTCCAGCTTTTTTGCAATGACATCGGCAGTATGACTCTTCAAGTACTCCTTCGACGTCCCCATCATGAACTCGCCCGGTGGAATGAGCACGAGCTTGGCGTCGAGGGAGTTCTTCTCGACGATGTCGCGCTTCAGGTACGCCGACCATTCCTTCTGCAAAGCCTTGGCATGGTCGCTGGACGTCACTTCCACAACGTCCGGCTTCACGAACTTTGGCGGCGCCGGCGGAATGGCGGCGGTCACCTTCAGTTTGACCGTCTCGCCGCGCTGAATCGTGAACGGGCTCGGCTCGGCATGGAAGCCCTTCATGGCGTCCGAATCGTCCACGCGATAAGTCCCGGCCGCTAGCTGCACCGGCTCGCCCGGCAGGATCGCATGGGCCTTCTCTGACTCATCGCGCACGAGCAGACCGCCTGCTTGCTTCAGGAGCGCCGTCATCGTCTCGTCGGCATCGAGTTCGACATGCCCGACATTTGTGAACGCCAGGAATGCCACGCAACACATGAGCGATACGATAACCGCGGCCGTGCAGCCCAGGCCGGTGAACACCCAGGAGCCGGGTCTCGCCGGCGGTGCGGCCTGCTTGGCTGCCGGCAGATCGGTAGCCTGCAGCTCCAGATCGGTGATCGCCGACTCCTCCAGAGCCGGGTCGATCGCCTCGGACGCGGCAATCGTGTCGTCCCGGTTCGTCGCCGGCGCTGGCGTCACGGGCCGATGCGCCGCCGTCTTGGCGTCGGCGACCCACTCGCGCTCGATGCCTTGAATCGTCTGCACCACTTCCTTCGCCGACGCAGGCCGATCCTTCGGGTCCTTGGCCAACAGCTTGTGGATCAACTCCGCCAGGGCTTTCTGCAATTCGCTGTTCAGCTTGGTCAGCGCGGCCGGCTCCTCGGACGTGATCGCCAATAGCATCGACATGGCGTCTTTGCCGGCGAACGGCAGCTTCCCCGCGCAGAGCCGATACATGACGCAACCGAGGCTGAACAGGTCGCAGCGTTCGTCGACATCCTGACCGCGCGCCTGTTCGGGCGACATGTAGGCCGGGCTGCCGAGGATCATGCCTTCCTGCGTAAGATGTGTTTCTTCGTGGATGGGCCGCGCCAGGCCGAAGTCGAGGATCTTGACCCTGCCCTTGTTGGCGGCATCGAGCCAAACGTTCGATGGCTTGATGTCGCGATGGATCAGGTGCTGGGCGTGGGCGGCGGCGAGTCCCTTGGCGATTTCCTTGCCGATGCGCATGATCTGTGGGATATTGAACGTCTTGCCGGCCTTGAGCCAATCTTCCAGCGTCATGCCGCGCAGGAATTGCATCGCCAAGTACGGAACGGCGCTGTCCTCGCGGGAAACCTGATAGATGGTGACGATGTGATCGTGCTCGATCTTGGCGGTCGCCCGGGCCTCGCGGATGAACCGGTCCTTGGCGATCGCCTTCTTGGCCATCGACGGGAGCATGACCTTCAAGGCGACGGTGCGGTGCAGCAGCGTGTCCTCGGCCATGAAGACCATGCCCATGCCGCCTTTGCCGAGCAGCTTGAGAACGCGATAGTGTTCGAGCCGGCCAAGTTCGCCGGGGCTTTGTGGGGGGGAGAGGAAGTCGTAGGATTCGTCGTCGATTCTGGATTTGTCGGCGCTGGTTTTTCCGTCCGCGGGCGCTGCGTTCCCCTCGGTCTTCGCCGACGCTTTCGACGCAGCTGGCCTTTGGCTCGGCTTCTCGCTCATGATCGTCCCGACGTGCACACGCAACACCAGCCCGGAGCGCAAGCAGCGGGCCGTTCCTACTGAGCATATCTTATCGCACGACGGTTCGCTTGACAAAGTGATGTGACAACTCGCCCGCGGTGCAATAGATCCTGACGGGCCACGTTCCCGTGGCCTGGGTCGGTAGGTCGATAACCCGACCCAGGCGAACCCGCAGGCGCTGTGTTCCGTTGCAAGAAGAAGTGCACTCGCTGCGACATTCCATCGAATACAATCACCGTGTGAGCGCAGCGGATCGTTCGCCGCGGTCTGAGTACAGACCACGGCAACGTGGCGTTACGGACCGCGTTCCGTTTTCCTGTGTCTTCGCCCCGTGTGAGCATCAAGGTCAGCGCGTGGCAAGCTGGCAGCGCTGCGAGTCTGCGATGGTGCCGCATCAGGCTGGGTGCACGACATGGTCTGCGTGGCCTGCTTCGGGAGGGCGAGGCTCCTGCCGAGCCGGAAGCGACAGGATACTCGTCCGAAATCGAGTATTTCGCGGGCTCGCGGCTCGGCAGGAGCCTCGCCCTCCCGTGCCGTTTGCAAACCATGTCGCGCACCCCATCAGGATTCGAGTTCAGGACCGCCGCCTCAGCGCTCCCAGGACAGCGTCACGCGGGCGGCGGGGACGGCGAGGCGGAGGCGGATGAAGCCGATCGGGTCGTCGCCGCTCTTGGCGCGTTCGATCTGCACGCGGCCCGGCGAGGCGCGCATGCCGGCCTGGTAGTGCAGGCTGATGATGACTTCGCCGTCGTGCGGGACCACGTTGGCCAGCGTGATGTATTGCCCGTCGGACGAGACGAACTCGGCCTTGCCTTTGAGCGCGAAGTTCGGCGTACGGTCGACTTCGAAGAGCCAGCCGCTTTCCTCGTCGAACAGCGCCGCTTTCTTCTTGACGCCCTTCCATTCTTCCAGGCGCTGGATCACTTTCGGCGACCACGCGGCGATCCAGCGCACGTTGTAACGGCGGCAATAGTCTTTGAGCTTTTCGTCGCTCCAGGCCGTGGCGATCGGCCAACCTTCGAGCGATTGATTGATGAGGCTGATCGAAGAATGTTCGATGAAGCCGTCGGGATCGAGACCGCCGATGAAGGTGCGGTCGGTGAGCATGGGCAGCAAGGCCGGCCAGCGCGACGCTTGACGGGAACGCGGGCGATCCTCCCAGAGAATGCGGCCTTCGCCGCTGGTGTTTGCGATCAGCGTCTGCACGAGGGTTTCGCGCCGGTGACCCAGGCCCACTTCGAGCGGTTCGCCCGGCACGCAGCGTTCCAGCAGCGTGAACGGCGATTCGGTGAAGGTTGTAAACGCCAGCGCGGCGCCGATCCAGAAAGCAAAACACAATGCGCGACACAGTCCAGTTCGCAGTGCCGGCGAAGAGGTTGTCTCTGAACCATCGTTGATGTTTCCGGACGATGGTGTGATTAACCACGTGGACAACCACACCGCGGCATGCGCGGCCGGAATGCACGCGAACCAGAGCGCCGGCGCGAGCAGCGCGGCCGTGCCGACGGCGCCGAGCGGCTCCCAGGCGATGCCCAGGATGGCAAGTATGAGCGATCCGCAGGCCGACATGCCGAGCATGCGAGCGGTCAGACGTTGTTTCGTCTGGTTGAAAATAACAACACCGACGGCGCCACCCATGGTCACCCCGATGGCGAGGAGTCGGCTCGTCGATCCGCCCCAGAGCGGCGCGTTCCAGATCGTTGCGAACGTGCGGTGCTCAAGGAGGTCGGCGGCGGTCGGCAGCGGCGTGCGCAGCCACCACGAATCGAGCCAGTCGATTAGCCAAGGCAAGTTGACCAGCATCGACAGCACCTCAGCCGACCAGAAGGCGATATGCCAGCTGGTAAACTCGTGCTTGTCCCCGACCGAGAGGTAGTACGTCAACAGCACCGGCAGCGCCAGTGGAAAGAGCGTCGGTTGCAGGAACCACCCGAGGCTTGCGGTCACGAGCATGCCAATCCACGCGGTCACGCTGGCCGATCGGTGGTACGAGATCAGAAAGCCCATGTGCGCCAGGGCAGCCAGCGACGCCAGATATAACTCGCAATCGCCGGTCAACAGCGCCGCTCGGCCATGCGGCCCCCACCAGGTCAGTTGACCCAGGAAAACCGCCAACAGCGACGTGCCCGGCCCAATGTCGAGCGACACGCAGGTGACGAGCAGCAAGACCGGCACGAGCATGCAAAGGACCGCGAAGCCGATCTTGTACGCCGCTGGTTGATACGTGCCACCGCCCAGGAGAAGCAACAACTCCGCCAGCCGGGCGCCATCGAAGATCGGCGTCTTCGGATAACCCGCGAGGTTGGCTGTGTCGTACACGGTGGTTCGGCCCTGCACGCGTATGCCGCGCGCTCCGATCGTGCCGAGGTAAAGATGTTGCGAATGGACTCCGGAGACGATCGGTTGATCGTTGAACAGGTTCTCGCGCGGATCGTCGCCGAAGAGGGCAAGCGTCAGGATGGCGTGCCAGGCGAACAGTGCGGTCGCACCGAGCAAAAACGCCCAGCTTGGCAGAGTCCAGGTCGCCGATCCGTCGGCGGGTGTGGCCGGTGTCTCCATCGCCTTGCCATCGTAAACTTTACGATAATCGGGTCAATATCAGGAAGTCTCACGCAGGGTATGCCATGCCTCCCGATTTTGGAATCGGGAGTATTGAACCACGGCGAGCACGGGAAACGCGGGGCCAATGCAGAGTGGAAAAATGACTTTGATCTGAATACTGGGTTCCCCAAGTCGCTCATTCCTCCTGATGCTTCCCCGTGTCCCCATGTTCCCCGTGGTTCAACTCCGCCAAGATAGACGAGACAGGCAAGCTGCGTGTTCCTACGAAAGTAACATCATGACTCTCGCTATCGAAACCCAACAGCTCACGCGTTACTTCGACGAATTCTGCGCCGTCGCCGGAATCGACCTCAAAGTCGAACGCGGCACGTTCTACGGTTTTCTCGGTCCCAACGGCGCCGGCAAGTCGACGACTATCAAGATGCTCACCGGCCTGCTCGCTCCCAGCGCCGGCCACATGTGGGTTCTCGGCAAAGACATGACCGACCCTGCCGAGGCCATCGAAGCCAAAGCGAAGGTCGGCGTCATTCCGGAAGATCTGGCGCTGTTTGAGAACCTGACTGCCCGAGAATACCTCACGTTCGTCGGCCGCATGTACCTGCTCGAGCGCGACACGATTCGCAGCCGTATCGACGAACTGTTGCCGTTGCTTGGGCTCCAGGACGACGAGACGAAGTACACGCTGGAATACTCGCACGGGATGAAGAAAAAGCTCGCGTTGGCGGCGGCGGTGTTGCCCAATCCCGATCTGCTGTTTCTCGACGAGCCGTTCGAAGGCGTCGACGCCGTCACATCGCGTGTTATCCGCGATCTCTTGGCCAGCTATGTCGCACGTGGTTCGACGGTGTTTCTGACGTCGCACGTGCTCGAAATCGTCGAAAAGCTGTGCACGCATGTCGGCATCATCGTCAAAGGCCGGCTGGTCGAGCAAGCGTCGCTCGATGAGATTCGCCAGGGAAGCACACTGGAAGCGCGCTTTCTGGAAAAGGCAGGGGCCGACGCCGAGCCAATTCAAAAGCTCAAATGGCTCGAGGAGGGAGCCTCCTCCCAGGCTGAGCCTGGGATGGAAGGCGGGCGTCAGGAGGGAACGCCGTGAATTGGCAGCACTTCCTCACCTTCCTTTGGCTGCGTTGGCGGCTCTTCGCCAATCAGCTCACGCGCGGCGGCATCGTCGGGCAGATCATTCTTGGCATCGGCGTCGTGTCCGTCGGTCTGTTGACAATCACCCTGATCGTGACCTCGTGTCTGCTCGGCTACTTCATCCTGCCCGAACAACAACCGATCGTGATTCTGCTCGTGTGGGATGGGATCGTGCTGGGCTTTTTGATGTCGTGGATCATCGGTCTTGTCGCGGAGTTGCAACGGGCCGAGGCGCTCTCGCTGGAGAAATTTCTCCATCTGCCGGTGTCGCTCTCGAGCGTGTTCGTGCTGAACTATTTGAGCTCGCTTTTCTGTCTGACGATCGTTCTGTTCGTGCCGGCCATGATCGGCATGTCCATCGGGCTCGTGTTCGGCAAGAGCTGGATGCTGGCTTTGCAAGTGCCGCTGGCCTTGTCGTTCGTCTTCATGATCACGGCCCTGAGCTATCAGTTCCAGGGCTGGGTGGCGTCTTTGAAGATGGATGAGCGCCGGCGGCGGACGATCATCGTCGTGGTGACGATCGTGTTCATTCTGATCTTTCAGTTGCCGAACCTGATTAATATCTATCAGCCATGGAGAATCGACGACGAACACAAGAGCGATGTCACCAAACAGCTAGCCGAATTGAAACGCGCGGAGACGGACAAGGAGATAACGCCGGAGGAATACAAAAAGCGCGTCAGCGACCTTCTGCATGCCGAGAAGGATCGCAACGAGAGTTGGATGCGCTGGGCGCAGGACACGGCCTGGCTGGCAAACATGGTGCTGCCGATCGGCTGGTTGCCCTGGGGGTCGGCGGCGGCGATGGAAGGCAACCCATGGCCGGGGCTCGGCGCTTTGGCCCTTTTCACGCTGGTAGGCGTCGGCAGTCTGTGGCGGTCCTACTGCACGACGCTGCTGATGTACACCGGCGGGTATTCCGCCGGCGGCGCGGCCCTGCCTACGCCAACCGAGCCAGCGACGCCGGCGGAGAAAACCGAGCCGGCCGATCTCATCCCGTACTTTTTGGAGCGAACGATCCCCGGCGTCTCGGAGCAGGCGGCCGTGATCGGCTTGGCTGGCCTGCGCTCGCTGTTGCGAGCGCCGGAAGTCAAGATGGTGCTTTTGTCGCCCATCATCATGCTCGTCCTCTTCGGCGGCTTGCTGTTTCGTGGCGGAACGGACATTCCTCAGCCGCTCCGCCCGCTCATCATCTACGGGGCGATGGCGATGACACTGTTCACGCTGGGCCAGATCGGGGGCAACCAGTTCGGCTTCGACCGAGCGGCCTTCCGCATCTTTGTCCTCAGCCCGGCGCCGCGCCAGGACATCCTTCTCGGCAAGAATCTCGCGCTGGCGCCGATCGTCTTCGGTTTGACGCTGCCGGTCGTGGCGATCGTCACTATCCTCGTGCCCCCACGAATCGATCATTTGCTGGCGTTGCCGATGCAGGCGATGTCAATGTACCTCATCTGGTGCATCGTTCAGAATTTTCTCTCCATCGTCGCGCCGATGCCTGTCGCAACGGGATCGCTGAAGCCGTTGAGTCCGCGGTATCTGCCGATGCTGATGCACCTGGCCGCGACGTTGACGATGCCGATCGCATTGTCGCCGACGCTTCTGCCCTGGGGCGTCGAAGCCGGTCTGGTTTGGCTGGGGTGGACGGGCGGATTCCCAATTGCCTTACTGCTGACGGCACTCGTTTGTGGCGCCGTGATCGTGCTGTACCGCATCATGCTGGCCTGGGAGGGCGATCTGTTGCAGCGGAACGAGCAGGCCATTCTCGAAGCGGTCGTGGCCAAGGCGGAGTGAGGATTTGTCCCCGTTTAGCGCTCGCAGCATCACACGCGTTCGCGTGGCGGATTCGAACGCTAAACGAATACACTGGGGCCCGAGTGACGCCCTACGAACCCGTGTGATACTTCGGGCGCTAAACGAAGAAAAACCAGCACTACCCGCACAACCTGCATGCAACCCTTGACTGGTTTTTCTGGTCCATCTATAATCCACGAAGGTTTCGTTTAACCGAATTGCGCGACTTCGGGTTGCGGCAACGAGATTACGAAATCGACAGGATGCAGGCGGCCCGTCCAAGTTTGGAATTGTGACGGTTATGCCAAGGAGTGTCTTTCGTCAGGAGCCCGTATCAAACGAGTTGATGCGGAACACTAGCCACGGAAGGGAAACCCGAAGTGCTCGCTCCACGTGCCAAAATTGGGAACGCGACGGATGCGCGACACGTCGCTGATGCGAGACCGGTGCGAAGGCCAAGCGCACACGTCGCAGACATACCCCCCACGTGTTCCTTGAATGACGATCGCACAGCCCTGCGCGAACGGATCAGAGAAGCGAACGATATCGTCGATGTCGTCGGCACCTATCTTACGCTGCGCCAGGCCGGGCCCACCTACAAGGCGCTCTGTCCCTTCCACGACGACAAGCACCCCTCCCTCGACGTCGACCCGCGCCGCCAACGCTTCAAATGCTGGGCGTGTGGCAAATCTGGCGATGTTTTCAACTTCGTCCAAGAGATGGATCATGTCACCTTTCCCGAAGCGCTCGAAACTCTCGCACGCCGCGCCGGCATTTCTTTAGAAAAAAATCAAAAAATCTCTACCGGCCCCAGCAAGGCGGGTATGCTTGACGTGATGAAATGGGCTGCGGCGTTGTATCAACGCTGCCTGCTCGAGCACCCGCAAGCCGACCTGGCGCGAAAATACCTCGGCGAACGCAAGCTGTCGGGCGAAACCGTCCGCAAGTTCGGCCTGGGATTCGCGCCGGACTCGTGGGAATGGCTGGTGGGCGAGGCGGCAAACGCCCGGATCTCGGCTGAGCTCTTGGAACAGGTCGGCCTGATCGCCAAACGGAACGAAGGGAAGGGCTACTACGACCGGTTTCGCGATCGGGTCATGTTCCCGATTCGCGATATTCAGGGCCGCACTGTCGGCTTCGGCGGGCGCATTCTTCCTTCATCTCCGGTATCGGCAGATCGACCCCAGCCGAAATACTATAATTCGGCGGAAACGTCATTATTTTCCAAGAGCGATCAGCTATATGGCATCGACGCGGCCAAGCAGGCGGCGACCAAGGCCGGGTACTTGGCAATCGTCGAAGGATACACCGACGTCCTGATGGCGCACCAGCATGGCATTTGCCAGGTAGTCGCCACGATGGGGACGGCGCTCAACGAACGGCACATCAAGCAGCTACGGCGCGTGGTGCCGCGCGTTGTTTTGGTTTTTGATGCGGACGCCGGCGGCGACGCCGGTGTGGATCGCGCGCTGGAGGTCTTCGTCAAGCACGACCTGGACCTGCGCATCGCGACGTTGCCGGACGGTCTCGATCCGTGCGACCTATTGGTAGCGAGAGGCCCCGAGCCTTTCCGCCAGGCCCTGGATGGGGCGATCGACGTGTTCGAGCACAAGCTGGCAAGTGCCTGGGCCAAGCATGCATCGCGTGGCGTCGACGGACAACGTCAAGCCGCCGAGGAGATGCTGGCTATCCTGGCGCAATCGCCCGATGAGCGCTCCGTAAAGCTGGCGCTCATGGTGAATCGCATCGCCCAACGTTTGTTAATCAAGGAGGAACTCGTATGGCTGCGTTTGAAGGAACTACGCGCAAGACGAAACGACGGGCGAGCCGGGAGCGACCGGACTGCCCCAACCGAGGAGCGGAACCCCGCTGCGGACGCCGACCAGTGCGAGGCGCCTGCCATCAAGGCCGGCCCAGCCCCGCGGCATGAACTCGAACTCTTGGAGATGCTCTTGGCCGAGCCCGCTTTCGTGGCTCGCGCCGCCGGTGAGATTGTGCTCGACGAACTGGTAAACCCAGGTCTCCGTGCCGTGATCGAGGCGCTCTACCGCCTCCACGCCGAGGGACAACCTCCTGACCTGGACCACTTGCTCGAACGCATCAACAGCGAACCGGTTCGGCGCCGCATCCACGACGTGCATCAATCGGGTCTTGACTGCCCCGATCGGCCTGGCACATTCCAAAAAGTTCTCGAGCGGTTTCGCGATCGCCGGTTGCAAAAGCGCAAGCAAGCGCTCATTAACGAAATCAAGGATGCCCGCGACGAAGCGACAAGGCAGGCTTTGTGGCGGGAATTGAACGAACTCAATACCAGGAGCCAGGAGTCAGGAGTCAGGAATCAGGAACCAGAAGTCAGTAGTTAGACGTCGGCCGCGGTCGACAACAGGGTCGTTCCAAGCCCTGCCGACCTCCGACTTCTGATATCTGACTCCTGACCCCTGATCCCTGACTCCTGACCTAGGAGATATTGCATGGAACTCAAACTCGACGACGGCCTGAAGAACCTCATTGAGTCAGGCAAGAAGAAAGGCTACCTCACCTACACCCAGGTGAACGAATTCTTGCCCGACGATGCCGTCAATCCTGAAAAACTCGATCAACTCCTCATGCACCTGGAGGAACAGGGCATCGATCTGATCGACGAAGCCGACATCGACGAACGCGAATCGTCCAAGAACGGCAAAGCCGCCGACAAAGGCGACGAACTCGAAGCCGACCTGCGCGAGCTTGACCTCGCCATCCTCGAAGAAGAATCGGACGGCAAGCGCATCGACGATCCGGTCCGCATGTATTTGACGCAGATGGGCTCGATCCCACTTCTTAACCGGAAGGAAGAAATCGAGCTGGCCAAGAAAATCGAAGTGACCCGTAAGCGTTTCCGCCGCCGTGTGCTCGAATGCGATTATGCGCTCTCTCAGGTCGTCGAAGTCCTCAAACGGGTGCATATCAACGAGTTGCCCTTTGATCGCACGATCAAGGTCTCGCTGACCGAGAACCTGGAAAAGGACAAGATTCTTCAGCGCATGCCGCACAATCTGCGGACGTTGGAGCATCTGCTGGAACAGAACATCGAGGATTTCACGAAGAGCCTCGATCCGCAGCGCTCGGAAGAGGAACGGCGTTACTACCGCAAAAGCCTGAAGCTGCGCCGCCGCAAGGCAGTCACGCTGGTCGAAGAGCTGTCGATTCGCACGCAGCGGGTGCAGCCGCTGATGAAGAAGCTCGAACAGATTTCCAAGCGAATGGATGAACTCGAGCAGACGATCCTTCAGCTCGAAGGCCATCGCGGCTGTGCCGAGGATCGTGCCAGTCTCGAAAAAGAGCTGCGCGACCTGATGATGATGACGCTCGAAGACCCGGCGTCGCTCCGCAAGCGCATTCAGTCGATCAAGGAACGCTTCACCGAATACGAAGACGCCAAGCGCTCGCTGTCCGGCGGTAACTTGCGGCTCGTCGTCTCCATCGCCAAAAAGTATCGCAACCGCGGCTTGTCGTTCCTCGACCTCATTCAGGAAGGCAACACCGGTCTAATGCGGGCCGTCGACAAGTACGAATATCGCCGGGGCTACAAGTTCTCGACCTACGCGACGTGGTGGATTCGCCAGGCGATCACCCGCGCCATCGCCGATCAGGCACGCACCATCCGCATCCCGGTGCACATGATCGAAACGATGTCGAAGCTACGCAACGTTTCGAAGCGACTCTTGCAATCGCTCGGCCGCGAGCCGACCATCGAGGAAACCGCGAAGGAAGCTGGCATCTCCATCGAGGAAACGCGGCGGGTAATGAAGATCAGCAAGCACCCGATCAGCCTCGATCGGCCTGTCGGCGAGAGCGAAGACAGCTACTTCGGCGACTTCATCGAAGACGAGCAAGCCGAATCGCCGATCAATGCCGCCACGCAGGAGATGCTCAAGGACAAGATTGAGCAGGTCCTGAAGACGCTGACCTACCGTGAGCGCGAAATCATCAAGCTGCGCTACGGCCTGGGCGACGGGTACACCTACACGCTCGAAGAGGTGGGCCGCATCTTCAAGGTGACGCGCGAGCGCGTCCGCCAGATCGAAGCCAAGGCGGTGCGCAAGTTGCAACATCCGGTGCGCAGCCGGCAGCTCGAGGGCTTCCTCGACGCTGCCCGCAGGCAGCGCCAGGAGCAGCATAGCTGACCTTCGAATCGCCGGTCCAAGTGACCGGCGATTTTTTTTTCGATAGAATGACGGTTCCGCGTGAATTCGTTCAGCGTTCGCGCGGCGCCGAGCGAACGCTAAACGAATTCCGGAGTTGAGGTTCCCGCCATGCCTGGTCCTGCTGCCACGTTGAAAGAAATCCATCGCTTGCGCCGCTTCATCAAAGACCTCGACGCCAAGATCGAGCAAGCGCCCAAGCAACTGGCGATACAGCAAAAAAGACTCGCAAACCAAGAGGAAACGTTCAAACAGGCCCAAGAACACGTCAAACAACTGAACCTCTCGATCCGCGAAAAAGAAGGAAACATCAAATCGGTCCAGGCTCAGATCCAGAAATACGAAAGGCAACTCGACGAGGCCGCCAGCAAAAAGGAATACGACACGCTGAAAGCCGAGATTGCGTCCGAACGTGGGCATATTACCAAGCATGAGGACGACATTTTGGCGATGATGGGGGAGATCGAAGAGAAGACGAAGCTGTTGCCCGAAGCGGAGAAAATCGTGCAGAAGGCACGCGCCGATTTCGCGCAGTTCGAGAAAGATCAAGCGGAACGCCTGCACCGATTTGACGCGGATCGGACGCGGTCGCGGGAGGAACTCAAGGCGGCTGAGGCGACGCTGCCGGCCGACGTGCGCGCCCAGTACGATCGGCTCATCGCGGCGAAAGGGGACGAGGTGATCTCCGGCGTCAATGGCCGAACGTGTTCGGCATGTTACACGGAAATCACACAGCAGATGATGAGCGAGTTAAGGCGCGAAATGTTCCTGATCTGCAAGAACTGTGGACGCATGTTGTACCAGGAAGGCTAGAGCCAGAGATCAGAAGTCAGAGATCAGAAGTCAGAAGTCGGAAGTCGGAAGTGAGAGGTCTGCGTTCTGAAAGCCCTGACCGCTGACTTCTGATCTCTGACTTCTGACCTCTGGCAGCGAGGGTCGGCGAATGCGGTGCGTGATCGCCGTCGCATGTCTTGTCATGTGGTTGCCTTTGTGGCGTGCCGAGGCGCAGCCGAAGGTCACATTGCCGATGCCGAAGCCAGGGCAGCTTGACGCGCTCGTACCGGTGATGGCGCATTCGGCTCGTGTCGTCACGGTTAGCGATACACACGGGCTGTTGGCGTTCGGGCACTGGACGTCTTTCGCGGACGGCCAGGTGTCGCTCATCAGGCTCGACGCCAAGGGAACGCCGGCCGCCTCTGCAGTCTATCTCAAGCTGCCCAAGCCGGCGGGGTTGTTGAAGAACAAGAATTACGTCACCGGCATGGCATTTCACCCGAAGTTGCCGATCCTCTACGCCTGGCAAGATATCGACGGCCATTACACGAACCCGGTACCCGCGACGACGCCAGCCGAGGTCAAGCAGTTCGATCATTTGTGCGTCTACAATTTGGCCAAGGATCCGCCGGAATTGATGGTCCACGTCTGCCGCGGCGATGAGTTTCTTTTCGGTCAACAGGGCGGTGCGCTCGCGGTCGATCCGACGGGGAGCTACCTGTACGTTCCCAACCTGCGCGAGATCAAGAATGCGGGGAGTCTGCGGTTCGCCCGCTTCCCACTCGATGCCGATGGCTTGCCGATCATCGCGGAATCGAAGGACCCGGCGCCAGCGAGAATCAAGAAGATTGAGGAACTGAACACTGCGGAGAAATTCTCGCCGCCGCAGATCACGCCGATCGAATACGTGCATCTGTTCAATCTCAACGCGTACGGCAGCGGCCATTGTTTTGTGCCGATCGGCAAAGACGCGGTGATTGCGGGGGGATATCAAGGCTTGATGACCTGGCGGCCCGATGACAAGCACGCGACGCTGCACGGTTTGCCGTTGCGCAACTCCGGACACGTACAGTTCGCGGTTCATCCGTCTCTGCCGGCGATCTTCGCGACGTCGCATTACTCACCGCAGAACTCGTTTTTTCGCGCCGAGCACATCGACGGTTACTTGACGCTCTTGCCCAAGCAATACGTCATCGAAGGCAGCAAGCTGACCGGTCCGCCGGCCGTTTTTTCCAAGGCGAAAAAACTCGCCGTCGGCGGCGAGAACGCCCTGTACATCATCGATCTGGACGACCATGGATTTCCAACGGGTGTTCCGACGCGAGTTCTTGTGAATTGCCCGCAAGTACGGGCCATGGTGTATTCGGAACGATTCGAACGCGCGTATGTCGGAGTGGAGGTGAGCAAGTGAACCAGGAGCCAGGGGTCAGGAGTCAGGGGTCAGGAATCCAGGCATGGCCGAACCTCGTGTTTGCCGCCTGCATCCTGATACCGATGCTTGCGTCACTGGCGTCGGCGCGGACGATCACGTTGACCGCGGATGATGCGGACGAGATGGCGTCGATTTCGCCGCTGGCGCCGCGGTTGAGCTGGGTGATGGGGCCGCAACCCGGCGTGTTCAACACGCAACCAACGTTGTACTGGGAATCGCGTATCGCCCTGTTGATGCGGTTCCCGATCACGGACCACGTTCCGAAAGGGCAGCGCGTTACAAAAGCCGAGTTGACGATCATTCCGAATTACGTCGCCGGCGCCGTCAACATTCAGGTGCGTCGGCTGCTCGCCGAATGGGGAACCGGCGTGTGCCAGCAGTACCGCATGACCTATCCGAAAAAGGTGGAGTGGAATCAGCCGGGCGGCCGCGGCGCAGGGACGGATCGCACCGCCAAGGACACGGCGATGTTCAAGATCATCAAGGTCGGCGAGCATGCGGTCGACGTCACCGAGGACATAGAGCTCTGGTACACTGGCGGCGCCCCGAATCGTGGCTGGATCTTCACGCACGAACGAGACGTCGGCATCGCCTATTTCGCCTCGCCATACGCCCCGCAAACCGCCGGCGCAAAGACATGGAAGCTGCAGATTACGTTCGAACCGCAATGAGTTGCTGATCAATTTCTTTGGCGAACGGCATGCGATTCGTATTTGCGACATTGGTTTTCAGCGGGGTGGCGAGTGGCATTCTCGCACAGCCGCCGGTAAATTCGGTGCATCCCTTGCCGCCGCAGACGCCGGCGTGGCTTGATGGATACGCGGTACGCTGGCCGGTGCGCGTGCTTGGCGAACCGAGCGCACAAACTGCACAGAGCGTGCTGGTGCGCGTTCCGACGGGCGGTTGGCTCAAACCCGACGCCTCCGACATCGCCGTTCAAGCTGCCAATGGCAAGCTGCTCCCCGCCGTCGTCCTGTCGCATGACCCGATCGGCGACACCATCATTCAATTCAAGCGCCATGCCAACGATCCGTGGTATTGGGTCTACGGCGTCAATCCCAAGGCGCCGCCGCTCGCCAAAGTCGATCCAAAGGCGGATCCCGCGTTTCAAGAGGGCCTGACGCTCGAACTACGCGACTGGGCTGGCGACGATCTCGCGAGTTGGGCACGCGTGCGTGTCGGGCTCGAGAAAAGCGATAACGTCATCGGCAACGCCGTCGTCACGGAGATCATGCAGAACTGCAACCCCGCTCGCCCCGATGTGCCCAACAAATTCGCCGCCTCCTATCGCGGGTATCTCACGATCAAGAAGGAAGGAACGTACACCTTCGTCGCCAACGGCGAGGACGCGACGTTCCTTTTCATCGACGGCTTCAAAGTCTTCGAACGCCCCGGCGTCAATCGCCCGCTCGGCACGGTCAAAGTCAAGGAACTGGAGAAGATCGCCGGCAAGGTCGAACTCAAGCCGGGCGTGCATGCCTTTGAAGTGCATCAAGCGATCGGCGAGAGCCCGAACTCGCGCGGCACCTGCGCGCTGGCGTGGACGACCCCGGACCAGCCGAGATTCAGCATCGTGCCGCCGACGGCGCTCACACATCCGTTGTACGCCCGCGTCGCCGCCGCCGAACGTTCCGACGGAAGCCAGGCGGGCATCTTCGCGCACGGCATTGACGACTCGCTCGAATCGGCAGGGCTGAAACTGTTTCTCGTCAAGTTCGAGGCCAATCTCGATCCGAAGGACCAGCCGAAAGCGACCTGGGACTTCGGCAACGGGACGGCGGGCAAGGGGCCGCGGCAAACGCACGTTTACTTCCGTGAAGGCGACTACGTGGTTTCGCTGAATGCCGGCGCCGGCCTGCCGCCGTTCAAACGGCGCATCCGCGTCTGGCCTGAGCCAGGGGAGTTCAGCCCGCTGTCGTTGCGAGCGGCCATTGAGGCAATCGAAGCGATGGAGTGGCATAAACTCGATCCGAGCCGCGTGCGTGAGATCTTTTCTTTTTTGCAAATTTGCGAGCAGCCGAACCGCTGGCCATTGATGGACGAGATCGCAAAGCACCTGTTAGCGCAGAAGGAACTCGATCTCGATTCGCGCGTTCAGTTCATCGCAGGCCGCATGGAGGCGTTGACGAACCAGGGCAAGGCAGCCGACGCGTTCAAGCTAGCCGAGACGGTCGCGCTGGATTATGCCAAGACGCCCGTCCTGCAGGTTCGCCTTCAGCTAGCGGTGGCGGCGATCCACCAATACCACACCAAGGACGCCGCCAGCGCCAGCAAGATCTACAAGGCGATTCTCGAAGAGCACAAACGCGTCGAGCACCCGAACCTCCGGCTCGCAGCCATCCGCTGGGGCGATTTGTTCACCGAACAAGGCGACCTGACGCGCGCCAGCGAAACCTACCGCGTGGCAGCGACGCTTGGCGGCGAGAAATTCGCCGGCACATCGACTACGGATGCCACCACGCGTGGCGCTCTCATGCGCATCGCCGAGCAAAAGCTCAAGGCCGGCGAAATCCAGGCCACACGCCAACTTCTGGAGCGCATGGAACTCGAATACCCGGGGCGCCGACTCGACGGCCTTTACTGTTTCATGCGAGCCGAGACGGATCGGCACATCGGCAAGTATGAAGATGCGCTGCGGCATTACGAGATGATCTTCAAGTTGCCGCAGTGGGCCGGGTATCGCGATCGCGCTACCTTCGGCCTGGCCGACACGTACAACCGCATGGGCGATCCCGAGAATGCGATGAAATGGTACAAGAATCTCAAGGAGGGTTTCCCGAAGTTCTTTGAAAGCCAAAAAGGTCCCGCGGTCGAAAAGTTGCTCGGAGCCCGGCTCGCACGAATCAAGGCCGTCAAGAATCCTGCCGACGCGTTCTTCAAGGGCTGGCGCACCGGCTTCGAGCCCGACGAGCGCGAGTGGTTTGGTCGGCTCGATTACGCGATGGTGCGCACGCCCGGTCTGGACGGACCGCACGCCGCTATGCTCGACATCTATCCGAAGGACCCGATCGGCGGCTTGATCGATTACACCCGGCCCTTGAAAAACCTGACGCCGGGCGGCATGTACTGGGTCGAAATCTGGCATCGCGACGTCCTTCGTCCCGCGCCGCCCGCCGCGCATCAGCAACCGTTCATCCATTTACGTTTGATCGCCGATACCACAAAGGAAGAGACGCTTGCCTCCGCCAATCTCTATCGCAATTCGCACCATCAATGGCATAAGCTCGGCTTCAAGATCAGGGCCCCATTGGCCGACGATTGCACCTTGAAGATTTCGTTCTACAACCACACCGGCGCGACGCTCTACGACGCCTTGTCGATCGAGCCAGTCACGGATCGCCAGCTCGATTCGCTGACCAATTTCCTCGAAGGAGGCAAGGCGCCATGAATCCATCCCGTCGGGACGAACTTCCAGCTTGTCCCAGACAATTCGGTTGGCGAACGTGGGTACTCGGGACAAGCTGGCAGCTTGTCCCTACGACGGTGATTCTGTTTCCTCTGATTTGCTCCGTCTGCTCCGCCGCCGAGATCAGCAGCAACGGCCTCGGCGGCGGAGTGTGGTCCGATCCGGCAACCTGGCGTGGCAAAAAGGTTCCAGGACCCTTTGATGACGTCGTCATCCAAAAGCTCGACGTTGTCACCTTCGATCGCAATGACGACGGCAAGGTCTCGTGCCAAAAAGTGCAGATCGACCCCAAGGGCATGCTCACCTTCAAGACCGGCGTGGGTAAACTGGTCTGCTGCGTCGCCGACTCCATCGAGTCCTTTGGCGCCATCAAGCTCGACGGGACCAAGTCGGGAGGCGATCATCTCGAACTGCGCATGATCGGCGACAATGCGGAAAAGCGAAAAGTCAAGCTCAAGAAGGGCGCTGCTTTACTGCTGTATGGCAAGGCAAATCTGCCGGACGATCGTCGCAATGTGGCAGTGCGCTCGCCTAAGGTAGCCGACCAAAAAGAAGATGTTCTGAGCCTGATCGAGGCCGACGGCGGTGTCAGCATCGATTGGCAGCGTGCGAGTCTGCACGAGATCAAGCTGCAAGCCCAAAAGCTCGACAACACGGGGGCCAAGGCGAACGAACGGCTCAACATCATCGGCAACGCCTTCACCGGCCGGGCGCGGCTGTGGCTGCATTCCTGCGACACGCCGATGATCGCCAAAAATACTTTTTACTACGCCGACAAGACGCCGCTCACCGAGGGCGCCATCGCCGTCTACTTCGGGCCGCTGGCCGAGATCAAGCACAACACGATCCGCGGTGCGTTTGTCTTTGGCATCACGGTCAATTATCAGAGCGATTCGGCGGTCGAAGGGAACACGGTCGAAGGCTGCGCGGCGGGCATCACTGGCGGGTACGGCATTCCGAGCACGATGATCAAGAAGAATATCATTCGCGGCTGCGAAGTCGGCATTCGCCTCGAAGGCGCATCGGGCGTACTGGAAGACAACCTCGTCGAAGGGGCGATGACGGCTTTTCAGCACGAGAACGCCAGCCTTCAGGTTGCAAATCTTCAGATCAAGGATCTCAATGCCAAGGGGACGGGGATCAACTTCCTGTCGGGAAAACTGACTCTCCTCAACTGCGATATCGCACCAGCTCAGATTAAGGTCGCTGCCCAGGCCGCCACGGTCAAGGACGATCCGATCATCTGCCAGCAGTATGTGGTCGTCGGCGTCAAAGGAGCGCCTGCCGATTCTCTGGTCGATGTGCGGACGAACGATCCGAAGCTCGCCGCCGACGTGGCTGACCCGAGCGTGCGCAACACGCCGGCGCCGTTGACCGCGGGACTGACGCCGTTGCCCAGGACGCTCAATCCGCTGATTGTCAAAGCCTGGACCATCGATCCGAAAGGGAAATTACAACCGGGCGTCGAGTATAATGTGAAGGTCCTCGGCCCGGCCCCGAAGGAGGGGGCGGCCCGGCCGGTGCTCAAGACAATGGCGTTTCGCCCCGCGGAGAACGGCTTTCGCGCCAAGCTCGATGACGCCACGCCAAGCTTGGAGGTGGAGTTGAAATGATGCAGCTACATCGGAGCGACTGGCGTGAAACCGCCAAGCGATCCGTCCTGACGCTTGCGGTTGGCGCGATGGTGTTGTTGTGTGCGAGCGGCGCACGGGCGCAACGCACGGTTACATTCCCGCCTGCGGAAGCGCCGCCGCCGCCGCCCGCCAAGGCGCCGCCCAAGACGGCGTCCGGCGGCGAAGAGACCGATATCATCCCCGACCCGGGTCCCTCGATGCGCAAGACCAAGCATCAAACTCCGCCGCCGCCCACCAACCTCACCGTCATCTACAAAGTCAAGTATGGCGAAGTCCTTCAGTACAAGCATCCCAATGGCGTCGTGCAGACTTTCGAGCAATGGAAAAGCTATCCGCCCGACGCGTCCAACCTCGTCACACTCACCAATGAGAAGCTCGCGGACGGCAACAACTACCAGTATGCCGAGAAGGAGCTGTCCGCGCCGGGTTTCGATCCGGTCGATATCCCAATTCTGTACATGACCGGCGACTACGACTTCACGCTCAAGCCCGCGGAGGTCGAGAACCTGCGCAAGTTCATCACCGGCGGCGGCACGATTATCTTCAACGCAGCCCGAGGGCGCGATGAGTTCTCGCGCGGCGTCGTTCGCGAGATGAAAAGAGTGTTCCCGCGCAAGTCGTTCATGCGGCTGCCGGCCGATCACCCGATCTTCAACGCCCGCTTCCGCGTCTCGAACGTGATGATGATGCTCGGCGGCGTGCAGCGCTCCTTGGAGCCGGAAATCTACTCGATCGACATCGGCACCCGCGCGGCGTGCATCCTGGTTCCCGGCGGACTGGGAGCAGCCCTTAGCAACAGCGAGTATCATCCCGACGGCCGGCATATCGTCGGCGAATCCGCCAAACGCCTCGGCGTCAACCTCGTCGCCTACATGCTGGGCAACACCGAATACGGAAAATTCCTTGCACAGGAATTTCCCGTATACACCGGCCGCACGAAGGCGGGCGATGTCGTTCGCTTCGCTTCGGTCAAGTACGCAGGCAGCTGGGACTTGAACCCCGCCATTCAGAATACGGTGCTGGCGAATCTCAAGGACAATACCAACGTCGACGTCGATTTCACGCCGCACGCCGTCGCGCTCGACGACAAGGCGGCCGGGCATTTTCCGATCCTCTTCATGACCGGACATTACGACTTCCAGTTCACCGACGCCGAGGCGGCCGGGTTGGCCCGCTATCTCAATCGCGGCGGGTTGCTCGTGGTCAGCTCCGGCGCCGGCCTCAAGCCGTTCGACAAGGCATTCAATCGCGAGTTGCGCCGCGTGTATCCGAATGCCGAGTTGGCCCGCATCCCGCCGAGCCATCCGCTCTTCTCCGGTGGCTGGAACTCCGTAAGCAAGGTGACTTTCACCGCGCCGCTGCTGCGTGACAACCCGACGCTTGATGCGCCCGAGTTCTTTGGTTACTTCATCGACGGACGGCTGGCGATCCTCTACACGCCGTATGATCTGATGAGCGGGGTCAATCGCGAGTCGAACGCCTATGCCAAAGGGCTGGTCGATACCGATGCGATGCGCGTCGTCAACAATATCATTACTTATGCGTTGACCCATTGATTCCCATTTGCCGCCGGCGGCTTCGCGCTCGCATCGCAGCGGCGATGTTCCCACCATCATGCTGCGAGCGCGAAGCCGCAAGCGGCGAATTTGCGACAGCCATGAACCCAGAAATCGAACAACGTCTCGCCGCTCTGGCTACCCTCCACAAAAAGATGCTCGAGGAGTTCGGCAAAGTCATCGTCGGCCAGACCGAAGTTCTCGAAGAACTGCTCATCACCATCTTCGCCGGCGGGCACAATCTTCTGGAAGGCGTGCCGGGGCTGGCCAAGACACTGATGATCAGTACGCTGTCGCGCATCGTCTCCTTGCGGTTCAAGCGCATCCAGTTCACGCCCGATCTGATGCCGTCCGACATTGTCGGCACCAACGTCATCGAGGAAGATCACACGACCGGCAAACGCGTGATGGTGTTCGTCGCCGGGCCGATCTTCGCGAACGTCATTCTGGCCGACGAGATTAACCGCACGCCGCCGAAGACGCAAGCGGCCCTCTTGCAAGCGATGCAGGAGAAGGAAGTCACCGCCGGCGGCAAGACGTTCAAGCTCGAACCGCCGTTTTTCGTACTGGCGACGCAGAATCCGATCGATCAGGAAGGCACGTATCCGCTGCCCGAGGCGCAGAAGGATCGCTTCTTGATGAACACCTTCATCAGGTATCCTGGCCTGGAACACGAGGAGCAAATCGTCGAGCGGACGACGATGAATGTCGTTTCCGACGTGAAGCCAGTCTTGGAGCGTGAGTTCCTGCTCAAGTTCCAGGAACTGATCCGCAGCATCCCGGTGTCGAAGCACGTGACGGGCTATGCGGTCGATCTGGTGCGTGCGACTCGGCCCGAAGAACCCGGTGTGCCGGCGTTTGTCAAGGACCAGGTCGGCTGGGGCGCGGGACCGCGCGCCAGCCAGGCGCTCATCCACTGCGCGAAGTGCTATGCCGCGCTGCAAGGCCGACTCAACGTGTCGTGCGACGACGTACGCCATCTCGCCCTGCCGGTGCTTCGCCATCGCCTACAAGCCAGCTTCGCCGCCGAGGCCGAGGGGATCACGACCGACATGATCGTCAAGAAGCTCCTGGCGACGGTGCCGGAGCGAACACGGTCGTGAGGACAATTTTGGAAAAACCAAGGACGAACGAAGTGAGCTCTTGAGATCGATCCCGCTGGTTTGCTGCGGTCGTCTGCGGGTTTCAAACAATCATGATGCGGTTTTTCTCCATGTCCTGGCTGCAGAACCTCGGCGCGCAAGCGCGCGAGTTGTTTCAGCGTCTGCACCATGCCGTAGTGGCGACCGCAGAACCCGAGTTGGCTCAGGGTATGACCGGCTTCGATCCGCAGCGCTATCTCGATCCGGCTATGTTGGCACGCGTCGGCTTGTCGCCGCTGTTGGCGAAGGTCGTCGTCGAAGGCTTTTTGTCCGGACTGCACAAGAGTCCGTTTCATGGCTTCTCCGTCGAGTTTGCCGAGCATCGCGAGTATGTGCCCGGCGATGATTTGAAATACCTCGACTGGGCTTTGTATGCGCGGACCGATCTCTACTACATCAAACGGTTCGAAGAAGAGACGAACCTGCGCTGTCATATCCTGCTCGATCATTCTGCGTCGATGGCCTACGGGACCGGAGCACTGACGAAATGGGATTACTCGTGCTTTCTGGGGACTTGTCTGGCGTATCTCATGGTGCGGCAACAGGACGCAGTCGGCCTGACGCTCTTCGGCGCGGCGCCCGGGCTGTATGTGCCGCCCAAGTGCCGGCGCTCGCACCTGAGGCAACTGATGGCGACGATGTGCCGACACGCTCCGACCGGCACGACAGATGTCGGCGCCAGCTTGCGCGCCGCCATCCGCAAGCTCAAGCGCCGCGGCCTCGTCGTGCTCATCAGCGATCTCATTGACGATCCGGCCGAGACGCTCAAGGCGATCCGCCTGCTCTCGGGCCATCGGCACGAAGTCATCGTTTTTCACGTGCTGGACGCGACGGAGCTCGACTTCAACTTCGAGCAGCCCGCGCTCTTCCGCGACATGGAAACCGGCGAGGAGTTGGAGATCGACCCGGCATCCGTCCGCGCCGCCTATCTCGAGCAGATGCAGGAGCTGTACGAGTTCTACCGCAAGGGGCTCGCCGAGATGGGGATCGATTATCATTTGGTGAACACCAAGCAATCGTACGATCAAGCGCTCACCGTCTACCTGAATCGCCGAGCCCGCACACGGCGATGATCATGCCGCTTGCGGCTTCGCGCTCGAGAGGCGCCGGGCGAGCGCGAAGCCGCAAGCGGCGAATCTGAGATCCTACATGACCTGCCTTGCACCGCTGGCACTGTTTGGCCTATTGCTTTTGGCGCTGCCGATCGTGGTGCATCTGTTCAAGCCGCGCAAGATGAAGGAGATGCCCTTCAGCAGCTTGCGCTGGCTCAAAGCGACGCACGAACGATTGTCGCGCCGAATCGAATGGCACCAGTGGCTCTTGTTCTTGCTGCGGGCCGGCTGTGTTGCCCTGTTGGTCTTCGCGCTGGCTAAGCCGATGCTTGGGCTGTGGGGAGGCCGGGCGGTCGATCGGTTTGTGATCGTTGATGTCAATCGAAGCATGGCGTACAAGGACAAGGGCGGTAGGGCGTCGTCGCTCGATCGCGCCAAGGAATTGGCGGGCCGACTGGCACAGTTGCCTCGCGTTGGCGATCGGACGACGGTGATCCTCGCTGGCGGCTCGCCCGTGCTCTTGGTCGAACCCGGCGCGGATGCAACGAAAGCGACCGGACTGCTGGCCGAGGTTAAGGCCGGCGAATCGGATGGCACGATCACGTCGACGTTACCGTTGGTTCAAGCGTTCAAATCTTCGGCCAACGGACGCGACACGGAATTGATTTTCTTGATGGACAATCTTCAAGGTCGCTGGCAGCACAAGGACGTTCAGGCATTCCTCAAGGAGTTCTCAGGCACACTACGAGTGAAGGTCGTCGAGGTTGGGCCCACGACAGCGTCGAACGCCTGGATCGCCGAGGCGCGGTTTTTCGAGACGGACGAAAAGGAACGGTGGATTCGCGTCTGGGTCGGCTGCAATCGCGATTCGGACGTCGCGCGAAGCGTCAGGCTCACCGGCATCACGGGCGTCGACGATCAAACCAAGTCCGTCGAATTGAAGCCCGGCCAACTGTCGCGAGTCGACTTCGCGGTTCCCGCGACGGCGTCCCTGCAAGGGCAGGTGGCCGAGTTGCGGCTCGAGCCAACGGATGCGTTGCCGAGCGACGATCGCTACTTTCTCAACCTCGATGCGAGCCTGGCTCTGCGTGTCTTGTTGATCGAACCGGAAACGCCCGGCGCGGATGGGCGCACTATCGGCATCTACCTTCAAACGGCGACAGCAGCTCTGGCCAGCGACAAGGCCCACTCCATCGACCTCACGACGCGCACGTCGAAGGCCGTGGCCGCACGCGAGATTGAGAAAGCGGACATCATCATTCTGGCGAGCGCTGCGGAGCTTGCCGACAGCGTCGTGGACGCAATTGAGACGCGCGTCCGCGCCGGCGCCGGGTTGGCGATCTTTCTCGGCCCCGCGGTAAGTCCCGACTTTGTCAATCAAAAGCTGCATCGCGCGCAACAGCCAGCCGAAGGGCTCTTGCCATTTACGCTGAAGATGCCCGATTGGCAGATCGACGCCGTGCCCTCCGCATTGACGAATCTGCGCTGGAGGCATCCGGTGCTGGCTGGTTTGCAGGACCCGCTCTTGAGCGATCTGACGCAGAGCCGATTTTCCGGTCGAGCCAAGGTCGCGGGAACGCTCGGTCGGAACGATGTGGTGGTTGCTCGTTTCGAAGACGATTTTCCCGCCATCGTCGATCGCCCGTTCGGCGCCGGGCGGGTCCTTGTTCTCAACATGTCAGCCAATCACGAATGGGGCGACCTGCAGCCGAAACGCAAGAGCTTCGTGCCGCTCTGGGATCGGACGCTGTCCCATTTGTCAGCCGGCGGAGTGCGCCGCAGCTATGCGGTCGGCGACGCGGTGACCATCGCATTGCCGGCGACCGAATCAAGATCGGCCGTCACGGTGACAGGACCGGGTGGCGAAACGGTTCCGCACCGCGTGATCGCTCAGGGCGGGCTCGCGTTTCTTCATGTCGCCGAATCCGCCCGCGCGGGAACCTACCGAGTCGAGGGGAGCAAGGGAAACATCGGCCGATTTGTCGTCAATGTCAAACGCTTCGATAGCGCGATGCAGGCGATGGACGGCGCGACATTGACCGATTGGTGGGCGCCGGCGCATGTCGAACTAATGACCACGGACGCGGCTGCCCAGGAGATCGACCAGCAAAGCCGGCACTGGCCGATCTGGCCGGCGCTCGTGCTGTTGGCTTGCGTGCTGCTGATCGCGGAGACGATCTACGTCCACTGGCTGTGCCCGCGCGCGAATCCGAAAACGGCCGATGCCGTTGTAACGGGTCAAGGAATGTTGAAGCCGTCAGCGCCTGAAGCGTAGGCGAAGACACCGCTCTCTTCGCTTACGCGTCAAGCTCTGATATTGCGAAACGATTGACGATGTCCATCCAATTGAATCTTCTTTTGCCTGATTGGGTTACCTGGCTACTAACCGCCGCTCTGTTCGGCGCCGTCGTCTACGGCATCGTGACAATGGTGCAGAAGCAGGTTGCACGCAACTGGATCTATGCATTAGGCGGTCTGCGGATCGCGGCTTTTCTCACGTTCGTTTTGATTTTGCTTCAACCGGCCATCACGACGAGCGTCGAAGAGCCGCAGCAGCCGGAGCAGATCGTGCTGATCGATACCTCGCAAAGCATGGGCCTTGCGTCCAGCAAAGGAACGCGGCTGCAAGAGGTCGTCGATGCGCTGCAAAGCGGCGAAATGGCGGCGACACTGAAGAGCCGATACCGGATTCACTGGCATGCATTCGACGAAAGAGCCAGACCGATTGAGGAACGAGATCTGGCGGGGCTCAAGCCGATCGGGACGACGACGCAGGATGCCGACAGCATCGTTACCGCCATCCGGCATGCTCGAGCACAAGGCAAGCAGCCGCAGCGCATGCTTCTTGTCAGCGATGGACTGGATCGCGGCGATACCGACCCGGTCGAGATCGCACGGGAGTTCGGTTTGACGGTGGATGTGCTTGCGCCGAGCGTGCGCAAGCCGGACGACTCGCCGCCGGTTGCAATCGCCGAGGTGCAGTCGGCTCGGCGCGTGCTGTTGGGTTCCGACACGACCTTTCGCGTCTCGCTGGATGGGCGTCGGCCCGTCCCGCGCGATCGCTCCGTGCAACTTCGCATCGCTGACGGCGGCAAAACGATTCTTAAAAAGTCGGCAGTGCTGAAGGCCGGCCGCGCGGAGGCGAAGATCGAGCTGACCTATCGCCCACCGTCCATCGGCGCCAAGCAATACGAATTCTCATTGAGCGCCGGCGCCGCCGCGGGGGCCAAGCCGTATCCCGTGTCCGTGCAAGTCGTCGACAGGAAGTTCGAAGTCCTGGTGCTGGAGGATCGTTGGCGCTGGGAGTATAAGTTCTTGCATCGCCTGTTCGAGGACGACCCGAGTTTTCGCTTCTCGGCGCTGCTCAATCGCGGCGGCGGGGCGTTTGTGCAGTTCGGATCGCCGGATCGGCGCGTCAACCTGATCGGATTTCCACAAGGGCGCGCCGATCTGGAAGGATTCGATGTCTTCGTGCTGGGCGATGTGAACGCAAGCAAATGGCCGCGCGGTTTGGCGAACCATCTGGCCCGCCTTGTCGCCGACGAGGGACGGTCGTTGGTCGTCATCGCCGGGCCGGGATTGGCGAACCTGCGCGAGCTCCCGGAACTGCACGCAATCCTGCCGGTGGAGCTCACGGGCGAGTCGGGCACGCCGATCGACGGCCCGATCGAAGTGCGCCTTCGCGCCGATGCCGTCAACTCGCCGTTCTTTTTCCAGTTGCGCAATCCCGACGAGAAGCCGACGCCGCTCGATCAAATCTACCCGACGTTGCGCAAACGCCCTGGCGCGACGGTATTGCTCGAAGCAGCCAAACATCGCAATCCGTATGGTAATGTGATCGTCCTCGCCGAGCAGACCGTAGGACGCGGCCGAGTCTTGTTCGTCGCCACCGATACACTGTGGAAATGGCACACACTTGCCTCCACGAATGATGGACCGACGCCGTATAGCATCTTTTGGCAGCAGGCGTTCCGCGCCATGACCCCCGTGCGCTCCAACGTGGGACTGGTGAGTCTCTGGTTGACGCCCAACCGCAGCCGTGTCGACGTAGGTCGGCCGATCGTCGTTCAGGCCGAGGTCGAATCAACGCGAACGCTTCCGCCGACGACGATGCAGGGCTTTCTGACGACGCCAAACGACAAACGGGTGCCAATCGTGTTCTCGGCTGACGTGAGCAATCCCAGGCTTTATCGCGCGGAGTTTGTGTGTGCACACGCGGGTTTGAACCACATATCAGCGTCGCTGGTCGCAGAAGGCAAGGCATTGGCAGAAGGCGCGAGCGCTGTGCAGGTGCATGAGCCACGCGGCGAAGACGGCGATGTCGACTTGGTCAACCTGGCCCGCATCGCTCAAGCCACCGGTGGCCGCGTGCTTGATCCGGCGGTTCCCGAAACTTGGCCGACGCCCGGCGCCGAAGTTTTGCCGCCGATCGAACGGCTCCACGTCATCGATCCGTGGGGGAACTTCACGCTGCTCCTATTATTGTGCGTTTTTCTGGGCATCGACTGGTTCATCCGTTTGTTCAACGGCCTGGTGAGCGGATAGGATTAGCCGCGCCAAAGGGCAGAAAACACAGAGGATTGACCACCGAGGCGTAGCGCGGTCTAGCCGCATCCAAGGTGAAACACCAAATCACCACGGGACGTTTTTTTTCAAATCTCGTTGGCACATCATGGAAAAACCCGTCATAATGATCGGCATGATCGTGCGTTCGATTTCGACCGTGCTGGCGGTGTGGCTGTCTGCCTCGGTTGCGGCCGCGCATCCGGTGCCGAAAGGCAACCATGATCGGACCATTGCGGTGACGCTGGTTCCGGGCGTCGGCAACACGATTCGCGTGCGCATCGACTATCGCTTGGAGGTCGACGAGGAAACGGTTTTGTTGCGCGATATGCGCGATTATCGCGATGAAGTGAACTTCCTCGATTACTTCCCAAGCCGGGCGGCGGAGTACTATAGCCACTTCACACGCATCCATGCACCGATCTATGCCGACTTGATGTCCATTCAGGTCGATGCAAAGAGCCTTCCGAAGCTCCGCTGTGTATCTCGACGCGAACGCCTGAAAGACGAGACCGGCAAGGATCTCGGCCATCTGCGCTGCGATCTGGTTTTCGAAACCGAGTTCGACGCCGCAGCGGACGCTCGAATCCGCCTTGTGTTTCACGATCAGACGTATCTGTCCGCCGGCATCGCGCCGGAGCGCGGAACGCTGGCGCTACGATTCGTGAACGAGACCGGCCGACGGATCGAGAGCGCCAGCGAGCCGAGTTCCGCATTGTTCTCGAAATCCGTGGACGAACTCGATGTCAAGACCGAGGAGCGGCAGCGCAGAATCGAGGTCGTGCTTGGCGTGCAAAAGGTGGGCCGAGCGAAAGAAAAGTCTCCTTCCGGGCCAGGCGTCGCACGAGAGGCCGAGACGCCGAGGTCCGACACAAAGGGTGAACGCAAAGATACCGCCCGCCCGCGGCCAGCACACGACGACACGTTCAGCCTGCGTCGGCTCATCCAGGAAAACCAGTACGGATTCTGGTTGCTCCTCGTCGTGGCGTTCTTCTTTGGAGCGGCCCATGCGTTGACGCCCGGGCATGGCAAGACGTTCGTGGCGGCCTACCTCGTGGGCGAGCGCGGCACCATCTGGCATGCCATGTTTCTCGGCCTCGTCACGACGCTCACCCACACGGGCTCGGTGTTGATCCTGGCGACGATCATCACCGTGCTGCCCAAAGATGCCCAACAGGAATTCGAGCACTGGATCGAGAATGGCCTCGGCCTCGTGCTTGGCTTGATGATCGTGTGCATGGGTTTCTGGCTGCTTCTGCAACGACTCGCGGGCAAAGCCGATCATTTTCACATCGGCGGCGGGCATCATCACCATCATGAGGGAGAACTGCCGGAAGCGGAAACGCCGGGAGCGCGCGATCTTAGCTGGTGGGGCCTGGTGCTCTTGGGCGTGACGGGCGGGATAGTCCCGTGCGGCGACGCGATCATGCTCTTCGTCTACGCCGTCGGCACCAGCCACATGTGGATTGTGCTGCCGGCGCTCTTGGCGTTCAGTGCCGGGCTGGCATGCGTGCTGGTCCTCATCGGCGTTCTCGTCGTACAGGTTCCGCAGTTCATCGAGGCGCGAACGGGGGACGGCAGATTCCTGCGAGCGTTGCCGACGATCAGCGCGATTGCCGTGATTGTGGTGGGATTGTGGTTGTGTTACGACTGGGCGCGGGGGATGTGAGCGATCCCAGCGATTCGCTGTGCTCGCCCCTTGGCTTGACCACTCACCACTCACCACGCACCACCTATAACAACTCCATGCGAGTCAAAGCAATCACGGCTTGGCAGGTTCGTATTCCACTTTGCAAGCCCATTCAACATGCGTCGCACACTCGCACCGAGACCGACAACGTCGTCGTTCGCGTCATTCTCGACGACGGCAGCGAAGGCTTCGGCGAAGGAGTGCCGCGTGAATATGTGACGGGGGAGACGATTGAGTCGGCCCTTGCGCTCCTGAAACAAAGCGATCTGGCAGCTCAACTCGACGATTGCCGAGACTTCAACTGGGCCATCGGCATGGTTGAACGCCTGCGGCTTGCGCCGATTCCGGGCGACGAGCGCGGCTGCATGGGCAACGGCGCTCGCTGCGCGCTGGAGTTGGCTCTGCTCGATGCCTATGGCAAGCACTTTCGGGAACCGGTGTCGGCTGTCACGCCGCGGCTAGCGCCCGACCTTTTCGAGCCGCGCGAGCATGTGCGCTACAGCACCGCTATCACGTCGTCGGACGGTTTTTGGCTCAGGATCGCCGCCTGGAAGATGTGGATTTACAACTTTCATCAGCTCAAGGTGAAGGTCGGTATCGAAGGACAGAACGACGTCGATCGCCTCGGCTCGATTCGCTGGCGCGTGGGGCAGGGTATGGACATTCGAATCGACGCCAACGAAGCTTGGACGCCGGACAACGCCGTCGCGAAGATCCTTGAGCTCAAGCCGTTCGACATCACGTCGGTGGAGCAGCCGATTCCGCACGAGAAAGTCGGAGCGCTGCGCGAGATTCGCAAAGCAGTCGGTGTGCCCATCATGCACGATGAATCGCTATGCGGCATGATCGACGCCGAGCGCGCGGTCGCCGACCAGACGTGCGATCTGTTCAACATTCGGCTTTCGAAATGCGGCGGGTTCATCGCGTCGCTTCGGCTGGCGCAAATCGCAAAGAAGCACAACCTTGGCTATCAGCTTGGCTGCCAGGTCGGCGAGACGGCCATTCTCTCGGCGGCGGGGAGGCACTTCGCATCCAGCGTGAAGGACATTCGCTATGTCGAAGGATCGTACGACAGCCATCTGGTGCGTGAGTATCTGTCGACGGAGAACATCACCTTCGGCTGGGGCGGCTGGGCGCCGGCCCTTGCGGGGCCAGGGCTGGGAATCACCATCGATCCGGACGCGCTGAGGCGAGTGGCCATCCGCTCGGAGGTGCTGCTTGGCTGAGACGCCGGCTGCGTTTGAGATCCTGGAACACCAAGCGAGCGATGGCTACCGCTGGAAGTATCGCCGTTATCGCGAACCTTCCGCAAGTCGCGGCATTGTGGTGTTTATTCACGGTATTCAGAGCCACGGTGGATGGTACGAACATTCCTGTGCCCAGCTGGCCGGCGCGGGGTATCAGGTGTATTTTCTCGATCGCCGCGGTTCGGGGTTGAACCAGGAGGACCGCGGCGACGCGCCGAGCTTCCGCGTGCTGCTCGACGACATCGCCGAGTTTCTGACGGCACTGCTTCGCTCGTCGCCCAACTCGACGCGCGCCTTGCCGGTCTTCCTGGCGGCGATTTCCTGGGGAGGCAAGCTTGCGGTCGCCCTGGAACGCCGCAATCCCGGGCTAATCGACGGCATGATCCTGATCTGTCCCGGCTTTTATGCGAGAGTGTCGCCGACGCTTTGGCAACGCATCTGCATCTTTTTCTCACGCATCTTTCGCCCCAGCTCGCTCTACCCGATTCCGCTGAGCGAGCCGGAGCTTTTCACGGCAACGCCGAAATGGCAACAATTCCTGCGCGAGGACCCCTTGCGGCTACACGAGGCTACCGCCCGTCTGCTCGTCGAAAGCGCTCGGCTCGACGGCTACGTGAGTTGGTCGGCGAGCTACGTCCACGTGCCGGTGCTGCTGTTGTTGGCGTCGGAGGATCGCATCATTCGCAACGACTGGACACGCGATTTCGTCAGCACGTTCGCGACGCCGGACAAGCGGATCATCGAATACGCCGGCGCCCATCACACGTTGGAGTTTGAATCGAACCCGGAGCAGTTCATCGGCGACATCCGGTCCTGGCTAGACCAGCGTGCGGGCTGGGCCTCGTAGTGCACGCTCGCCCTTTTGCACGACTCCGAAGCGATCGTCCGGCTTTCTCGGTGCTCCACGATCCTCGTGGTTCGCCGGCGGAAGCGAGTGCCAGAGGTCGGGAGTCTCAGATCGGAGGCCAGCGCCGAGAATCAGGGGGTTCGTGTCACCAGCGGATGGCGGTCGCCGGGCATGTCGATGAACAGGGCCCGCGCCACGCCGTGAGGGAAAGCCGGTACTGATGAGCAGCTTTCGAACGATTGCATTGGCGTCCGCGGCGCCGCCGAGTCCGCTTGAGCTTCTGGATATCGCAAATGTCATTGACGACGCGATGAGACCGGGGCATTTCTTTGTCGCCCCCAGCATTTGCACGCGCTGGATCGCGGCTCGATCAGAGACGATTGCCTGGGAGATCTTTCGCGGCCGACTCGTCGATACGGCTCACACGCGCGAGCAGCGCACGTTTTTGTCGTGGCACATCCTCGAAGTGAGCGATGCAGATGAACGGGCGGAGCCGATGCTCTCAGTAAAGCTCGATGTCAACGCGAAAATGATTCACGTCACGCGCGGGTTGCGCTGTTTAGTCTGGGAGGGTTACGATGCGGGCGGTGGAGTCATTGAGAGCCGACAGGTCGAACGAGGGACACGCGAACTCGTTGGCTCGATCGTGCTGGACGAGCACGCTTCGCTCGACTCGGTGCGTGATGAGTTGATCTGCCTGATTTGGCAAGCGTTCGTCGGTACGAGCCGGCTGCCGCTCACGTCGATCGAGGCCCCGCTGCCGGTGTTCACGTTTGGCCTGGTTCACTACGTGCATCATGCCGATGCGGGCGAAGCGGCAATCACAGCATGGGATGACTTTTTTGCTCTGGCACGCCGGCCTGAGCTTGCTCGGCAAGAAGTCATCAGATTGATCGAATTCTCCCTGCGACGCGTGTCCCCGGGCGAACTGGACACGTTCGTCGCGCAAGTGCGCTGTGCATTCACGCCCGGTGACATAATCGCATCATGGCGAGCGATGTTCAATGCGGTATCGTTGTCGCCTTACACGCAGTTCGTTGACAATGCCCTTGCTGCAATCGATCGCCTCGCGGACGGCGGCGTGTTGTCGAAGGCGCAGCGTATCGACTTCCTTAGCCACCTGTTGGTCAAGCTCGGCCGGCATCTGACGGCGTACGATCTCGTCACGTTTCATCATCGCGGCGCGAATTATCCAGACGCCCTTATGCTCGATGCCGTGCTTACGCGCTTCCTTGACGCGATCGATGCGAGTCCCGCGCTCTTCGTCGGCAATGACGTCGCGGCACGGAGGCGCCGACGGGCGTTGCGGCAGGGATGCTTGATGCGCCGAAATTACGAGGGGCATTTCGTGCCGGACGCGCCGACGTCGCCGGGCGAAAATGCGCGTCTTCTGCCGGCGTCCTACCCGCGCGTGCCGGAGGAGCAGATCACGCAGACGCATCGCCGGCGTCGCCGACTCTTCCAGGATGATCCGCTAGCCGGGAAGATCACCGACTCGACGAAGTCGGCGCTGGCGCGAAGCATCGACGATCTGGATCATTTGGCCGAACGTATCGAGATGGGCCTGGGCGTGTTCATCGATCGGCCACTCGGTTACGGCAAAGCGATCGGCGAGCCGGACCTGACCCCCCTCTTGGCCCACGAAGCGTTCAGCCCGTCGATCGCCGGGCGCCGGCTTGCGGAGTTGTTGCGATTCGTCGATGAGATCGGCTTGCCGGTCGATCGCGATCGCCTGCAATCGTCATTCGACTGCACGGATTGGCCAACGGGCTTGCCTCACGCGCAGATCGCCGAATGCTCCAGGCCAACGGCGGCGCTTTGCGATGTGCGAAAAGTCGCCGATGATTTTGTAATCCTTCGGACCCTGGCGAACGGGCTGCGCGACCTGATTGATCGGCTCGATTTGCCGCTGGTCGATCTACAATTCGATTCTGCCTACTGCGTGTGCGGGTACGACAAGACCGGCGCGATCGTGGTGATGATCGGGGATGTGAGGCAGCCTCGCCACATCGAGTTTCGAGTTGATGTCACCCAAGGTTTCCGCGTTCGGGCCGGAGTCGAGTCGCCACGAGCGGTCGTGATGACGGCGCCATCCAGCAAAGTGCCGCGCACGAAGTAAGCGGCGGAAATGGCCGGTTACGCCCGTGCATGGCTCGTTACCGGCCCAGGACGTCGAGGCGGGTTTCGAAGAAGCCGAATTGGCCGTTGCGGGTGTGGGCCAGGATGAGGACGCGGTAGGTAGCGTCACCGGCGGCGATGTCGAAGTGCAAATCGACGGAGCCATTTTGCAATACGAGGGTCGGTCGCCAGAGCAGCGTATCGGCGCACAACTCGGGAGCGTGCTGGTGGGCGTACTGCCAGGCGTCGGCTTGCTCCCTGGCCGTCTTTTTAGCGTCAGCCTTGGTTTCCGGACCACCGCCGGCCGGCGGCGTGGGAACGGCCGGCGTAATCGCGACGTCCGCCTTATTTTTCGCGGCGAAACGGTTGAACTGCGGCGTGCCCAGAAGATTCTGTTGCTCATCTTTCTTGCCACGCTCCATGGCCTGCGCGTCCGCCATATCGCGCCGCAAGGCGCCGCGACCGGCATTGGCGGTGATAGCTGGCGCATCCCCCTTGTCCGCCGATGCACGCATGGTTGATTCCGCCTCGCCGGCTTTGTCCCTGGGCAGTGCGAACATGCCTGTCACGGTCTTGTCTTGAAGGAACGCCAACGCCGGCAGATTGGCGAAGCGCTCGTCGAGTTCCCCTTTGATGGCAAACCCGGGCTTGCCATGATTGGCGGCCAAAGAGGGGAGCGGCGTCAAACTGATGGGCGCCAGCATCGATCCGAAGAAGATCAACGCCAAACTGCACGCCAGGCAACCGAAGGACGCGCCGAACGCCAGCGTCGCCGGTTTCTCGGCGCGGATGACCCGATACGTCCCGATGCCCATCAGGACCAGGGCTGTCAAAAGCAGCACGGCCAGTAAAACGCCGAGCGCCAAGCGAATCCACGTCTGCACGCGATCTTCCAGGTCGTTGAGATGGCCGACGGCGACAACCACCGCATCGGCGGCGCGATCGCGTTCGCTCTCCAACTCGATGCGCTGAGCAAAGCCTTGGCCGCGAATTGGAGAGACGGCGCCTTCGCGGAGGTCGTCGTATTTCTTTTGGATTGCGGCGATGTTGCCGTTTTCCATACTGAACACCGCGGGCTGAACGGCAAGGTTGACGTTGCCCGAGTTCGTTTCGTCGCCGGGGATGAAGCGGCGCCAGCCGTGCGTACCGAGGAAGCGTTCGAGCACATTGGCTGCCTCGGGGGAATCGTCGATCAGAATTTGCGTTTGGTCGAGGTCGGCCCCGGTGCGAATTTCGTTGAGCAGCATGAAGTGAGCCGACAGGCTGCGTCGAGCTTTCTGCCAGCGTTCATCGACGACGCTGGCGAGAACCCAGGCATGCGGGACGAGTTGGCCGAGCGCGTCGCGTGCCGTCACCTTGGCGTTGAAGGGGCGTCCAGCGTTGACCTGCTGCGGGTTGAGCGTGACCCCCAGATTGAGCCGCGGTCCGGCTCGGTAGACCAGACGCTCGGCGATCGGCACAAGGGCTTCGCCGCGCGTCTGGTAGGCGGTGACGCGGATTATGCCGACGGCTTCTTGCGTCGGCAAGAGCGCGACGTCCACCGGATCGCGCCGCGCGTCGACCCAGCGTTGATCGACAATCTGGCCCCGGCACTGCGCGACCAATAGCACCTTGCGCGCCGGCCCGTGCTGATGAAGGCGAATGCGAATCGGGTCGCCGGCGTGGCCGACGGCTTTCGGGGTCTTTTCTTCATCAAGGTCGGTGATCTGAATAACCACGCCGCTGGAGCGTATGCCGAGCTTGGCGAACGGATCGGCGATCGACTCAATCTTGACCGGCGTCGAGATTTGAACGGTGTACGTCTCCTTGGCATCGGGCACGAAGTCCAGATAGCCCATGCCATGCTCGTAAGCGGAATCGGCCTTGGGAATGCGTTTGTCGCTGGCGAGGATCCAGACGCGCCCGGAACTCGTGATCGCCTCGCCTGACTTGGCCCGGACGCGGTAGAAAACGCGGTTGGGCAGCCCCGCAATCAGGTCGCCGCCTTCAGGGAAGAAGTCGATGGCGAATTCGGTTGGAGCGATCGGCACGAAGCCGCGGATCTCGCTCTTCGTCTTGCCGTCGGTGAACTTCAGCGTGAGCGGGACGCTGCTGGCGCCGGGGGGAAGCACTTCGGGGAGCTTCGCTTCGAAGCGGAAAACTTGGTCGACTACGGCCGCGGGGAAAGTGGCATTCTTGCTCTTGCCGTTGTCTTTTTTGGCAAACGGCGCGCCGCCGGCGCCGCCGAATCCAGGCGCCGCCATCGGCGCCAGCATCTGTTGGCGTTGCACCATCAGAGGAATCGGAATGTCGTTGATGGTCGCCATCGGCGGCTTGGTCGCCGGGGACTGAAAGAACCCGCCGACAACTTGGCCCGGCAGATAGTTGCCCGGGTCGAGCACAAGGTCCGGGGCACGAAGGTCTTTGGCAATGACGAATTGCTGCGACGACGACTGCACGGGAGCTTTGTCCTCCGCGGGCCGAACATGCAGGGTGTAGCCGCCGACGGCGTACTTCTCGTCAATGACGATTTCGCCGGCCATCATGCCTCCGTCGCCTGTTGACGCATTGAATGCCTTGGCGATCTGTCCGGCTGGGGTGCGCAATTCAACGCGCAATGCGATCGGGTCACGGGGCGGCATGAGCGAGTACCGGTCCACCACCAGTGCCCGGAAGAACAACATATCGCGCAGCTGATAAGCGACCTTGCTGGTGTCAATGCGCGTGACGTAGGTCGGCGCCGCTATGTTGATTGTCTCTTCCACCCGGCTGCGACCCGTGCCGGCTTCTGCTTCGACGATTACTTTGACCACGCTGTTCGGTTGGGTTCCATTGGCATCGACTTCGGCCGTGGCGTGGCCGTTGTCGTCGCATTTCAGATGCACGACGCGCATCTCGGTCTGATTATTGGCGAGCGGGTAATACACCTTAACGCGAACCTGGGCTCGTGCGGCGTCGTTCTTCGTCTGGGCGACGGTCCCTTCCGGATGGTGCGCGGTGATATGAAGGCGTGCCTTGGCGCCGGGCTGAATCGTTTTGGGGCCGAGGACATGCACATAGGGCGTCGCGGCATGGTGCACCTCGGCGACGGCGGCGTCGTGGAGCTTTCCGTACTGGGCCGGCAACATTGCGAATTTGTCGGCAATCTCCTTGTGATCCCTGCGTTTCTGAGCGATCGTGTCCTGATGCGTTCGCACGGCGATGCGATAGTACGACACTGGAAGACTGATGGCGATCAAAAGCGCCGCGGCGGCCGACCAGATGATCCACGGGCTCCGCCAACGCGGGGGAGCAGATTCCTCGGGTGGTGGGAGAGGAATGGTCGTCTCGAGCACGGTCGGCGCAGGTTCCTCATCACACGCCGGCGAGAACTCGGGAACCTGCGGGATCGCCTTTGCCGCCCGCGCCAGGAGTTTTTGCTGGGTCTGAACGTCCGCCAAGGCGGATTGGCACGCCGAGCACGTCTTGAGGTGAAGAAGCGTCGCCTCCTGGTCGCTTTCCTCCAGCAAGCCGTAGACGTGGTCGAACAGGCGATCACGGCAGGTTTGGCAATTCATCATGACAACGAGTCTTTCAATACACGCTTCAGCTTTTGCAGGGCGGAGCGCATCTGGGTCTTCACGGTTCCGACGGGCGTGCGCCGCAGGGCGGCGATTTCTTCATACGTTAAGTCGCCATTCTGGCGAAGGAGGAATACTTCTTTTTCCTCCGGGCGCAAATCCATGAGCGCCTTGCGGACGCGTTCCAGCGTTTCCTTGTTCTCCAGTGAATCGGCAGGCTCCGGCGATTTCCCGGCGACCTCCGGCGGCGGAGCGTCGCCCATCGGCTTTGCCTTGCGGCGCCAGGCATTGCGCTGCAAATCCTTGGCGGCGTTGAGACTGACGCGAAACACCCAGGCCCGCATGTTCTTGACGTTGGTCAGCGTGTCGCGAGTACGCCAGCACTTCAAGAAGACTTCCTGGGCGATGTCCTGAGCGTCTTCGTGGTTGCCGAGCACGAAGAACAACGTACTGACGAGTTCGGCGCGCATCGCATTGAATGCGCAGAGGAAGTCATCGGTGTCCATAACGCTGCCGTTGGACTCCCTCTCCTGCACATCGTCGGTGCGGACCGCCAGTTCGCTCATACCATCATCCTACTAGACGAAGCGCCGCGGCGCACGGATTGCAGTTTTTTTCGTTCAGAGCCTGATGTGTCAGCGAAGTTCGCTGCGGAACCTGGCCGCCGGTTCGCGGTTACATAGGCTACGGTGGGACGAACGCGTTCACGGAAACCAACGCCATGACGATCGTGCGCATCGCATGTCTGACGATCCCGTTCCTCTGCGTGGCCGGGGCGCAAGCCGATGAATTCACAGCCACGCTGATCAAGGTGGCCGACGGCAAAATCACCTATTCTCGAGGCGTCGGTAAAAAGAAAAAGGAATACACTCTGCAAGCCGACGAGAAGATCAAAGTGGTGGCCGCCAAGTATGACGCCAAGGCCAAGCGCATCGAAGCCGGTCCTGAAATCGAGGGCGGTTTGAAGAATGCGCTGTTCGTGCAACTCGACAAGACGACCGTGGAAGCGCTCGTCCGCACCAGCGCGGACAACGAGCGCATCCTGGAACTACGGCTGTATCAATCAACCACGAAAAAAAAGAAGTGAGTATTTGAGCCTGAGCGCCTGCAAAGCGGCTAGCCGGTGAACGGCCCCTGGCCGGCGCTCAGGCTCGGACGCAGAACGCTAGTTCGAGGGAACGAACGGCGTCGGCGTTGCTTGCGGGACTTTGAACACTTGCGGAGGCTGGCTTGCCGGCACGTCGCGAATCGGAATCGGCGCCGCCGTCCCCGCGGTTCCCGGCGTGAGCAATGTCGGACCGTGAGCGGCGTCCATCATGACCGGGCTTCCGCCATGCATGCATTCGCAGTTGCCGTGCGATTGCCTTAACGCATGATGCCGAAAGAGCCGCGGAAACAGCCGGCCCTCTTCGCACAAGGAACAGCAGCCCGATAGCATGAACAACAAGCCGCTCGCCAAGGCGACAAAGGCCAATCGTAGGCGGAGCATCGGAGTATCCTCTTCTGTTGACGGTTCCGGATTGGATTTCTCTGTTCGTGCCCCTTTGTGAGGGGCGTTCCATCACCATTATGCGCCCCGTTCGATTCTTGAGCAAATTTTCGTTGCCTCCTCGATAAGGATTTTCTTCGTGACCGTTTCCTCGGCAAAGGTCATGACAAGGGTGCCGCTTGCGCCGAATGGGCAGGCGTCAATCTGTACGCGATTTACCGACCCCGCCACGCGCGACGTCGCCGCGCACCACGGCTCGCCCGAACACTCGGTTGCGGTTTCGCGCACACGGCGCTTGCCGAAATAATGTTCCCACTTCCCCAATAATCGCTGCCCCGCGACGAATCCTTATTATCGGTCTACCCGCCCGGATGCATTGACAGCCAGCCCAGGCCGTTTACCATGCAAAGAGGCGAATCAGCTCCCCCCATCGTGAGGTTGCAGTCATGTCCAAAGCCCCCGTCATTGCCTTTCTGGTCCTGGCGCTTCCCGTCGCTAACGCTTCAGGCTCCGATGACGACATCTACGTCATCGTCGTAAAGTCGGCGGCGATCGCGGCGAACAAAGAAAGCGGCGCCGCCTGGGATTTTCCCCTCGTGGGCACAAAGGCGCTTCCCGATCCTTACGTTAAGGCCTGGGTCACCGATCGCAAGAATGCACAGGCCGACTATGGCGAGACCGGCGTTGAATGGGACACGTTGACTCCGACGTGGAATAAGGATCTCGTCAAGGCCAAGCTGTGGCATTGGGTGAAGGTGGAAGTTTGGGACAAGGATGTGAAGTACGACGACCTGATAGGCAGGTATCACTTTCCGTTGACCGAGAAGCGGATCGCCGATGGTTCGTTCACGCTGAAGTTCGACCAGGTTCGCAGCATTCATTTCGAGCTGCGGCGTGACAAGCAGGCGCGCAACGATCCACGAGTCATCTTGCAGCAGCCGTTTCCTGGGCCGCGCAGTGCCGACGAAGTGACGCGCAGCCCGGGCCGACGCGATGCCGTCATCCTCCTCCCCGGCCTCGATCTGCGCGACGACGGTGATTCGCCGGCAAAACCGCGTTTCGTCGATTGGCAGGGCAGCACCAGCCCGCTCGTGAAAGCGCTCTCGCGTCATGCCGACGTGTTCTCCGTTTGCTACGCCCAGACGAGTCCCGTTGAAGAAATCGCTTCCTTCCCCGAATTGCGCGACGCCGTCGGCAAGATCAAACGGCTCGGCTACGACAATATCACCATGCTCGGCCACAGCGCCGGCGGACTCATCGCTCGCCACTTTGTCGAAGAGCATCCACAATTGGGCGTGACCAAGGTGATTCAGATCGCGGCCCCCAACGGCGGAACCAAGCTCGCCTATTGGGGTGTGAACCTACTGCAAGTCCCCAAAGATCAGGAGCGCTTCGTCGAGTCCATGTCGCCCGGCCATCGCGCCGAGGTTCTCAAAAGCCGCGAGAAGAAATCGATCCCGGCGTCGATCGACTTCGTCGCGGCTGTCTGCTGCACGTCGCCGACCTCGCGCGGCGACGGCGCGGTCAATCGCCATTGTCAATGGCCCGTCGATCTTCAGAACCAGGGCGTCCCCTGCGTGTGCCTTACGGGTTCGCACAACGAAGTGATGGCCCATGAAGATTGCTTGAAAGTGTACTGCCGGCTTCTCACCCAGCCGCAACCGCGCTGGGGCACGACGCAGGTCCAGCAATTCGCCGTGAGTGTTCGATGAAGGAGCCGCACACGGAGTAAGCGGCGTTGCGAGGCCGCTTACTTCGTGCGCGGCTCCTTGATATGATACCCCCGGTCGCCGTTGAGTTCGCCTCATCGTTGAAGGGGTCGTCATGCGTAGTTGGTTTCTGGTACTTGGATTGATGGTGCTTCCAGCATTCTCGGTGGGTCAGGAAACCAAGCGAGCGCCGATTCCGAGTAAGGAGGCGCAAGACAAGATCCAGAACCTGCTTCAGGAGCTTTACGCCGACGATTTCGCGAAGGCCAAGAAAGACCCGGCGCTGCGCGCCCGACTAGCCCAGACGCTTCTCTTCGAAGGCAAAGAGACCAAGGACAACATCGCGGGCCGCTATGTACTCTTCACAAAAGCCCATCAGCTGGCAGCCGAGGCGGGGGACGTCAGCACCGCGCTGCAAGCAGTCGATGAACTGGGCCGCGACTTTCTTATCCCGGCGGTGACGGTCTTTCAGATGAAGATCGCCATGCTGCAAAAGGCCAGCCAGGCAGTCGGCGCAGCTCCCGACGCCTATCAAGCGGTCATTGAGCGAGCGCTGTTGACCCTGGACGACACGCTCGACGCCGACGACTTCCCATCCAGTCTCGCTCTCATCGTTGCCGCCGAGCAGTCGGCAAGGAAACTCAAGAGCCTTCCCATCTACGTGACCATGCGCAAACGGCACGACGAGATCAGTCGGTTGCAAAAAGAGTTCGCACGCTGGCAGCCGTTCGCCGATCGCTTCGCCAAGGATCCGGACGACGCTGACGCGGGCCATGAAATGGGCAAGTATCACGCGCTCGTCAAAGGGGACTGGGAGCGGGGCCTTCCGCTCTTGGCGCGAGGCACGAAGAGCGATCTGCAGAGCCTGGCGGCATCCGACCTGAAGATGCCTGATACCGATGGGGCACGGCGCGTCGTCGCGCTGGGCTGGTACACCTTCGGGACGAACAAGGCGACCGATGCCTCGCTCAGGCCGCAAGCATTGTTGCGGGCGTATCACTGGTACCAGGAGAATTTCGCAACGGCTCTGGACGATCAGCGCTCCGTGCTCGAGGCGAAGTTGATGGAGATCGCTGCCCTCCTGCCGGTGGAGTATCGTATCGGCGAGATCACGAGCGAATTGAAGCGCGTCGATCTTTCGGCCGGCCCGGTCTATGACTGCGCTTTCTCACCGGACAGCAAGCGATTCGTCGCTACCGCCTACGACGGGACGTTGCGTGTCTTCAACACCAAGACCTTCAAGCAAGTCCGCCAACTCGATGGCCACGCCGGCAAAGTTTTTGCCCTCGCCTTCTCCGGCGACGGCAAACTGGTCGCGTCGGGCGGGTTCGACAACCTCGTTCGCCTCTGGGACATCGCTGTGGGCCGGGCCGTCAAGACCTTCGAAGGACACAAGGATTACGTTCGCTCCGTCGCGGTGTCGACCGACGGGAAGTGGGTTCTCTCCGGCGGCGACGATCGCACCGTTCGGCTCTGGAACGTGAGTACAGGCAAGGAAGAACTCACGCTCAGCGGGCACGATCACACCGTATGGTGTGTTGCCCTCTCGCGCAGCGGACCGCGCGCTCTCTCCGCCAGCCTCGACAAAACCGTGCGCTACTGGGACCTCGAAAAAGGAGTGATGATCAAACGGCTCGAAGGGCACAAGGACACCGTGCTGTGCGTCGCGTTCTCTCCCGACGGCCGACATGCCGTCAGCGGCAGCACTGACCGGACGCTGCGACTGTGGAGCCTCGAGACCGGCGCGACCGAGCGCATCTTCGAAGGCAGCGGCGGGTACATCCAGAGCGTCGCATTCTCGCCGGACGGTCGGCGCATTCTCTCGGCCGGGGCCGACAATGTGGTGCGGCTCTGGGACGCCTCGACCGGCAAGGAAATCCGCAAGCTGGAAGGCCACCGGGACCAGGTCTGGCACGTCGCCTTTTCCCGCGACGGCCGACTGGCGATCTCGGCAGGGCAAGACAACTGCGTGAGGATTTGGACGGGCGGGCGGTGAGCTACGGTAGACATCGCGCTCGGAGCGTGATGTCTACAATCCATCCAAATTCCCGCGCGCGACGTCTCTGTAATAATCGTCCACTATGCAGGCAAGCCAGAGCATAGCAGCGAAAGGGGGACGCGCCATGACACGACTGCTCGCAATTGCCGTGCTGGTTGCGTCGCCGACGTTTGCCTTCGCCTGGGCCGAGGAAAGCTTCGGCAACGCCCCGGTCGGCCGCCAACAAGGATGGGCGGACGGCGTTGTTGAGGTCGTCAATCTCAAGAGCCGCGTGTATTCGTTCTGGGTCAACGGCAATGAGAACTTCTTTTATGCCGGCCACGCTGGCGCGCTCAATGAAGCCCTGCGAAGATTCGCAGCAGTCAGAGACGACGAGCGCATGCTCATCCTTCTTCCTGGCCCGGGGCAGCGCCAGTCGTTCTCGAAGAAGCAGGTGAATTATGACTGGCAGTTGCACGTCCCGAGCGGCATCTATCGGGCGGTCGCAAAGCGAAAGCACGCGGTGATGACGGTGCAAATCAATGCCCTGAGGCCTCGCGATCCTGCCGAACGCAAACGCATTCCTCGATGGCTCGACGAGCTTGGCAGCGACACCTTCGCAACGCGCGAAGCCGCTCGGCTCGCCCTGGAAAAGCTCGGTAGGGACGCGAAACCGTTTCTGCGCGCCGCCTTGCGAAACCCGCATCCCATCGAAACGCGCCGCCGCATGGAGGCGATCCTCGACAAGACGCGCGATTTCGATCTGTCCGATCTGGAGGTTCCAAAAGAGCTGCAACTGACGACGCCGACCGACCTGGTGGCAATCCACCTCAATGGACTCGAGAATAATGACCCGACGGTGCAAGCTATGGCCATCAGCGATTTGAGTAGCCTGTCCGCCTACAGCGAACGCGTCGTTCCGGCGATGATCAAGATGCTTCACAAGGACCGTGCTGCCTATCCGCGCCAGATGGCCGCGGTATGCCTGGCTCACATCGGCGCCGACGCCCGGCACGCTCTGCCCGCGCTCAAGGAAGCCATGAAGACACTCCCAGACAATTACCGCAAGATCTTCGAAGACAGCATCCAGACCATCGAGAACGCGAAAGTCGATCCCGCCGAAGCGAAAGAGATCGCCCGCCGGCGTGCGATTTCACAGGAGATAAACGATTTCAAGAAAGGAATTTCTTAGGCGCAAATCGGAAAAGCTTGTGGGGCACGTTTCCAACGTGCCGTTTTTTGCGCCGCGTGTCGTGGCACGTTGAAAACGTGTCCCACATTGGCTCGGCAATCCGCTCCCGCCTCGCTTATTCATCCGGAAAGGCCATGATGGTGATGTTGCGAAAGCACGCTTGGCCGTTGCGGGTCCAGATGCCGACGGCGCCGCGCGGATCGAGCGTGTAGGTGCGCAACCATTTGTCGGCGTTCACCATCCAGGCGACGTCAAAGTTGATGGGCGGCTCATCCTCGACGCCCACGGTGACCTTCGCGCCTACGACACGGACATAGACGCGGTAGTACGGCACGCGGTTGTCTTTCGGCGCGGGCAGGACGATCCACTTCGGTCCTTCCTTGGGGCCCCAGACCAGACGGACGTTCTGCTCCGAGGCAGCGATGCGTGCGCCGCCGCCTTCCTCGAAACTCCAGGTGCCGATCATGAGTCGCCCGTGCGGATGATTGTTGTCGGCCTTGGGATCGATGTAGGCGGCGAAGAATCGCGGCCGCTCCATCGGGTCGGCGCCGGGGTCGCGCCAGCCGAAGAAGATGCCGACGTCGTGTTTGCCGTTCGTGTTGCGATCCCAGTGTTTTACTTCCAGTGCGTATTCAAAGTTCCCCGGTCCCGGCTCATCGAGCGCCAACAGGCCCGGTTTTTGCGGCTCGTTGGAGATGAGGATGATCTCGCGCGACATCGGGTGATACTTCGCCGGCGACAGGAGTTGCTTGAATCGTGCCGGTTGATTGTCGGCACGCAGGAGAGGCACGCCGACCTTGACCGGCCGGTCGCGTTTGAAAAACTCGCGCAGCGTCGGCGCGGGGGGCTTCGGGTCCGGCTGGCTCTTCTTTCCGTCAGGCTCCTTCGCTTCCTTCTCTTTCTTTTTGTCGGCCAGTTGGTCAACGGGCCGATCGCGCCACGGCGCGGTTACATAGGCCACTCCGGCGGCGACGCATGCCAGCACCAGCACCGCGGCGGCGATGTACACCCAGGGAGGCGCCGCAACCGGACCGGCAACGGGCTGCTTCGACGGCGACTCGTTGAGATAACGCTCCAGATCGTCGGCCAGTTCATCGGCTGTTTGATACCGATATTTGGCATCGGGATGCATGGCCTTCTGAATGATCGCTTCGAGCGCCTCCGGCACCTCGGGCGCCAGCGTCCGCAAGGGCAGGGGACTGCCGGCACGCACCTCGCGCAACACCGCGTCCGAGTCGTCGCGGGCCGCCCGATATGGCCCCTTGCCGTGCGTCGCGAGCTGATACAGCGTCACCCCCAGCGAATAGATGTCGCTGCGGGCGTCGAGCGGATGGCCGATGGCTTGCTCGGGACTCATGAAGTAAGGCGTGCCGAGCACGCTCCCCAGCTTGGTCGTTGACCCGGACTCCAGAGCGCGGTTAACCCAAAGTCGAGCAGATAAAGCTGGCCGTGCTGATCGACCATGATGTTGGAGGGCTTGATGTCGCGGTGCAGAAACCCCTTGCGATGGGTCCAGGCCAAAGCTCGCGCCGCTTGAATGCCGAGTCGGGCCAGCGTGCGAAAACGATCGGCCCGATATTCCTTGATGATCGGCAGAGTTTCTTCATCGTTGGCAGGAGGAACGTCGATGGTGACGGCATCTCCTGGAGTCGTGAGCGGCGACGAGGGTGGACCTCCCGCGCCAGGACTCGGACCCGTCGAATCAAGTCGGAAAAGGACGATTCCTCGGCCATGCCTGGGCCTCATGTCGGCGTGGGGGAGACCACCCGAATTGTACGCGAATTCACGGTTGAAGCGAAAGGAAAAATGTGCGAGCCCAACGGGATGTGGGAGGGGCAACGTCGCCTCGGTTCATGCGGAGGTTGCGTAATAAGAAATATATAGTAAGATGAAAACAAATAATTTATTGGCGCGCTCAGTATTAGATTGTAGCTAGTTCTGGTCATTGTCAGATGCGGCGGGACATGTCATGATAGGGGGAGAAGTTGCATGCACTTTTTCGTACATCGTTGCCCAGTCCCACCGGCGGCGTGGCTTCCACGCCGTCGGCTTTTTTTGGCGTGCCTTGGAGCCTCGCGATGGCAAGTTTCTCGACAAATCCCCTAACCGTGTTGTCATATCGCTAAGATAGCAACGCTAGCAAGGTCGCTGCATTCAACCGCGCCGGATGCCGAGCGACGCCAACCACAAACCCGACCTCCTGTCCATGACTCTTGCGTTCGATCAACCGGCGGGATTGCCTTCGTTTGTCGCCCGAATCGATCCGCGCTGGAAGCTTGCGGCGATCGTGTTGGCGGCGGGTGGATTGGCCTGGCTGCAATCGCTTGGTCCCGCGGTCGCCGGAATGATTGCCTCGCTCCTGCTCGTTGCCGTCGCTCGTTTGCCATGGAGTTGGTACCTTGGCCGGCTCGTCGCGGCCTTGGCCGTGTACCTCTTGTTCTTTCTTTGGCTGCCGTTTGTCGTGGAACAAGCCCATTCGACCTGGGACCTGGGCTTCGTCGTACTTTCCGAGACGGGAACGATTCGGCTCGCCTATCTGAGCGCCAAAGCGGTCGCCATGATCTCTCTCATTCTGGTGCTCGTAGGCACGACCGCATTGCCGAACCTGCTCAAGGCGGCGCGGTCCATGTACGTCTCGCGACTGCTCGTGTTCTTGATGCTGCTTGCCTACCGCTACGTGTTCTTGCTGATCGAGGAATTCAATCGCCTGCGCATCGCCTTGCGGGTGCGCGGTTTTCGCAACGGCGCCGACTTGCACAGCTATCGCACGATCGGCCAGGTCGCCGGCACGCTCTTGGTTCGCAGCGCGGAGCGATCGGAACGCGTCGGCCAGGCGATGCGTTGTCGCGGCTTCGACGGCGAGTTCCGTTCCCTGGACGATTTCGAAACGGCCTGGCCTGACGTCGTGATGTTCCTGACGACCGTCGGCTTTGCAGCGTTGTTGGTGACGTGGGACTTGATGATTCGGTGAGACCGAGCGTGGAAACACAAAGCGCCGTTGCCGCCACGACCTTGAGCTACGCCTATCCCGATGGGACCGAGGCGCTGAGCGACATTACGTTCGATGTGGCACGCGGCGAAACCGTCGGCCTGGTCGGACCCAACGGCGCCGGGAAGACGACGGTGTTCTTGTGCCTGGCAGGCGTCTTGCAGGCGAGTGCCGAGTCGTTGCAGGTTGCCGGACTCGACCCAAGAAACTCCAACGATCGCAAGCAGCTTCCAGCTCGCGTGGGCATCATCTTTCAGAACAGCGACGACCAGCTGTTCAGCACTACCATCAAGGACGATGTCGCCTTCGGACCGCTTAATCTGGGGTTGTCATCGGACGAGGTACGCAACCGGGTGGCCGAGGCGCTGGGCCAGGTGGGGCTTACCGGTTTTGACGAGCGGGTGCCGATGCATCTGTCGGGCGGCGAAAAACGCCGGGCGGCCATCGCCGGCGTCCTTGCCATGAAGCCCGAGATTCTGCTCCTGGATGAGCCGTCCATGTTTCTCGATCCGCGCGGCCGGCGCGAGTTGATCGGCTTGCTCAATACGTTGGCGATCACCAAGATTATCGCCTCGCACGACCTCGACATGATCCTCGATACATGCCAGCGCGTGTTGGTGCTCGATCACGGCAAGATCGTTGCTCAAGGGTTGGCGCAGACCTTGCTTGGCGATGCCGCACTGATGAGCGCGCATGGCCTGGAGGTGCCGTATCGTTTGCGGTAGCCGTCACAGTCAGCAGTACCGCGGAAGCGGCTGGTCATCGACTGGAGCATGACACTTGCTTGCGCTCAGTCGCCCGCGCATGTGGGCCGCGAATCCGAGCCAGCAGATGGGTCCGAGTGACGCAAATGGAACGACGGAGGAGGTTTCTTCCTGCAGCATTTGCGTTCATCTGCGGTTTCTTCATTACGAACGAAATGCGTGTTCGGGGCCGGGGAATTGGCCGGCGCGGACTTCTTGACAATAGGCTTCGACGGCGGCGCGAATCGACGCGCCGACGTCGGCGTATTGCTTGACGAACTTCGGCCGCAGATCGGTGAACAGGCCGAGCATGTCGTGAGTGACGAGCACCTGGCCGTCGCAGCCCGCGCCGGCGCCGATGCCGATCGTCGGTATTTTTACCGATAGGCGAATTTGCTCGGCCAGGTCGGCGGGGACGCACTCGACGACCAGGGCAAAGGCGCCGGCTCGCTCGATGGCGAGCGCGTCGTCAAGCAGTTTCTTGGCGTCGCGCTGAACGCGGAAACCGCCCAGGCGATGGACGGATTGCGGCGTCAGCCCGATGTGCCCCACCACGGGGATGTCGGCGCCGGTGATCGCGGCGACGGCGTCGGCGCTGCGCTTGCCCCCTTCGAGCTTGACGGCATGCGCGCCGCCTTCCTTCACCAGTCGGCCGGCGCTCTCGAGCGCTTGCGTCGGACTGAGTTGATAGCTCATGAACGGCAAATCGGAGACGAGCAAGCTGGTGCGAACGCCGCGCGCCACTAGGCGCGTGTGATAGATCGTCTCGTCAAGCGTGACGCGCAGCGAATGCGGTTCGCCTTGCATGACCATGCCGAGCGAATCGCCGACGAGGATGGCATCGACGCCGGCGTCATCGAGAAGTCGGGCCATCGTGTAGTCGTAGGCGGTGAGCATGGTCAG
>VGZI01000022.1 GCA_016872605.1 Planctomycetota bacterium
CGAACGCCGTCCTCGGGGATAAAGACCTCGTTGAACTTGTGCCCCTCCTCGGGATTGGGCCGGACGAAGCCGAAGCCGGCGTCGGTTTTGCGAAAGATGCCGGTGAGCGTGCCATGCCGGCTCACGGGGCGAACGTTGTTGCCTCTGCCGATCTCAATCTTGCCCTGGCGCAACAGCTCTTTGATGGCGGCTTTGAAGGCGGCATTCTCTTCGGTCGGCACGCCCAGCTTGCGAGCGAGCGCCTTCGGCTTAACGGGCTGATAATTCGGATGGGCCACTGCAGCGAGAATACGCGACGGGAGGGTGGACATGAGGACGTTTTCCATTGCACAGGACGACACCAGGACGGGGGCCGAGGTTCGCGGCGATTTCTATTTTATGAGCCGCCGCTTCCCGAGGCGGCGCTCACGTGTGCCGATTCGCTGCAGAGCGATCGGAGACGCGTCAGCTGCAATCGAACAGGGTGAGTGGATGAAATATAAGAATTTATTCTCACAGAATAATATCGTAAAGGCCTCTTCCGGATACGAAATTCTTCTTGCTTGCGTCGCTGTCCGGCCGCGCTAATTGAGAAATTTTGCAAAAAGCGCGCATTTCTCCCAACATCGCTCTTGTAATTCGGCAACATGCGTGTACTATTTGATTCTTAATAGGTTAGCGCGTCTGGCGCGAAGGGAACGCCAGGCCACGCTGGGATATCTGGGTCCTGTCGGAGGTCACCGTTTTTTTATGTTCGATATCGAGGAGCGGTCCGGGATGGATGGACAACCCGCTCGGCAGCAAGATACCTGCTCGTTCGACGACGAAGAGCCTCCCGGTAAACCGAAACGCCACCCGCTCTGGCGTAAAGTCCCCAAAAAACTGTGGGACGATTGGCGCTGGCAGTCGCAAAATGCCATCCGCTCTGTGCGGCAGCTTCGCGACTTGCTCCCCTTCAACCCCGATGAGCTTGAAGCAATCGGCAAACTGGAAGCCGAGTACAAACTCGCCATTCCGCCGTACTACTTCTCACTCATCAATGTCGCCGACCCCAACGATCCGATTCGGCTTCAATCCGTCACCTCCCCTCTCGAAGCCAATTCCAACTTTGAGCTAGAAGACCCGTTGGAGGAGGACAAGGATTCGCCGGTCCCCGGGATCACGCATCGGTATCCCGATCGTTGCCTGATGGTCACGACCCATGTCTGCACAATGTACTGCCGATTCTGCACTCGCAAACGCGCGACGATGGTGCGAGGCGGATGGGATGCGATCAGCCGCGATGACGAGCGCATGATTGAATACGTGCGCGAGCATCCACAGATTCGCGATGTCATCGTCTCCGGCGGCGATCCCTTGACGTTGCCGCCCGCCAAGCTGAAGTATTTCCTGCACAGCCTGCGCGACATCCCGCATGTTGATGTCATACGCATCGGAACGCGCGTACCGACGACGTTGCCCCAGCGACTCTACGATCCGGAAATGCTCGACATCTTGGAGAGCACGGAAAAAGTGTGGATTCAAACGCACTTCAACCATCCGCGCGAAATCACGCCGGAGGTGGCGCGCGTCTGCAAGAGTCTGTTGTGCCGAGGCATGCCGCTCAACAACCACACGGTGCTGATGAAAGGTGTGAACGACGACTTGGCGACCATGCGCAAGCTGATGCGGGCGTTGTTGCGCGTCAAGATTCGGCCGTACTACCTGTTCCATTGCGATCCAGTCATCGGCGCCGGGCACTTTCGGACATCGATCTGGAAGGGCTTGGAAATCATGGAGGGCTTGCGTGGCCACCTTTCCGGCCTGGCGATCCCGACCTACGTCGTGGACGCTCCCCACGGCGGCGGCAAGATTCCGCTGCTGCCTAACTACCTCGTCTCCGCGTCCGACGATTGCGTGGTCCTTCGTAATTACGAAGGCATGCTGGTTCGCTATCAGGCCGAGGACAAGCCCACGACGATCGAAGAGACGGCCAATCGCGGTGTCAGCCAGCTGATTCAGGGCACGAAGACAGCGATTGTGCCCCCCGATTCCGAACGGATGCAGCGTCGCCGGCAGTACTTGCAAACCAAGAAAGCCAAGGCCGAGGAAGAGTCGGCCAGCTGCTGCGACGCCCACGAGGAACCGCCGCCCGCAAAGAACGGCCGACGCCGGCTGACGCCGCTGCCGGTCGTGTCGTGACGTTCTTCTCCAACACGGCAACTTCAAGCCACATGGTCAATCTCATCTGACCATGTGGCTCAATAACTTCCGACGGCGATACCATACCGGTCGTAGTTCAGCCCTATGTCTCATCCTGGGCAAAGCCAAGGGGTGGTCGATTCCGTTACTCAGCGGATGGTATCACCAGAATTGCCACCATGGTGGATCATCCGAGGTGCCTCGACTGATCCCGAAATGATCTAAACAGATAATGTTCGTCGGCATTCTGAAACCTGTCAGCGGCCAGGATTGGTTGCTGGCGATCCGCTAGTACTTACCGTAGGGCAAGGTTGGCGGTGTCCTCAAATTTTGTTCGTGGACACACTCGCCCGGCCCTCGATGCCAATGGGGAACTCGTTCAACACGACAATTATGTCACTGACAGTTTGGCCGGTACGAGTTATGTTTCTAAGAGCATCCTTAAGATCGAAATCACGTCGGACCAGGATTTCTCGGAGAGGATTCTCATGCTGTTGAGAGCTTGGTCCACAGTCCAGTGCTTCTCGCAAAAACTTACGGATGTCTCGCCGCATGAGTTGCATCGCGTTGCGACTAGACACGTGGTAGCTCCTGTCAACATGCCAAGGAGATTCATGTGGTCATTCTTACACGGGCACATGAAATTGGCCCAAAGCCTTGACGTCTACTGATGTTCGAGAAATCCGTCTACGGATACCTTGGTCCGAGCCGAACCTACTCGCGCGTGATAAATTCGTCGAGATTGAGCAGGACGCGGGCCACCATCGACCACGGGCCGGCCTTCGCGTCTCGTTGAGAATCCAGATACGCCAGCACGCGGTCTTGCTCCAATTTCGATGGAGTGCGGCAAAAGCAGAGCTTGAACGCGTAGCCCACGCGTCCGGCATCGTCCGCTGGGCCTTCCTTCTGGATGCGCTCGCCCAGACCCTTGGCGATTTCGACGAAGACAGGGTCGTTGGCCAGGTGCAGCGCCTGCAGGGGCGTGTTGGAGCGATTGCGCTTGGTGCAGGCGACCTGAGCGTCGGGCGCGTCGAACGTGGTCAGGAGTGGATGCTGACTTTGCCGCCAGATGAACGTGTACATGCCGCGGCGATAGCGGTCGGCCCCTTTGCTCTCCGGCCACGGGTGATTGTTCTGCGTAAACGCAAAGATTTCCGGCGGTTGCGGCGGATAGACGCCCGGACCGCCGATCTTGCGCGTCAACAAGCCGCTTGATGATAGAGCAGAATCGCGAATAATCTCGGCGTCGAGGCGAAGGCGATGTTGGCGAGCGAGCAGTTTGTTCTGCGGGTCCTTTTCGCGCAGGTCGGCGCGAAAACGCGACGCTTGGCGGTACACGGCGCTCATGACGATCATCTTGTGCATGCGTTTCAGAGACCATCCCAGGGGTTCGCTGCGCTCACCCCTGGGCGTCGCAGGGAGCATGAGCTCTAACGCGAGCCAATCCAGCAGTTCGGGATGCGTCGGCAGCGAGCCCTGGATGCCGAAGTCATTTTCCGTTTCAACGAGGCCTTTGCCGAAGTATTGCTGCCAGATGCGATTCATCACGACGCGGGCCGTCAGCGGATTGTCGGCCGACACGAGCCACTTGGCCAGGTCAAGGCGATTCGGCGCCCTCACCCCTTGCCCCTCTCCCGGCGGGCGAGGGGTTGCCGCCAGCGGATTGAGGATCGCGAAGACGTTGGGTTGCACTTCATCGCCGAGGGTGAGAAAATCGCCGCGAAGTTGAATCTTGGTCAGGCGCGGCGCCTTGGCCTCGCGCATCACCAGCGTCGATTCGATCTGGGCATCGAGCGCCTTGATCTGCTTCTGTAATTCGACGACGCGCGCAGACAGCGGCGGCGCTTTGGTCAGCGCTTGCCGCAGCGCCTCCATCTCCTTCGGTGTTCGCTTGGCGCGATCCATCAGCACGATATTCTGCGCTTCGAGCGGCACGGCCAGGAATCGCTCCGACGCGAACGTGACGGCGATGCGGAATCGGCCCAGTGCGTAGCCGGCGTACTTCTTGCTATGCTTGAGCGTGAAGACGAATGCCTGGCCTTCGCGAACCGGGTGCGGTTTTTCGAGATAGTACAGCGCCTGGTGATCGCGACCGACGCCGCCGGAGATGCCCCAACCCTTCTCCAGGATCGGCAAGTCGCCCTGAGCGTAGTCGGCGATGGCCTTGCGAATCTTGTGTGGCACGCCGTCGGTTTCGAAGACGAAGTTGCTCAAGACGAAGTTGCCTCCACCCGATCGCCCCGGCCCGTTCATGGGAAAACTATCATGCGTCAATGCTTCGAGACGAATGGCAGTAATGGTCCCGGTCTCCGGCGCCACGCCATGGACGATGTAAGTCTCGAAATCGCTTCCCTTGCCGCTCGCCAGCACGGAGCGATCTTCAAGGACGTCCAGCTTCGCTTTCTCGGCTATCACGGTCTTCGGATAGATGATGCGCCAGCCGCCGTTGGTTTCCTTCTCCAAGTCGACGATGGCGTTCTCCAACTCGGCCGGCGACAGTTTTTTGGGCGGCGGCTGCTTCTTCGCCGCCGCCAGCTGCGCCTGCAAATTCTTGAGCCGTTTGTCCTGATCCGCCGTCGGCATCGATAGCTTCGGCTCCTCCATCGAATTGAGAAACGCGTAGAGCTGATAGTACTCCTTGTGGCTGATCGGATCGTACTTGTGCGAATGGCATTGAGCGCAGCCGACGGTCAGGCCGAGCCAAACGCTGCCGGTCGTATTGGTGCGATCCACGGTGCGTTCTACGCGGAACTGCTCCGGGTTGGTGCCCCCTTCTTCATTGAACGATGTATTGCGATGAAACCCCGTTGCGACGATCTGCTCATGTGTCGCATTCGGCAGCATATCGCCGGCGATTTGCTCGATAGTAAACCGGTCGAACGGCATATCCTTGTTGAAGGCGCTGATCACCCAGTCGCGCCAGGGCCAAATCGAGCGCTTGCCGTCGATAGTGTAGCCATTCGAGTCGGCGTATCTGGCGAGATCGAGCCAATGGCGCGCCTGCCGTTCGCCATAATGCGGAGACGCGAGCAGACGATCGACGAGCTTCTCATACGCCGCTTGTGGCTTCGCGCTCGCCCACTCCTTCAAGAACTCATCGACTTCCGCCGGCGTCGGCGTTAGTCCAGTCAGATCCAGGGTGACACGGCGGATCAACGTGGCCGGATCCGCTTCCGGCGAAGGCGTGAGCCCTTCCTTGTCCAGGCGAGCGAGGATGAACGCGTCGATCGGATTCTTGACCCAGGCCGCCGACTTAGCTGGCAACTTGGGCAGTTCCGACCGCTTCGGCTTGACGAACGCCCAGTGCGGCGTGTATTCCGCCCCCTGAACGATCCATCTCTTGAGAATCTCGATCTGCGCGGGCTTGAGCCGTTCACCGGCTTCCTCGGGGGGCATGCGGTCTTCGTTCGTAGCGGTGACGCGTTTGATGATCTTGCTGGCGTCCGGTTTGCCGGGCACGACGATCTTGCGCGCCAGCGCCCCTTCGCGCGTATCAAGCCGGATGCCGCTTTCTTGCAGTGCCGGGCCGTGGCACTTGAAGCAATGATTGGACAGAATCGGCCGAACGTCGCGTTGAAAGTCGATGGACTGCGCTGCGGCCGGAGCGACGCTGAGACCGAGCAAACCGAGGAACGCCAATAGACGACGCATGGCAATCCTTCGAAAAGGTCGGGGATGAAACGAACCTGGGGCAGGATAGAGCTATCATCCATGCGTGGCGGGGGAATGTCAAGTGTTCGTTTAGCCGGCGTTCGTAGAACGCCGCGAGAGCGACCTTGCCCGCGATGAAAGGAATGAGTAATCTGGAATAGTCCGGCCCTCGCGCCGGGCGCCGGAGAGGTGGCAGAGTGGCCGATCGCGGCGGCTTGCTAAGCCGTTGTAGGGGTAACACCCTACCGCGGGTTCGAATCCCGCCCTCTCCGCATTCCTTGAATCACCTCGGATCCAGCCGGTCGGACAACGGTTCCTCGCATCACTTTCCCGACGCCAAGTAGGGAGCGAGCAGCTTCTTCGTGTCATATTCGCGCAGCACTTCCACACGGCGATCCTGCAGCGACTGAAGCACTGCTTGGCACTTGCGTGCGTACTCGGCGGTGGCGCGAAACTCGTGGAGCGGCCGCCGTGATTCGACTTCCATGAAGGTGTTAAGTAGGGTAAATCCCTTGGTCAATTCGACGTCGATTCGCAGACTGCCGTTCGGCTCGACGGCGTGCTGCACGGTGTCTCCCAGCGCCCGCTTCCAGGCCCCGATGACGATTTTGAGGTCGGAGCTCGTGTTCGGATCGTCGCGCTTCATGTCGAGTTCTTCCAGGGCAACCTTCTTCGCGTGGTCCATCGTCATGACGATTTGCTTCGAGTCTTCCTTGGTGAACGGCGCCGACAGCGTGATGCGCGACCCCTTGCGTTTCATCGCCACCTCGTTGCCGAATGCGGCTTTTTTCAGCGCCATCAGCGATGCCAACGAGATCGGCCCTTTGCGCGCAAGCTGCTTGGCGTTCGGATCGCTAGGCTTTGGCGTCGATTGGAACTCCCGGCGGACCTGATCGGCGACCTCTTTGCGAAAATCGTCCCAGGTCCTTGGACGGGCTTTCGGATCGCCTTCGGACCGAATCGCTTCCTCGACTTCACGCAGAATTGCCATGCACATCTCTTTGTTGACGAACTCGAGCAACTTGTCGGCAACTGCCCCCGGAGTTTCGCTCTCGTGCCAGATGCACACATGTTTGCGCTCGTTGAGATAGAATCCGCCGACCTTGACTTTGATCGGCGACAAATCGATCGGAAATCGAATCGGCTTCGGGAACGCGATCTCATCCTTGAACCCTTCCGGCGGCTGCGCCAGGTTGAACTCATATATCATTCCCCCGTCTAGACGAATGAACGACGGCGGCGGTCCGAGAATTGCCGGTAGCGGCAGAATCAGGATGCTCGACTTCTTCTCAAGCACCGCATGAAGGTACTTCAACTCCTTGTCGTTATTCGTGGAGATGTCCGAGAAGACGTGCAGGCAAAAGAAACGAATCCTTGTCCTTGTCATACCTCAAATAGAACTGATGCGTCGCCTCGATGCAACCGCTCGACGCGATGGCGAACATGCACAATAGAATGAGACTCGGCAGCCGCTTGATGGGAAACATGGTGGTCTCCAACGAGGATTTGGGTTGCCCGTATCCTATGCCGATGGACGCCCATGCCCACAATGCGATGTGCGAACATCAGAGGTGACACGCCGGAAGCGTAAGCGACGATTCTTGGGTTGACCGTCGCTTACGCTTCCGGCTCGTTGTTCGCGAGGCACATCTTCGCTATCGCTCACCCCACCGCCCAGGTCAGCACGACCTTGCCGCAGTTGCCGGTAATCATGGCGTCGAAGCCCTTTTGGAATTCGTTCCACGAGTAGCGGTGCGTGACGATCGGGCTGATATCGAGGCCCGATTGTAGCATCACTGTCATGTAGTACCACGTCTCGTACATCTCACGGCCATAGATGCCTTTGAGCGTGAGCATGTTAAAGATGACGAGGTTCCAGTCGATGGCGATTTCCTTGTCGGGGATGCCGAGGATGGCGACCTTGCCGCCGTGGGCCATGCTGGCGAGCATATCGCGGAAGGCCTGTCCGTTGCCGGACATTTCCAGACCGACGTCGAAACCTTCTTTCATGCCGAGCGAGGCCTGAACGTTCTTGAGCGTCTCGGTGCGAACGTCGACGACGCGGGTGGCGCCCAGCTTCTTGGCAAGCTCAAGGCGATACGGATTGACATCGGTGACGATGACATGGCGAGCGCCGGCGTGCTTGACGATTGCCGCCGCCATGCAGCCGATCGGCCCGGCGCCGGTGATGAGCACGTCCTCGCCGAGGATGTCAAAGGAAAGAGCGGTGTGCACCGCGTTGCCATAAGGGTCGAAGATCGACTGGATGTCGCGCATGAGGGACGTGGGATAAGGGGCGACGGGCGTGACGCCGTTCTCTCGGCCCTCGCCCTTTGCCTCTCGGCCCTCGTGCACCCAGACATTGGAGTACGGCAACGCGATGTACTCCGCGAAGGCGCCGGGGCGATTGACGCCGACGCCCTTGGTGTCCTTGCACAGATGCCGCCGTCCCGCAAGGCAGTTCCGACAACGCCCGCAGACCACGTGGCCTTCACCGGAGACGATTTCGCCGACGTGGAAGTCCTTGACGTTGGAACCAACCTCGACGATCGTGCCGACGAACTCATGGCCAATGACGAGCGGCACGGGGATCGTTTTCTGCGCCCAGGCGTCCCATTTGTAGATGTGCAAGTCGGTGCCGCAGATGCCGGTGCGCAGGACCTTGATCAGCACATCATTGATGCCGATGGTTGGCACCGGCACGTCATCGAGCCAAACGCCGACTTCGGGCTTGCATTTGATTAGGGCTTTCATGGTTTGCGGCATGGACATTCTCGGTGGCGATATGACTTGGAATCCAATGGGCATAATCTACGGATCATGTCTGTTAAGGTCAGAGCCTGAACGTCAGCGAGGGATGGTACAAATCTAGTGCCACACAATATAAGATGAATGAAAGCTATGCCACTGCGTGTCGATAGCGAGTGGATCCGACGAAAGGCGTGGTGCACATGAAAGGCGTTCTATATTATTACGACGACTAAGGGTGAGCCGATTGCCGTGCTTATCGATCTGAAAAAGAACTCCGAAATATGAGAGAACTTTCGCGATCTCATGATGATTGAGAAACGCCACGCCGAAGCGCCAATTCCGTTCGACAAGGTCAAAGAAGACCTACGCAAGAAACGGAAGGTTTCGTGAGCCGATATCGCCCAGTCATCGCACCGAGTGCAAGGAAGGAATTAAAGCAATTGCCGACAAAGATCGCCAAACATCTGGTCGAAGCCATTGAGGCACTTGCAGAGGATCCTCGTCCCCACGGCTGCCTGAAGCTTGAAGGGGCTCATAGTCAATTCCGAATTCGTGTCGGTGACTATTGCTTGGTGTGCTCAATCGAGGACGATATCTTGACGGTGCTGCTCATTCGGGTCCGTCACCGCAAGGAAGAATAGTCAAAATACGCCTACCGCTAACCTTCACTTTGTACCGGAGAAACCCACCCATGTTGCACATCCCGATTTCACGTTGGGGCGAAGCCTATGACAGCCTCGACAAAGATAAGGTCGTTCATTTTGCTAGCGGCGAAGCGCTGGCCGAGGTGAGCCGGGCCAACGGCGGCCTGGTCGAGCGCGACATGCGCTTCGCGGCGCGTGCCCGGGCCGTCCTGCGCGAGATTCCGATCAAAACGCTGCTCGAGATGGTCAAGAAGGCCGGCGAACTCTATGCCAACGCGACCCTCCCCTTGGGCGACGGCACGCAATCGCCGGCGGAGTTCGCACGCATGCAATCGGCGACGACCGGCTTGCCCGAGCATATGTGCAAGTTCAACATGGAGAAGAACCAGTTCGTCCTCGCCAACATGGAGAAGATCCTCGACTCGCTCACGCGCGGGCTCGATCTCGACATCCTGTCGCGGGGCTACGGCATAGAGCCGCGCGGCGTGCCGGTCAGCTATCAGTGCCAATCCCCCGTGCTCGGCATGGTGCTGCCGTCGAACTCGCCCGGCGTGCACACGTTATGGTTGCCGATCATTCCGATGCAAGTCGGCCTCGTGCTGAAGCCAGGCCCGCAAGAGCCGTGGACGCCGTACCGAATGGCCAACGCGTTCATCCAGGCCGGCATTCCGAAGCAGGCGATCGCCATTTATCCGGGTCTGGGCGACGTCGGCGCCGCAGTTTTGCAGCACTGCCCGCGCAGCCTGATCTTCGGCGGCACCGCGACGGTCGAGCAGTACAAGGGCAACCCGCGCGTGCAGGCGCATGGCCCCGGCTTTTCCAAGATCATCCTCGGCGACGACAAGGTCGACGAGTGGGAAAAGTACATCGACATCATGTGCGACAGCGTCTTCGTCAACTCGGGCCGCGGCTGCATCAACTGCTCCGGCGTCTGGGTCAGCCGGCACGGCAAGAAGATCGCCGAGGCGATGGCGGCCAAGATCGGCCCCGTCGAGCCGCTGCCGCCCGAGGATCCCAAGTCGGCGCTCGCCGCTTTCACCGTGCCGGGCCAGGCTGATGCCATCAATCAGCAGATCGACAACGATTGCAAAGAACCGGGCGTCATCGACTTCACCGCCAAGTACGGCAGCCGACTCGTCAAGCGCGAACGCTGCGATTACATGAGGCCGACCGTCATTTATTGTGAGAACCCCGAGAAAGCGATCGCCAAGAAGGAGTTCATGTTTCCGTTCTCGACGGTGGTCGAATGCCCGCAGAACGACATGCTCGCCAAAATCGGCCCGACGCTGGTCTGCTCGGCCATCACCGAAGACGCCAAGTTCCAGCGAGCGCTGACCGACGCGACGCACATCGACCGGCTCAACATCGGCCCGATGAAGACAATCGCACTCAACTGGCTGCAGCCGCACGAGGGGAGCATCGTCGATTTCCTCTTCCGAGCGCGAGCGTTCCAGTTCGAGAAGGCGTTTATCAAGATTTGATGAGGCGAGTCCGAGCTTCGCTTAGCGCCCGCATATCGCCTGGCGGGCGCACCAACTGCCGGAGGCAAAGTCAGGCCCCTCCTGGATCATTTTCGACCACCATTCAAGAACCAGATGCCGTCTGAGGGCTTTCACAGCGCCTGGGCGAGCACGATTGTGCAACAGTTGAATGGAGCCGCTTTGCCCGAGGGATACGTCGCGGTGCCGCATGTCAAGCTCGGCAGTGAGATCGAAGTGGATGTCGCCACGATGAGTCAAGGGGAGGCGTTCGAGGCCCGTTCAAACGGCGGTATCGCAACAGCGGTTTACCGCTGCCAAAGCCTGCGGTCACTGTTGCCGTCGACTTTGGCGGCATCGACACATTTGAAATCGACGTTTCTAAGCAAGAGGGAGCGCTCAAATTGGTCGGTGCGATCGAACTCATCAGTCCCTCTAACAAAGACCGCTCTACGCACCGGCAGGCGTTCGTGCGGAAATGTGCGAGTTTGCTGCAAGAAGGTGTGGGTGTGATCGTTGTAGACGTTGTCACGAGTCGCATTGCCAATTTGCATGCGGATCTGATTGAGGAGTTGGCGCCGACCGTCACGGCCGAGCTGAACGACGAAGACGCTTTGTACGCCGTCGCCTATCGCGCTCAACCCGCCGATCATATTGCCGTTTGGCCGGAGCGTCTCAACATCGGTCAACCGCTGCCGACGCTGCCACTATGGTTGTCGGATCATTTGGCGGTGCCGGTCGACCTAGAGCAAAGTTATGTGGCGGCCTGCAACGCGCTGCGAATTCGCCTGACGTGACAGGGTTGATCATTTCTGAAGAATCAGCTTCCCACGCCGCGTGATGCGAAGCACGTAGCGTTCGCCGTCGTGCTCGATGCAAACCTCGCGTCGGCCAGCGAAAAGCGCTTTCGCGGACAGGACGCGCGGCGGCTCGCTTGATTCCTGCTCGGCCGGCTTGTGCACTTTTTGGCTGTGCTCTGGTTGTTGTTCGGCCATGTCTGCCCCCCCATACTCGACCGTTTTGGATACACTACAGATACTGATACTCAGTGTCAATAAAGAAAGACGAGCGCGACGTCGGCCGGGTGCACGACATGGCTTGCAAACGGCTCGGGAGGGCGAGGCTCCTGCCGAGCCGCGAGCCCGCGAAAAACTTGATTTCGGACGAGTATCCTGTCGCTTCCGGCTCGGCAGGAGCCTCGCCCTCCCGAAGCAGGCCACGCAGACCATGTCGTGCACCCCGTCGGCCAGATGAGGAGGCACTTTCACAGCAGAATAGGCCGCCTTTTCCACAGATGATCTTTCGAAAAATGCCAAAAAAAACGATTGACGCTTCGAATCAGCACGCCTATCATGTTATTGATATTTAGTGTCAACAAGAGAGTGCTCCGCCACCGCAGCGAGGGTTCTCCTCGCGTCCGCCGCAACGCACCTCCTTCCTGTCCCTTTTTTCAAAGGAGAGTGCGATGCGACACGCATCCCAACGTCCCGGTTTCACGCTCATCGAGTTGCTGGTCGTGATTGCGATTATCGCAATCCTGATCGGCCTGTTGATTCCCGCTGTGCAAAAAGTGCGGGCGGCCATGGCCAGAGCGCAGTGTCTGAACCATCTCAAGCAGATCGCGCTGGCGCTGCATAACTATGAAAACACTAACAAGATGTATCCATCGGTCGATTATCCCGTCGGCGCTACGGGCGATTCGTGGTCCGTGCAAGCTCGGCTTCTGCCGTACATCGAGCAACAGAATTTGCAGAACCTCATCAATTTCAGTCAGAGTTACAGCGTTCAGGGCGCTGTCACGCAATTCCAGGTGCCCATCTATCAGTGTCCGAGCGACCCGAACATTCGCCAGCGACCGGACGGCGCGATAACGCATTTTCCGATTACCTATGGCATCAACCTCGGCTCGTGGTTCGTCTACAATCCGACTTCTCGACAGGGTGGCGACGGCGCCTTCGTCGTCGGCTTTCCACTGCGACCGGCGTCCTTCACCGACGGCCTGAGCAACACACTCGGCATGGCCGAGGTCAAGGCGTTCACGCCCTATTTGCGCGACGGCGGCAATCCCGCGCCATGCGGGGGCGGTCCACCCGTCGATCCTACCACCATCGCCGCCTTCGGGGGCTCATTCAAAACGGACTCCGGCCACACCGAGTGGGTCGATGGACGGGTGCATCAGACGGGCGTCACGATGACCTTCACGCCGAACACGCTAACGCCCTATAGCACCGGCGGCGTCGCCTACGACATCGATTTCAACTCCAGCCGAGAGGGCAAGACGACCAACCGCATCACATTCGCGTCGATCACGTCGCGCAGCTATCATTCCGGCTGCGTCAACGTCCTGCTCATGGACGGCTCGGCTCGCACCGTGGCTGAGTCGATCTCGCTCAGTGTCTGGCGCGCTCTTGGCACCCGCGCAGGCGGCGAAGCTGTCGGTGATTTCTGATTCCGAACGGGCCTCTCCATCCACCTAACGGCGACGAGCCACGGCAGTCTCCACCGCTGCCTGGTTCGCTCGCCGTTTTTTTTTCTTGAATTTGCGGCGACTCCAGAGTACTGAGTACTCAGTACCGTCGCTTGGACCAAGTATCTTGAACTTGGGTGCATCCAAGCCGAGATTCGCTTGGAGACACGTAATGAAGCGTCGCTATCTCCTTCTCATCGGCCTTCTTCTTCCCTTTGTCGTCGAGATCACCCCCGCCGACGAAGTGGACAACCCAAAGGTCGCCGACCTCATCATCCACAACGCCAAGGTGTTGACCGTGGACGCCAGGTTCACGATTGCCGAGGCCATTGCCGTCAAGGACGATCGCATCATCGCCGTCGGCTCCAACGAAGCGGTGCGCAAACATGCCGGCGCTGCAACCCACATGATCGACGCCAAGGGCAAAAACGTGCTTCCCGGACTGTACGACAGTCATACGCATCCGGGCGGCGCGGCAACGAGCGAATCCGACGAGGAGATTCCTTACCTCAAATCGCTCGACGATGTCTTCGGCTACATCCGCAGGAAGGCGAAAGAGCTTCCCGAGGGCGAATGGATCGTGCTGCGTTTTGCGTTCCCGACGCGATTGAAGGAAGCCCGTTTCCCGACTTTGGCCGAGCTTGATGAGGTCGCACCGAAACATCCGGTTTATTACAATGCCGGCCCGGCCAGCATGGCAAACTCGATGGCCCTCAAAGTCTCCGGCATCACCAAGGAGACCAAGAATCCACGCACCGGCGTCATCGTCAAGGACCCCATGACAGGTGAACTGACGGGAATGCTGCGCAATGCCGCCGGGTTATTGAAGGTCAAGGCGCGCAAAGGCGGTAAGATGGAAGACACGAACCTAGCCCTCAAAAGACTCTTCGCGCTCTACAACTCCTACGGCATCACCAGCATCTCCGATCGTAGCTCCAGCCGCGGCGCCTTCGATCGCTATCACGCCTTGCTTGCCAACAACGAGTTGACCGTTCGCATCAACGTCTGCCCCAATCTCAACCCGCGCGGCACCCGCGAAGAAATCATCCTGGCGCTGGAAAGCCTTCCGGGAACGGACAAGAAATTCGGTCCCACCGGCACAGGCGGCGTCTGGATTCGCATCGGCCCGATCAAGTTCTTCCTCGACGGCGGTATGCTTAACGGCACCGCCTTCATGCGCCAGCCTTGGCCGAAGGGGCCGGCGTATCAGATCACCGAAGACGACTACCGCGGGCTATTGTTCACGTCGCCCGAAGAAGTCAGGATCATGGCCGAGGAAGCTGCCCGACGCAAGTGGGCGATCACGGCTCACACGGCCGGCGAGGCGGCGATGGACGTGTTGCTCGACGGCTACGAATTCGCCGACCGCATCGTGCCGATCAAGGGCCTGCGCTTCTGCATCACCCACGCCAACTTCCCGAGCCAAAAGAACCTCGAACGCTGCAAGAGGCTCGGCGTCTGCGCCGACGTCCAGCCCGCCTGGCTCTACAAGGACGGCGACACGCTCAACAAACTCCTCGACAAGGAACGCATCCGCTGGTTCCAGCCCTACAAAAGCTGGCTCAAGTACACCACCATCGGCGGCGGCTCGGACCACATGATCAAACTCGACCCGCGCAAGTCCACCAATCCCTGGGACCCCTGGCTCGGCATCGAAACCGCCGTCACGCGCAAGCTCGAACAGGGAACCGTTCTCGTCCCCGAAGAATGCCTCTCACGAGAGGAAGCCCTCCGCCTTTACACCATCAACAACGCGTATCTGGGCCACGAGGAAAAAGAGAAAGGCACGCTTGAGGTCGGTAAGCTCGCCGACTTCATCCTGATCGACCGCGATTACCTCACGACGCCGGACATCGCCGGTACCCGCGTCCTCAGAACCTACGTCGGCGGAAAGATGGTATTCGAACGGAAGTAATGGCATAACGAGCCGCGCACGCAGTCAGGCGATTGGCAGGACATCATGGTCCCGCCGGTAGACGCCTGAAACGGTAGCGTGGACTAAAGTGCACGCTACAGCGCGCGATGAGTGAACTGAAGTCCATGTTACAGCCGGAATTTCGCTTCCTGCCGCTCGGCTAGGCGGCGTCGCACCGGCCGCAAGTGCTCGTACAGTTGGGAAATATCAGGTTGTTTGCACGCTTGCCGATGGGCCCAATGGGCTCGTTGTGAAAGCCAAGGATCCTGTTACGGGGAGCAATGTCGCGATCAAGCTCGCGTCGATTGCCATCTTGCGCGACAAAGTGTTGCTAAAACGCTTTGAGCAAGAATATCGCTCCACCAGCAATCTCGACCACCCCAACATCGTGCGGGCGCTCGAGTTCGGCTGGGTAGGATCCCGACCGTTTATCGTCTTCGAATACGTCGAAGGCGAGGACATAGGGGCGCGTATCGCCCGCGCCGGCAAGCTGCCGGAAGCCGAGGCGGTTGGGTACATCGTTCAAATCGCCCAGGGGCTGCATGAGGCGCACAAGAGCGGCATCATTCATTGCGATCTGAAGCCGGACAACATCCTTCTGACGTTGAACGGTCAAGCGAAACTGGCGGACCTCGGCTTGGCCAAGGACCTCGAATCGAACATGGAGTTGACCTGCGACAATCGCGGGATCGGGACGCCGAACTTCATCGCGCCGGAGCAATTCGGCGACGCCGAGCATTCCGGGGTTCGATGCGATGTCTACTCGCTCGGCGCAACGTTGTACATGGCGGTCACCGGGAAGATGCCCTTCGCGGGGGCCGATCTGTCGGCGATTTTGGAACAGAAACTGGCGGACAAGCTGATGCCGCCCAAGCGCCTCGTTCCGGCGCTGAGCGATCACGTCGATTGGGCAATTCGTCGCGCCCTACTAAACGATCCGGATCGGCGATTCGGATCGTGTCCGGAGTTCATCGCCGCGCTTGCGGCCGAAGGCAAGAAGTCCGGATCGCACGTTCTTCGGCCCAGCAAATCCATCGGCCGCAAGCCGAGTGCGAAACTGAATCGCCCGGCCAAAGAACGTCGTCGTGCAGTGCGCTACGAATGCGTATTGTCGACCAAGTGCATCATCAATCTCTCGGTTCACCCCGACGGCGACGATCCGAGCACGCCCTGGGATGCCCAGGTGTGCGATCTGTCGGTCACGGGCATCGGCGTGCTGGTGTCGCGCCGTTTCGAGCCGGGCAGCGTTGTGTCTCTGGTGCTCGCCAGCAAATCCGGCGACTTTGAGCGCACCCGCCAGGTTCGTGTGTTGCGCGTCACCCGTGCCGAGGGGTCCGGCTGGTTTGTCGGCTGCGAACTACTGGAGAAACTATCGCGCGACGAGGTACGGCAACTGCTGTGATCGGCCGTTGGCTCGCTACCCGCGCGGGTGGAACTTCTGGTGGATGGCTTGCAGACGGCTGCGGTCGACATGAGTGTAGTGCTGTGTCGTGCGGATGTTGGCGTGGCCCAGAAGCTCCTGCACGGTGCGCAGGTCGGCGCCGCCGGCCAGCAAATGCGTCGCGAAGCTGTGTCGCAGCGTATGCGGGCTGACCTTGCTGCTCAGCCCCGCGCGGCGAACGTACTTCTTGACGAGAATCCAGAGCATTTCGCGTGTCAGCTGCCGACCTCTCTTGCTGACGAACACCCACGGATTTTCCGGATCGCTTTGCGTCAAGATCGGCCGCAGATCTTGCAAGTAGATGCGCAACATGGAGATGGCCGGCACGCCGAGCGGGACCACGCGTTGCTTGTTTCCCTTGCCCTGGCATTGGCAGAAGCTCGATTCGAGATGCAGGTCGATCAACTTGAGATTGACGACCTCCGACGCTCGACTCCCGGTGGCGTAGAGCGTTTCGAGCAGGGCGCGATCGCGCAAGTAAAAACGGTCCTCGTTTTGTGGGGCGCTCAGCAGCTTGTCGACGCTTTCCGGGCTGAGCACTTGGGGGATGCGCTCCCAGAGCCGCGGCGAGCTGAGCAGTTCGACTGTGTTCTGCTCGACCCGTTCTTCCATACGCAGGAAGCGGTAAAACATCTTGGTCGCGATGAGATTGCGGGCGATCGACGGCGGCGCCAGCCCGGCTTCCTTTAGGTGCGCGAGATAATGCGTGAGATCGCGAACGGTCGGCTTGAGATAGTCGGCAAGAGCGCCGGATGCGACCCACTCGTGGAACTTGGTCAAGTCACGTTCGTAGGCCAGGACAGTGTTCTTCGCCATGCCGCGTTCGGCCGCCAAATAGTCGCGAAACGCCGAAAGATCCGTCTGCAGCGCGGCGAGGTGAGACGAGGCCTTGACCGACATGCCGATCCTCCAGTGCGAGCGCAAGGGGGTGCATCGGTAGGTATCGGCACAGAGGCGGTCGGTCCTTGAAGGAATTGAGCCGTTGGCACATCAGGGGGCATCTGTTAATGTGACATGCATGGCCCTCATCTTCCAACCTGAGAATGCCAACGAGCACGGCCTGGTCGCGATCGGCGGCGATCTGCGCCCGAGTACTGTTTTGCACGCCTATCGCAACGGCATCTTTCCGTGGTACAGCGAAGGCGAGCCGATCCTGTGGTGGTCGCCGGACCCCAGGGCCATTTTCGAGTTGGATCGCTTCTACATTTCGCGACGCCTGGAGCGCACGATCCGGTCCGAGAAATTCCGCGTGACGGTCAACCGAGCATTCGCAGATGTCATGCTCGGATGTGCCGACCGCGAGCAGACGTGGATCACGGCAGACATGATTGACGCGTACGTTCGCTTGCATCGGCTCGGGTTCGCTCACAGCGTTGAGGCGTGGCACGAGAGCGAGTTGGTCGGTGGCGTCTATGGCGTGGCGATCGGCGGGCTGTTCGCCGGCGAATCAATGTTCCATCGCGCCACCGATGCCTCCAAGGTTTGCCTGGCGTACCTGATGGAGTATCTGAAACTCCGCGGCTACGTCTTGTTCGACACGCAAGTCATCACTGAACACACCGCGAGCCTCGGCGCGACTAACATTCCGCGTGCCGAGTACCTTTTGCGACTTAAGGAAGCACTGCAGAAGCAAACGACATTTATCGACTAACCCGCGACCGCCCTGGCTGCGCACAAAAACGGCGGCCCTTCGTGTTCGAAGGTCCGCCGTTGGTGTTGGCACGGGCTGATTCTTTTCGGTTATTGCGGGATAGGCAGGGCCTTCATCAGTTTTTCCAGCGTTTCCACGGTGATCTGGCCGCGGACGAGGAGATTGGCGCCCTTCGCCTCAATGCGGATCGTATTGAGGATATCAACCGCCGGCATCAACTTCTCATCTTGGTCGGCGGCGTCCTTGACTTTGGCCTTGATCGCCAAGAGACCGGCATTGCCCAGAAGCGCGTACTTGCCGGCGTTGTCGGCATTCTGCGCCGCCACGCCGACCTGGAAGTCGATGTCCTTGGCGACCGTGACTGCCGTGGAGAAGCCGTCCATTTGCTTGAGGATTTCCAGCGCCTGCTTGGCCTGCGGGTTGACTGCGCCTTCGGGCGCTTTGTCGGCCAGCTTGCCCAGAACATTGCTGGTAGCGACCATGCTGAAGCTTTGCTTGCTGTTGATCGTGCTCACAAGGCTCTTGAATGCGTCGTTTTTGAAGTCAGCCTTTTTCGCGCTGGCACGGGCGACGGCTTGCGTGAAGTCGTCTTTTGTCGAGCAGGCGATCATCGTCTTTTTGTTGAGAATGCCGACGTAGAGGACCTTCTCATCCTTCGGCGAGATTTCGAACGCCTTGATGCCGCCGAGCTTGATGACCTTGAGGCCCGGGCCGTCGGCTTCCTTGGAAGCTTCGAGGGCAGCCGCTTCGATCTTTTCCGCGTCAAAGTTGCCTTCGAGCAGAATGAAGGCTTCTTCCGGATTGCGAGCGCCGGGGACGGCGAACGTAATGCTGCCGAGGTCCTTGAACAAGTCAAATTCGGCTTTCTTGAACCATTTCGCAACGCCCTTGTCTTCGAGGCCTTCACTGATCTTGGCTTTGGCCAGGTTGATGATCAACGACGCTTTCTCCCCTTTCAACGCTTCCGACTTCAGGATTTGCTGCACATTGATGGTAACGGTCATTTCCGTGTCGGCGGGCAGGACATTCAGATTCTGCGCTTGAGCGGCGGAGGTGGCAAACACCAAGGCCAGGACACAAGCGGCGGCGACCCACAATCGTCGAACGAGTGGCATGAGTTCAATCTCCTAGAGGGAAACGGTACGGGTGATCCATAACATGGTGTATGGATTGATACTGCCAGCGGAAGGACGAAGTTTCAAAAAGTTTGCCACGAAAATGTCGCCCCGCCGACTTGGGGTGCGACTGCCAGGCAGCGGCGGATTCTCTTTCGTAGTGCGGTTCAGTCCGCACCGCTTGACGTGCGGACTGAAGTCCGCACTACCGATAGCCACGGCAAATTGACCATACCCTCCGACTCGAATCTCGGCGGGTGAATGCAATCTCAGAACATGAACGAAAGAACGGAGCGACGCATGCACTTCGGAGTTGGGGCCAAGCACCTTGATGGTCGCACGGCCGGCCACGGTCAACGCTTCAAGGTTAGGCAAGTCGCCAACCGGCCGCCGATTCCAGTGACGCGACGCACGACGCTCGCCTTGGCTGCCGCTAAGTTGATCCTGGTTTCGTCGGTTGGCGTTCGCGCGACGCCACGCGAACGCAAAACAGGGATGGGTTCCGCTCGGGAGTAGGTCCATGTTTCAGTATGCTCGTCTGTTCGCAATTCTGTTCTTAGCCGCGATAACGTCGGCGGCACATGGACAGACAGATTGGAATGTTCTGTCGCCGGAGACGTCGAAGACGCCGCCGCGGAAGATGCTGTCGGCGTATCTGTTGGCCGAAGCTCAGAAACACTTCGACGCGCGCCGAGCCGAGGTCGCAGCATTGAAATCGCCGGAGGACGTTCGCCTGCGCCAGACCCAACTGCGAACCAAAATGATCGAGGCGCTCGGAGGCTTTCCTGACAAGACGCCGCTCAACTCGCGGATCGTCGGCAAGGACCAGCGCGACGGCTATCGTATCGAGAAAGTCATCTATGAAAGTCGGCCGAATCATCACGTCGCAGCGACCAGACGTTTCCCGTGCCACGCATCAGCGTCTGTGGCGTCGGCAACGGAGCGCCGATCGCGATGCATGCGGCCCTGTTCGACAAACGGCTCCAAAGTGTCGTCACCTATCAGGGCGTCCTATCGTGGGAAACGGTTGTGCGCTCGCCGATCAGCTACAATCAGTTCACCAACGTCGTGCCCGGCGCTCTGAAAGCGTACGACATGCCTGATTTGGCCAGGCTGATGGCCCCGCGCCCCGTCTCGATTCGATCGCCGGTCGACGCTCAAGCGAAGGTCGTGACGCAAGCAATGCTGGACGAGGCGTACGTTGCCGCGAGACAGGCGTATCGAGACAAGAATGTCGAGAAGAACCTCGAGCTCGTCGCAGGTTTCGCAAAGTAGATCGCTTGGCCCGCGCTCGTGGACCCGGGCGAGCGCAGTGCCGTTGCCGCCCGCTTCTGGCGAGGCGGGGCTAAACGGGTCGTTCGCCGCTGGCAAACCTTGGTCGCAGGCGTATCATGTCCCCACTGCTCGATTCACACTTTTTCGCTGGGGGATGCCTTCCATGCCGATTCGATCTTCCATTGCGCTTACACTCATCGTGATGCTCGCCTCCATTTCCGGCGCCGCTGACTGGCGGCAGTTTCGCGGGCCTGACGGTCTCGGCATCAGCAAAGAAAAAAACCTGCCCACGACCTGGGCCGCCGACAAGAACATTGTCTGGAAGCTCAAGCTCCCCGGCGCCGGCGCCTCCAGCCCGATCATCCTCGGCAACCGCGTGTTCATCACTGCCTACTCCGGCTACGGCATCGACACCAAAGCGCCTGGTGACATGAAGGACCTCAAACGCCATCTTTGGTGCGTCGATCGCAAGGAAGGCAAGCCGATCTGGATGAAGGAACTCGAACCAAGCCTGCCCGAGCACAAATACAGCGGCGAAGGGGCATACCACGGCTACGCTCCCAGCACGCCGATCACCGATGGGGAGCGGCTCTACGTCTTCTTCGGCAAGTCGGGAGTTTTTTGTTTCGACCTTGACGGCAAGCAGCTCTGGCATCAGACTGTCGGCAAGGGGACGAATGGCTGGGGCTCGGGACCGTCACCGATCATTTACAAGAATCTTCTTATCATCAACGCCAGCGTCGAAAGCGGCTCGCTTTACGCGCTTGACAAGCTCAGCGGCAAGGAAATGTGGAAGGCCCCGAAGATCGGCGCCGCCTGGAACACGCCGCTCTTGGCGACGGTCGGCGCCAATGGCGAGACGGAACTCGTCGTCAGCGTGCAAAATCGCTTGCTCGCGTTCAGTCCCGACACCGGCAAGGAACTGTGGAACGCCGACGGCATTCATCGCTACGTCTGCCCGAGCGTCGTCGCGCATGACGGCGTCATCTATGCCATCGGCGGCGGCAGCACGTCCTTGGCGGTCAAGGCGGGCGGCCGCGGCGATGTCACCAAAACGAATACGGTGTGGAATGTCAAGAAAGGTTCCAACGTCGGCTCGCCGGTCTATCATGAAGGCCACATCTATTGGGCCAGCGACGGCGGCGGCATGGTGCACTGTCAGGAAGCCGCCACCGGCAAGTTCGTCTACAGCGAAAGCCTCAAGCCCTCCTCGGGGCTCGTTTACGCCTCGCCGGTGTTGGCCGACGGCAAGATCTATTACGTCTCGCAAAGGAACGGAACCTATGTGGTCGCCGCTCAGCCGAAGTACCAACTGCTGGCGCACAACGTGATCGCCGACGACAAAACCCGAACTAACGCCTCGATTGCCGTCAGCGATGCCCAGTTGTTCCTGCGCACCGACACGCATCTGTACTGCATCGGCAACAAGTGAGCATCAAGAGTGTATCCAGGAAGCCGGTTTTCCCGAAGGGCGAGGCTGGGCTGACGAAAACCCCAGGTTCTTGTGCGTTCAGGCCATCGTTTCAGGCAAGAGACGTGTTGCGGTACTACATTGCATCTCCAAGTCCCGGAGGGACGAAGACAGAGGGGTTCCCCATTCGGAAAACGCGCTTTGATAAATAAGACCACGCAACAAGAATTGCCTGAACGAGCGCGTCCATCTTCATCAGCCTAGGCCGAGGCTCCTGCCAAGCCGCCGGCACATCACGTTTCTCGGGGCTCACGGCTCAAGAGGAGCCTCGCCCGCCCGAAACGTCGCCATCCCCGATCGAGTCTAAAAACGCCCGCAGCGCACCTCTTGAATTCGCGCAGCTTCAGCGAGCGACAAGCCCTCCCCACTTCCCCTCGGCCATGTTCGCATGCAGGGGGAGCGGGCCTTGGAAGATTCGAGTACGGCCAGCTTACTCTGGGATGGTTGCGTCTCGAGTTTCGCCCCATTTCCCTCCGCCTTGTCAAGCCTCGTCGCTTCACCTAGACCAATTTGAACAGATCGGGCGAATGCAAATTGGCCCTAATCGGGACCCATGACAGGCAAGGAACGGCAGGATGGCGATGTCGCTCGACCCCGCGTTTGTCAACTCATCGAATCCCTCGCAAGCGAAAGACCTCTTGTGGCAGGGGCGGTGCTCGCAAGCACTGCCGTTTGCCAGTCTCGCCTGCGAAGAAGCGCGCCTCACCAAGGGCGAGGAATCGCTGGAATTGGCGTACTGCTTGACGCAATTCGCGCAAGCGCTGCGCGGGCTCTGGCAGCTCGCGCCAGCCGAAGGACATTGCTTGCAGGTGCTCACCATTCGCGCGACCGTCTTGGGCAAGGAAAGTCCCGAGTATGCCGAGAGCCTGAACGAACTGGCGATTCTGTACGAGTTGATGGGGCAGTATAAGCAGGCCGAAGCCTTGTTTCGGAGCGCCCGCGACATTCGCCGAGCTACTCTGGGCGAGCGCCATCCCGATTATGCCCAGAGCGTTCATGATTTGGGCATTCTTTTCGACTTACTCGGGCGGCGCTCCGAAGCGGCGGCGTGTGCCCGCGAAGCGCTGGAGATTCGCCGCGACTTGGGGGAAAACCATCTTGACTTCGCGCAAAGCCTGCTGGCCGTGGCCCGCACCGAGGGGCGGCTTTGCAACGTCGCCGGGGCCGAGACGCTGACGCGCCAGGCGCTGGAAATCTACAAGGCCGAGGTGGGTGAAGTCCATCCGCGAACGGCGCTTGCCTATAACGCGCTGACGGCGGTCGTGGTGCAAAAAGGGGCGTTGCTGGAGGCGGAGCAATTCGCGCTGCGGTCCTTGGAGATTCGCGAAGAGCTCTACGGCAAGAATCACCTCGACTACCTCGGAAGCCTGGAGACTCTGGCCTGGGTTCGTGCGATGCTCAATCCGGCGCAAGCCGCCGAATCGGAGGAGATGGCCAGGGAATCGATGAAGGCGACGCGTCAGGCCTTGGGTGAAAAACACGTCTACTACCTGGGCAGTCTCGAAACGTTGGCCACGATCCTGGGCATTCAGGAACGGCACACGGAGGTATTGCCCATCCGGCGCCGGGAGATCAAGTTGGCGCACGAGCTGCTCGGCGAATCGTCGCCCGACTATGCGCTCTACCACGGTTCCCTCGGCGAAACGCTGAGCTTCCTGGATCGGCCAGACGAGGCGGAGACGGTCTACCGTGAAGCACTCGATTTGATGGAACGCCTGCCCGCCGGTGATCGAGCCGAAGTAGTCGACCGCGTGACGATCTACCTCGGACTCGCCGCGGTCCGCGCCGCCGAGAACGATTTCGAGGGAGCCAAGGAACTAGCCCGAAATGCCGTCGCAGAGGCGCGCACCCTTCCGGATGAAAAACGCAATATTCCGGCCGCGCCGTCGGTGTTAGCTGGAACCTTGGCCACGCTCGGCGGGTATCACAGCAATTGCAATGAGTTCGACGAAGCCGAGCGGTTGTTTCGTGAAGCGGTTGCAATCTGCGAAAGCGCCGGCGTCAAAGACGAGTCGGCCTATCCCGATGTGTTGCGCCAATTCGGCCTGTGCCTGGCGGCGGCGGGCAAACTGCAGGAGGCGGCCACTCTCATGGACGAATGGATCACGCTGAGTCAACGCGCCTACGGCGAGCACCACCCCTGTACGCTCGATGCCCTGCGCGCCAGCGCGATCGTCCATGCGCAATCCCTCGATCTTCCCACCGCCGAGCAGCTTTGGGAAACGATCGTCGAATCCGAGCGCTTGCGCGGCGAGAAAACGACGGCGTTCGCCAACGCCCTACGCGATCTCGGCGCCTTCTACCATTCCATCGGAAACTTCCCCGCCGCCGAAATTCGCTACCGTCAGGCCGTCGCGATTCGTATGGAATTGCTCGGCCAAGAACACCCGGACGTCGCCCAAGGATTCGAGGACCTCGGAACCGTGTACTTCGACGGCGGCGAACTGGCGACGGCCGAGAAATTTCATCGCCAGGCTCTCGAAATGCGGCGCGAGAACCCGGGCGAATCGTCCATCCCCTTTGCAGACAGCCTGTTTCATCTGGGCCGAATCCTGCAGCGCACCGGCCGGCTCGACGGCCCCGAACCGATGCTCACGCAAGCGGAGGAGATCTTGCGCGAGGCGGGACTCACCACGTCGATTTCATACCTCGGCACGCTGCATGCGCTCGGCCTGGTCCACCAAGGCCGCGGCGACTACGACCAAGCGCTCACGTTTCTGCGAAAGGCTCGACACATCACGGTCGGCGCTTATGGAGAAGATTCGCCCGAGTTACTGGGCGTAACGCGCGATCTGGCGCGGCTGCACAGCGCCGTCGGCGACTTCGTGGCAGCCAGGCCGCTCTGCGAGGATGTGCTCCAGCTCAATCAGGACGTGCTTTTCGGGGACCCCGATTACGCCACCGATCTTATCGCCGTGTCCAACCTTTTTCGCGTCCTCGGTGAGTTTGATCGGGCAGAGAGATACCTGACGCAAGCGCTGCAACCCTACCAGAATGCCGATGAGAAGACCAATCCCGAATCCGGTCCCGCCTTGACGACACTGGCCAGCCTCTACGAGATCACGGAACGGAGCGAGGAGGCGGCCAAGCTGCATGGCCAAGTAGTTGCGCTGTACCGGACCGCGGGAGGCCCCAATCATCCTGCCGTCGCCGGCGCCCTGGTCAACCTCGGCAACGTCTACAAATCCGTGGGCAAGCACTCCGAGGCCGAGGAGGCTTTTCGCCAGGCGCTCGCCATCGTCAGAACGGCGCACGGCGAAGAGCATGGCGATTTCGTGAACGCCTTGCGCATTCTCATCGAATTCCTCTCAGCCACCGCTGCCTGGGAGTCGGCCGAGCCCTTGATTCGACAACACCTGGCGATCACCAAACGCTTGTGCACCGAGAATCATCCGCTGGTCGCTAACAGCTTGCAATTGCGCGGCAACTTCGAGTTTCGCCGAGGAGATTTCCGCCGGGCCGAGGCGACCTATCAGCAAGCCCTCGCCATGGTTCAACGATTCGCGCCGCAATTCCCGGGACTGCAGATTCCGATGTTGAAGGGATTGGCATGGGTATACGCCCGGCAAGGGGAGTTCACCAAGGCCGAGGGGCTGGCGCGGCAAGAGCAACGATTCGAGCTGGAGCTGCTGGGTCCCGACCATCCCGAATATGCCGGCAGCACGTATATCCTGGCAACCCTGTTGGCGGCGACGGGACGCGACGCTGAGGCATTGGCGCTACTGGACGGATTGATGGAGCAGCGCCGGCGCTGCTTGCCGGCGATTCTGACGATATCGAATCCACAGGCACGCAGCATCTGCTGGGGCCTCGGAGGCGTTTACGTCCAATTCGGCATGTCGCTTGCTTTGAGGAGCCAACCCGGCTCTCCATCGCTTCGAGCGCGATTGCTCGACGCCGTGCTGCGCACCAAGGCACTATGGGTCGACTTGATGAGTCAGTGCCGCATGCCGCTCTATCAGCTGCAAGAAGAACTCGCGCCGAGGGTAGAGGAATGGGCATTCCTGCGCCGTCAAGCCATCGCCAAGCGTTGGAATGGTCCCGGCGGTGAGGGCAAACCACTGCACGAACGTCTCCTCGCTGAGTGGGATGACCGAGCCGATGCACTGGAGGCCGATCTCGCCCAGGACATTCCGGAGATCGCCGTTGGTCGTCGGCTCCATGCAGCCGATCGTCAGGCCGTCGCGACAGCGCTCCCGGAGGGAAGCGCGTTGATCGATTACGTCTACTTGTGCGAATGGGACTACCACAAGCTGTACACCCAGGCCGGCGCCGACGCGATGACTAAGCGCTATTGCGCGTTCGTTATGCCGGCGGGCCAACCGGATGACGTGCATGTGATCGACCTGGGGCCAGCCGGTGCGGTACAAAAGCTAGCGGCGGATTATCTGGCAACACTAAAGTCCAGTGACAATCCGGACAAGCAACAGCTACTGCGAACCCACGGAACGGCCTTGCGCAAGGCAGTTCTCGATTCCGTGATTGCCACGGTTCCCGCCTGCACGCGCTGGCTCATCTCGACGGACGGCGTATTGGTGAACGTCCCCTTCCACGCGCTGCCTGGCCTAGCGCCCACCGATGGTGCCGACACCGGCGGATCAGGCCGATCGATCGCCGATGACTTCGACCTCAGCTATCTGTTGACGGGGCGGGACGTGCTCCGTGGCATGACGTCCTACCTTGCACGCTCCGAACCGGTGGTGGTGGCGACCGTAAACGATGACAACGCCGGCGCGATAGCCCGGCGACTTGGCGTGGAGGTCTGGCGATCCGGCCCGCCGAACGATCTTGCGAGCCGGCTGAAGGCGTGCCGGGCGCCGCGTTTTCTGCATCTGGCAACGCCGACATTCGCACCGGTAGCCGTTCCGAGTGATCCGGGGCAGCCGGCGACGCAGGCGCCGCCGCCTGGCCTCTGGATTAATCCGCTGACGCAATGTGGCTTGCTGCTGACCGATACCGAACAGCTCACCGCCAAGGAGATTACAGGCATCGACTTGCTCGGCACGGAACTCGTCGTGATCGCTTCGCCGATGCCAGCGGCGGATCCCGCAAACCTCGGCCTGGCGAGGTCATTCATCCTTGCCGGCGCTGGGGCTGTGGTCGCGTTGCGGTGGATGACGCCGGATGAAGCTCGACACGCGTTTTTCACAGAACTCTACAGCCGGTTGCTGGCAGTTTCCGGAAAACGGAATCCGCGTCGCGTACACACGGTGGTTCAAGAAACACTGGCTTGGCTGCGAACCGCCCACCCCGATCCGTCGGTGTGGGCCGCCTTCGTGTGTTACGTCGCAGGGTAAACGCGCCGTTGTTTCGTCGTGCCAACACACATCTAAACTGCATCGGCCTACATGATGAGTTCGTTTGCTCGTTTAGCGTTCGCATGGCGCCGTGCGGGCGCCAACCGAGGACGGTCAGAGTTCGCCGATCGGTGGTCTCATCGCTCTCATGAGATTGAAGTTGGCGTAGATCGCGGCAAAGATCACGATGATCTGGAACGTGATGATGATGCAGCCGAAGACGCGGCGTGAGGTCGTGGGGCCGAAGCTGAGGAAGCCGACGGCGCCCATGGCGAGGATAAGGAAGCCGAAGAACATGCCCCAGGTATAGAAGTAGGTGCGAGCGAGGGCGCTATTGTGAGCGTCCTCGTATAGATCCTCCAACCGTTCGCGTTCTTTATCCCAATCAGCGCGCTCGGTTTCGCGTTTCTTGCGCGCTTCTTCGTTGGGGCCGATGGGGCCGTCCTTGTCTTTGAGGCGATCCTTTTCGGCCTGGCGCTGCATCTGGCGGTCGAGCCGGGTTTGCTTTCGATTGCCCTCCTCGATGCGATCGCGGAGCCTGGTCAAGCCCGAGGAATCGACGACCGGCAGAAAGAAAAAGAGGACGATCAGGAACGTTCCGATGCCGAAGAGAAAGGTGCACAACCATGGTAGTGGTGAGTGACGAGTGGTGAGTGGCGAGAGAAGAAGTCCAATCTTATTCTCACCACTCGCACTCACCACTCGTCACTCACACGGCGAGCGCAGACTCCAGGAGAATTTCGTATTTCGCCGCCCTGGCGCGCAAAGCCGCCGATCTCCCGATACAATGCGTCGAAGAAGCTACTACCAAAGGTCGCAAGTCCGAGGTCAGAGACTAGACAAATGACATCTGCTGGTGACACGAAACTCGTGGCTTTCGCTCCGACTTCTGACTTCTGACCTCTGGTACTAATCCACCGTGAGAGGCCTCCATGAATTTGATCTCGTTTCGACGGACAACTCTCGCCGGCATCGCGTGGATGTGCGCGGCGGCTTTTTGCAGCGCCCAATCGCCCTTGCACGTCAGCCCCGATGCGGTTCGACTCGACAACCCGGAGGCGACTCAGCAAGTCCTGGTCGCATCGCCCGATCGCAAAACCGATTTGACGCGCGTGGCGCAGTATGCGATCGGTGATCCCGCTGTCGCCGGCGTCGATGCCGCCGGTCTGGTTCAACCCAGGGCCGAGGGCAAGACGACACTGGTAATCCGGCACGACAAAAGCGAGGTCCGCATTTCGATCGAAGTGACCGGATTGAAAGCGCCGCCGCCGTTGTCCTTCTCATCGCACGTCATGCCGATCTTGAGCCGAGCGGGCTGCAACATGGGCGTCTGCCACGGCAAGGCCGAGGGGAAGGCGGGGTTCAAACTGAGCATCTTCGGCTTCGATCCGGACGGCGATTTCGAAGCATTGACGAAGGAAACACGCGGCCGGCGCGTCTTCCCCGCTGCCCCCGATAGCAGCCTCATCCTGCTCAAGACGACAGGCCAGGTCGCCCATGGCGGCGGCAAACGCTTCGCCGTGGATAGTTTGCACTATCAACGCCTGCGCCGCTGGATTGCCGAGGGCGCCGTTGGGCCGGCCAGTGGCGTCGGTTCGGCAATCGTCGGCATCGAGGTCACACCGCGTGAACAGGTCATGTCCGCGCATGCGGTGCAGCAGTTGCGTGTCTCCGCGATCGACGCGTCCGGCAATCGCCATTGCGTCACGCTCGACGCACAGTATGAATCGAACGCTCCGACGGTCGCCAAGATCGATTCGCGCGGTACGATTCGCACCGACGAAATCCCCGGGCAGGCCGCGATTCTCGTGCGCTACCTCGGCCACGTCGCCAGCTGCCGCGTGACGTTGCCCCGCGCCGTCACGACGGCGTTCAAGCGACCGCCGGAGAATAACTTCATCGATCGGCACGCGTGGAACAACCTGGATCGTCTAGGCATCCCACCGGCCGAGCTTGCTGACGATGCAACGTTTCTGCGCCGCGTCCATCTTGACACGATCGGCACACTGCCGACCGCCGCCGAAGCTCGCGTGTTTCTTGCCGACACGAGGCCTAACAAGCGTGGGCTGTTGATCGATCGGTTGCTTGATCGCCCAGAGTATGCAGACTATTGGGCGATGCGCTGGTCGGATCTGTTGCGGATCGACCGGGACGCGATCACGCCGGCCGGCGCCGTTGCGGTCACGCGCTGGCTGCGCAAACAGTTCGCGGAGAATCGGCCCTACGACGAGTTCGTGCGCTCGATCGTGACGGCGCGCGGACCGATCGCCGACGAAGGCCCTGCCGCCATCTACAAATCGATCGTCACGCCCGAAGACTTGAGCCGATCGTTCAGTCAGCTCTTTCTGGGCATTCGCATCCAGTGCGCGCAATGCCATCACCATCCGTCCGACAAGTGGGGCCAGGAGGACTACTACGCGCTGGCCGGCTTCTTCACGGGCGTTGGCCACAAGGCGGCCTCGGGCGGAAGCGAAGTCATCTTTGCTCAGAAGGGGCGCGAACTGACGCACCCACGCACCAAAAAGCTGGTTCCGGTACGCCCGCTCGGCGCCGCCCCGATCGACCTGACGACGATTTCCGATCGCCGCATCGTGTTGGCACGCTGGATGACGGCGGCGGACAATCCGACCTTCTCGCGCTCGATCGCCAATCGGCTGTGGGCCCATTATTTCGGGCGCGGCCTCGTCGAGCCGATCGACGATCTACGGCCTACCAACCCGGCGACGAACGAGCCGCTGCTCGGAGAATTGACGAAACACCTGCGCGACTCGAAGTACGATCTCAAGGCCTTCACGCGCACGCTGCTCAACTCGCGTTTGTATCAACTTGCTTCTTCCCCCCCTCGCCCCAGCGGAGGAGACGGGCCGGGGGTGAGGGGGATCACCGACGATCAGAACTTCTCTCACGCCCACCCGCGCGCCATTCCCGCCGAAGTCCTGCTCGACGCCATCAGCCAGGCGACCGGCGTGCCCGAAAAGTTCAACGGCTGGCCGGACGGCTATCGCGCAATTCAGATTTGGGACAACCGCATGCCGAGCTATTTCTTTCGTATCTTCGGCCGGCCCGTCCGCGCCACGGTGTGCGAATGCGAGCGATCGAATGAGCCGAGCATCGCCCAGGCGCTGCATCTGATGAACTCGGAAGAAATCATGGCGAAGGTTCGCTCGCGCCATGGCATGGCGCGCCGGCTGGCCCAATCGAAAATGACGCCTACAGAAATCGTAGACGTGCTCTACCTGAGCACCTTGTCGCGCTTCCCGAACGAAACTGAGCGTGCCCGTATGCTTCGCGTCTTCACCGACTCCGGCCCTGACCGCCCGGCAGCCGTCGAGGACATCATGTGGGCTCTGCTAAACACGCGGAGTTTTGTGTACAACCATTGAATGTTCAGTAGTGTCGCCGTTTCCTCCGTAGACTACATGCTCTGCGCAAGGTCTACGATCGCTGCCGCAAAGTGATCCACTTCCTCGCTGCACGTCCCCTGCAACGATAATCTCGGCCTCATTCATCGCCGCCACCGCCGCCGCCGAAGTCGAAACCGCCACCGCCGAAATCTCCGCCGAAATCGGCGCCACCGGCATCGTCGGCCGCGAGGTCGGCGTCTCCTCCGAAGTCATCGCCGCCCATGCCTTCGTCGCCGAGATCATCGGCCATATCGTCGCCGAGCGGGTCGGGGTCTTCCATGTCATCGAGCGATTCGTCCGTTGTCGAGTCATCGAGCTCATCCGTCGCTTCGTCGTCTGCCGACTCGTCCAAGTCGTCTGCGACATCGTCCTGAGCGTCGACGTCGTCCGCGTCTTCGCCGCTCTCGTCATCCTGAAGCTCCTCGTCGGCCGTTTCGTCCAGAAGTTCCTCGTCTTGATCGACTTCCACGGCGTCCATGACCTCTTCGTCCTTGAAATCACCTTTGAGCTTCTTGGCTTGAAGAATCTTTTGCCCACTTTTCCCGCGAGCAGGGTTGACGGCGCCGGGCTTTCGCGGCATCGGCGTCTGCGCGGGGGAGGCCGGACGAGGTTGCGCCATGGCGGGTTGAGCAACCGCGCCGTGGCCGAGCACGATATCGCGAATGACGACGAACTCGGCGGCCGTGAGAAGTCCCATCTTGTGAAGGGCCTGGGCTTCCTGCAGCAGATTCAGCAGCCGGGGGTGGCGCACGTTGCCCGGGTTGTTCATTCCGGCCAGCGCGGAGACGGCCGCGGCGCCGACCACGACGCCTGCGGCGACCACATCGGCAACTCCCGGTCCGGCACCGGGCTTCGGCGCCGGCGGACAGAGGCCGGGGAACTGATTGGCCGCCTGCCAGCGCGGCGCGCCCTCGTGGCGAACCATGTCGCTCGGCAAAAGCTGCCCGGCCTTTGCCATCATCGCGAGCTGCTGAAACGAGAACGGCCCAAGCCGACTCTTGCCGTCACGGGTGTAGTACCAAATATCGGCGGACATGATTTGCTCCTGAATGTTGCCGAGGTCTATCTCCATCAGCGTGCGCGATTCGGGTGAACCGTAGGCTTCACGCTCCGCGTGGCGGATTCCTCACGCGGAGCGTGAGGTGCACGGTTCATCGCCGTACCGCTACGCCTTGAATTTCTCCGCTGCCACGCGGATCTTGGCCTGACACTGCGGGCATTCGATCACGCCCGGCTCGTCGGCACGCAGCCTGGCCTGACAGCGCGGGCAACCGACGATCGCCGACGCTTTAACCGGCTTCGCCGTTGCCTTCGGAGGTGCAACGCCTTGGCCGAAGCGATCGCTGATCGTGGCGGACTGACTCGAGAACAGCGACGCCTGCTCATCGATGAATTCGGTCGTCGGGCCCGCGGCGTCGAAAACCATCTTGAACTTGCGGTCGTCGACAACGCAGATGACGCCCAACCGGTTGGTGGGCGCCGGTCCGAGCGTTGCTGCCGCGTACCGTTGGCGCGCCGACTGGGCGCTGATCTTCGCCGTCATGCGCAGCGCCGCGTTGCGACTGCGCATGCCTTGCTGTGCCAAGCGAAGGCTGCGAAGAGCACTTTCGCGTTCCGATTTGACGCGCTCGACCAACTCACGCGGATAGCGCCCTTGCCGGGGCGGCTGAATCGCGCGAATCGCCGAAAGCGGCAGCCGCATCGAAAGGCCTGTTTCTGGAACGAAAAACTCCAATCCCAGGCTGTCGAGCTGCAAAACACCAACGGCCTTGTCCGGAAAGCCCGGATGGCCACCCTGATACTCCACGGCGATCTGCGCGACGGCGCCGATGTGTTGCTTGAGCGACTCCGCCTCTTTACCCGCGATTCCGTCGCCCACAATCCGATCAAGCAACGACTCCGCGATAACACACTTCCCTTCTTCGACATACACCCGAACGCGGTCCAAAAGCAACCGAGGCAGTGTCCTTTTGAGTTGCGTCAGCCCGTCGCCATGCAAGAGGTTGAGCGGAATTTCCCCCTCGCCGGCGCTAAGGGTCAATACGTCAGCGGGCGGCGCCTTGGCTTGCGGCTGACTTTGAAAGAAGCTAAGGGCGCTGCTGATGACCCCGTCCTCCACCAATGCGAACGACCAGGTGAGTTGCTCGAACGTTCCGCGGTTTGCAAGCACCGGCTTCTCGTTTTCGCCGACGTGCAGCACTGCCCATTCCTTCGTGGTCAATGCCAGGTGAAGTACGGGCGGCTCCGTTTGTTTGGACGCGAATAGATTGAGCAACGACTCGCCGATGGAGGCCGCGAGGCGTGTTTGCGTGTTGCAGAAAAACACCAGTTCGTCAGCGGCGAGCCCGGTCTGCTCGAGCCCGTTCCAGATTGCCGTAAATTCGCTGCGGACCAACACGCCGGTATCGGTGACATGCGCGGCCTTGCGTTCCTTCAGATTCTTCAGACGGACGGGTGGCGCTGGCGGAGCAGCCGCCTTGCTCTTCGGCGGCCGAGCGGGCGCGTCTTCCTTGAGCTTTGGCGGCGGCGCTGGCGCGACGGGAGCCGCGTCGACCGGCACGACCGAAGGGAACAGCTTGGGAAACGCGCTGGCGGGCATCCATTTGTTAACGCCCGGCTTCATGATCATGTCCTCGCTTTGGATCACTCCGTCGGCCACAAGCTTCTGAAGGTCGGAAAACGAGACAGGCCCGATGCGCTTTTTGCCGTCCTTGGTGTAGTACCAATCCGCAGACGAAGTTGGCGGCTTGGCCGTCAACTCCGCCACCTTCTCAGCCGGCTGCCAGTTCGGCATGCCGGCCTTGGCGACGAAGCACGCCGGCTTGAGCTTGCCCGAGGTCAGCATTTCGCGCAGCTGGAGCAACGTCACGGGGCCTTCCCGCTTGTTTCCCTCGGCAAGGTAATACCATTCGGCAATTCCATCGCCCCCGGCGGTCGCGTTCGGCTGGCCCATCAACTCCTGCGTCTTCGCCTTGACCGTCTCGACTCCTTCGTGAACCGTATCGCCGATGACCTTGGCAGCCTTGCTGAGCGAATCCATGAAGCCCATTTGTAACCTCCCCGCACGACTAGCCTTTGCGATTTACTGCCCTATTTGATGGCGGACTCGGACGGGTGTCAAGAAAAAAACGGCTGTACATCCGATTGGCGTAATGACAGCTGTGCAAACAGCGCAACTTTCTTTGGGAGGGCGAGGCTCCTGCCGAGCCGTGAACTCGCAAGATTCCTGGCCCTTCCGGCTCGGCAGGAGCCTCGCCCTCCCAATTCGAGGTAGTGCTATCAGTGCAGGGCTGAGAAGGTCAGGCGTCCCACCATGACCACTCGCGAATTTCGTCAGGCTGGCAAGGTTGACCTTCAAGAAGAAAGCACGCATGTGATGGGTCGTGTCAGCCCCCGCGCCCGTTCACATCGATGCCCACTGGACACTTTGGCGGAGTTCGCGCCGTGTGAAGATATTCGGAACGCGAAGAGTTTGCTGATGCGCGAAAGTCTCCCGTTTGTGATCGACCCGAAGATGACAGAATTAGGTGGATTAGCGAAAATTAGTCCGTTGCGATTCCTGTGCATGCCGAGTTTAGGGTTAGTTGAGAAAACGCGCGCGCCTTGGTTGATTTTGGGCGTTGCATGCGACATAAAATAGAGTAGTTCTCATATTTCGCGCAACCACCGATTTGGCAACGTCGGACTTTCCCATTGGGCGCGAAAGAGAGGGGGAGGAGGCAAGGAAACAAATGATTCGATACAGTCTGTTGGCCGTCGCCTTGTTCGCGTTCACCACTCCGGTGCACGCACAAAGCAAGGCCGCCCAATCTCTTTTTGACGAATTGACCCGCGACTTCGGCTCGGTGCCGCGCGGGCAGATCGTCAGTCATCCGTTCCGCATTGTCAACAACACCAAGGAAACGGTGCACATCTCCGGCGTCCGCGCCTCGTGCGGCCGGTGTTCACATGCACAGTCGCTACAGACCTGGCTGAAGCCGGGCGAAGAAACCGCCGTCATCGCCAAGATGTTCACGAGCGAGTTTCTCGGCACCAAGGACATCAAGGTCTACGTCACGTTCGACCAGCCATGGCGTACTGAAGTAACGCTCTGGATCCAGGCGAATAGCCGCGACGATATCGTCTTCTCGCCGGACAACATCGCGTTCGGCAAGGTCAAACAAGGGGCCACGCCGGAGAGCAAGATCACGGTCTCCTTCAACGGCTCGCCGACACAAGTCATGGAAGTCAAAAGCGAGAGCAATTATGTTCAGCCGACGCTCAAGGCGGTCAAAGGCCCGCGCGGCGAGACAGCATACGAAATCTCCGCCAAGCTCCGAGCCGATACCCCGGCCGGCAAGTGGTACACCGACATCTGGCTGAAGACCAACAACTCGTCCATGCAGAAGCTACGCGTGCCGGTGACCGTCGAAGTCGAGGCCCCGCTGACCGTCAATCCGAGCACCGTATCGCTCGGTCAAGTGAAGGCCGGCACCGAAACCGATCGCAAGGTGATGATTCGCGGCAAGACACCGTTCCGCATCACCGGCATCTTCGGCGCCGACAAGCAGCTGCAAGTTCGCTCCACCACCAACGAAAGCCTAACGGTTCACGTCCTGACCGTGACGATCAACCCCAGCCAGACCGGCGATCTGAAGAAGACGATTCGCGTCCTCACGGATCTGCAAACCAACGGCGAAATCGAGTTTCACGCTCTCGCCGAGGTGGTTCCCTGACGAATAAGTTAGAGCCTGAAGCGTGAGCGAAGGAGGCCCGATCCTTCGCTCACGCTTCAGGCTCTGACTTATTCTCACGACAAGCGCTTGCGGAACTTCATCGCCGCCAGAAAAAACGCCACGATTCCCATCGTCCACAAAATCACCGCATGAAGCCAGAGTTCGGACCAGCCCGCGCCACGCAGGATGACGCCGCGCGCCGCGTCGATCAGCCACGTCGTGGGGAATATCTGCGCGACGTACCAAAAAAACCACGGCATCGAGTCGAGCGGGAAGACGTAACCCGACAGGAAGATCGATGGCATCATCGTTCCCATCGCCATCTGCCCCGCCGCCTCGCGCGTGTCCACCTGCGTCGAGATGTACAAGCCCATCCCCAAGAACGCAAAGGTAAACGGCAACGTGAAGAGCAACAGCGTTACGACGTAGCCGTGGATCGGCACCTGGAAAATCGACCACATGAAGAACAGGATGCTGCAGAACTCGATGATCGTCAGGACGAGGTACGGGATCAGCTTGCCGAAGACCAGTTCACCGGCTTTCACCGGCGTCATGAAAAGCTGTTCGAGCGTTCCCTTCTCCTTTTCGCGAACGATGGCGTTGGCGGAAAGCATGATGGCCATCATTTGGCACATGACGACCATCAGGCCAGGGATGAAGAAATTGGCCGAGCGCGTGTCGGGATTGAAGAGAATGCGTGGCCGCATGTCGATCGCCAATCCGCCGGCGGCCTCGCTGAGTTGCTGTTTGAGCGATTCCTGCAGGCCCAGGGCGTTGCTGACATTGAGCGCCTCGCCGGCCACGCTCGACTCCGAGCCGTCAACCAGCACGAGGACCTGCGCGGGGCGTTTGGCTTCCACGGCTCGCGAAAAATCCTCGGGAATCTTGATGCCGACCTTGGCTCGGCCCGATCGAATCATCCAATTGATCTCATCCTCCGTCGCAACGTGCTTGACGACGCGAAAGTCCTTTGAGTTCTCGAACATGCGGATGAGCCGACGGCTCTCCTCGGTCTGACACTGGTTGAGCACAACCGTCGAGATGAATCGCACGTTGGTGTTGATCGCATAGCCGAGCAGGAACAGTTCGAGCACGGGAATGAACAACGCAAAGAACAGCGTCGCCGGATCGCGAATGATATGCAAGAATTCCTTGCGTGCGACCGCGTAGGTGCGCTGCAACGAGAAACCGTTGTCCATCGTTTCCATCCTGCGTCAGCAAGTCGGCCGACTGACAGTATGGCTTATCCCGAACTTCCCGCGAAGGCCATAGGACCTGTTATTGCCATGGCAAGGGAGCGCTTTCATGTACTGCTGGTGTCCCTTCGTGAGTCGCAAAGCCGCCTTCACCTACCAACGTATGATCGGGTGCACGACATGGTTTGCAAACGGCACGGGTGGGCGAGGCTCCTGCCGAGCCGCGAGCCCGCGAAATACTTGATTTCGGACGAGTATCCTGTCGCTTCCGGCTCGGCAGCAGCCTCGCCCTCCCGAAGCAGGCCACGCAGACCATATAGTGCACCCCGTATGATCAAGTCCGTGGCGACCGCGAACAGGCCATGCCGATTGGCGTAGGGCCGCGACGCGTCGTTGAAGTCGTAGCGAATCTCGGAACGCATGGTGACGGCCCGCGTCGGCGTCCATGAAAGACCCGCGGTGATCGCGGTGTTTCTTCTTTATCGGCTTTTCCTTGAGCCCGCCTGATCGCAGGAGCGGCCAAGCTATCGTCCGTGCGCCAACACCGCGACGTAGATCGCCTTGGGTTTCTGGATGCGGAGAGCGCGAGCGGCCTCGCTTGCCGTGGCGCCGGTCGTCAATACGTCGTCGACGAGCACGAGGGTTTTGCCCAGCAATTCCGCGTCGGCCTGAGACTCGAACGCGTTCTTGACGTTCTCATGCCGCGCCGTGGCACTTGTTTGGCTCGTCTGTTGTGGCGTGCCGCGCGATCGCCAAACGACATGGGGCATGTACGGGATTCCGAGTTCGTACGCCAATGCCTGAGCCAGTACATCAGGCGAGTTGAACCCGCGCCGCCAACGCCGCATCCAATGCAGCGGCACCGGCACGACGACGTCCGGTTGGACTTCGCGCAAACGCGAGGCCATCTCTCTAGCCCAGAGGACGGCAACGACGTCGGCCAATTCCTCACCCTCCCAGTACTTCATGCGCAGGATAACCTCTCGCAGCAGGCCATCATAAGGGCCCATGCGAAAAGCTCCGTCGAAACCGAATGAGTGATCGCGACAATCCGGACAGCCATCTTTCAGCGAGAGATGGGGCCCAACCGTGCTGGAACAGCGCCGACACGTCGGGAACGGATCGACCGTGAGCTTGGACATGCATCGCACGCAGATTTGGTCCTGCTCACCGGCCATAAGCTCGCCGCAGACCCAGCAGGTGTTGGGATAGATGAGTTGCACGAAACCGCGTGCAAGGTCGCAGAATAACGTGGCAGGGTTGGACCAAGAACTCGACATGCCTGCTTCACCGTGCTAACCCGCAGCGCCAGCAAAGTCCGCCCTTGCTGGTGTTGCGGGCTAGTATCGCGGAATCATGCAGCAATCGGCAAGACCTGTACGCCGCTCTTGCGTTCGAGCAACGCGGCAGGCGACTCATCGGGCAGGGCGAGCGAGCGCGGCGACACGAAAAAGGAGTGCTCCAGGGCGTACTGCCCGCGCAACTCCGCGTGACTGACCGTGTCGGAAAAGAAGAGCCACGCCGTCTGCGGCTTGAATCGCCATAGCTTGCGCGAGGCTCGTTCCTGGAAATCGTCGTTCATCTTCAGGAAGTGATGAAACCGCAGCATGAAGTCGTCGTATTCCGATCGCTGCGGCGCATGCGGCTGAAACAGGCTCAGAATCCCCTGCCCGATGCGGCGCACCCACGTGTTTCGCTGCGGTCCTGGCAATCCAGCCTCTTCGCCGTACTTTTCCAGCACCTTGGCGAATGGCTCCGCCGTCGCCCAGACGCGGTCATCGGTCGGGTTGATATTCACGTAGAGCCGCAAGATACGCCAGCCACGCGTCGGCCGGGAAGGAAAGGCGTCAAAGTGGAGCAGATCGTTGCGCGCGGTGAGGCGAAGCCTGCGCGTCGCTTCTTCCTCGGGGCGAAAACTAGCGCGATCCAGCTGCCAGGCCGCCGCATAATGAGGAAGCAGTTCGCCGAGCCATCGACTCGCGCGCCTGGAGAAGTCGCACATCAATGCTCGCAAGCCGTCGGCTTGCTCGGGAGATTGCATTTCGAACCCGGACACCGTGGAGTCCGCCGGCTTGAAACTGATGTTCTTATGGGCCGACCCAGCGAGCTTTTGCTGAAAGAGAAACGTAAGCGCATCGGCCGTCGGCAGCGGAAAAGGGCACGGCGCAAACGTGACGAGTTCACCGCGTTCGAGCCGTTCTTCGAGAGAAGGGATGGCGACACTCATCTTGGATGCTCCGGGCGTCGCGTACGCCCGCATGTACGATGCGGGGCCAAACGTGCAAAACCTACGCGCTGCGGACGAGTTCATCGTCGAGGTGATAGCCGCCGGTCCCTGCCGGAATGATGGGTGTATCCGCGAGAGGGAGCGTCAGGACGAAGCGCGTAACTCCGCCGCTAGCGCCGTCGAATCGGACATCGCCACCCTGCTGGCGAGCCAGACGCCAAGCGATAGGCAATCCAAGGCCTCGTCCGCGCCCCGCGTTCCGTCCCGAATAGAACGGATCGAACAGATGCTCGCAGGCCATTGCGGACGGTCCGTGGCCATTGTCCTCGACGATGATTTCAAGCGATCGATTGGACTTAAGCTCGGCCCGAATACGCGCCCACCCATCCGCCGGCGCCGCCTCGATGGCGTTGCGCACGAGTCCGGTCAGTGCAACGAGGGCTTGCTTGGGATCTGCCCACAACAGTTCGTCCGTCTCTGGACCAACGACGATCATCTGGACTCGGCGCTGCTGTGCGAGCAACTCCTGGCTGTCCGCAGCGTCGCGGATCAGCTTGCGCGTTGACACCGATTGCAGATGAGGTGGATGCGGCCTCGCAAACTGCATCAGGTCTGTCAGCATCTGATGCACGCGCTGCGTCTGACCGATGATCTTTTGCAGGCTGGGCGTGATCTTGTCACGCAGGCTCTCGAGATACGCGCCGACGTCCTCAATCTCCTCGGCCGGGACGTCGAACCATTCCATCTGTTTGAGAACGTACTGAGCCTGCCCCGAAATGACGGCGAGCGGATTATTGATTTCGTGCCCCGCTCCGGCCGCGAACTCTGCTAAAGCGGACAGCTTGAGTGCATTGAGTCGCGTCGTCTCTTCGGAATTTTGATGTGTCAGTGCGTCCTGCAGAAGATCGACGTCATTCTGCAATCGATCGACCCAAGCGGAGTCATTGTGCCGACGATTCTCAAGAGCGAGCTGCAGAAGCTCTGGCAGCAGCGAGTGTTGGCCAATCGGCTCCCACGTGCGAAGCGGGTGCGGCACCGTAAACGCCGCATCGGCAAGAAGCCCAGCAGCGACGGCGCTGATCCCCAGTTCGTGAAGCAAATCCGACGACGGCGTCCCGACCGCCAAACCGAGACTACTTGTGCGCTCTTGGCACAAACGCACGGCAAGCTGAACCGCCGCGAATAGACGCCGATCCGCGCCCAAGCGTTCCGCCGTCCCGATCGGCATGCCGAGGAAGCTGATGATGGCCGACAGCCAAGCCGGCAGTCGCCAGGCCCGGCACAATCGCCCCACCAGACCGGAATGATCACGGCCCCATTGCTCGCGCTGCCAAGCCGATGGATCGCCGGCCTTTTTCGAGCAGATGAGATAATCGCCGATGCGTTCTGGGCTCACCGCGGCCACGCCCAACCAACCGAGCGGCGCCAGAAACCCAGCGATCCAAGCGCGGGCCCCGTCGCCACCAGCCTTGTCGGCGATTTGACTTGCCAAGACCGCCTGAGCGAAACAGGTACGCAGAACCACATCGTGCCCCGACTGGTTCCAGTCGACGAAACCGATCGAGAAGCAACTCTGATGCTGGAGCGTTGTTTCAAGAAGTGCGACATCGAGAGGCAACAATGAATCGAGAACGCGGGCCGAAAGGAGAACCATCCCCGGATCGCCGCGCAGCTGCGTCCAGAGCGACGGCATGTGCGATCGAACCAGCGCCGTCAGCGAGCCGAGGCTCGGCGCCAGCCAGGGCAATTCCATCGCCCTTTCGCCCGGTGTTTTCATGGGACATCCATGTCTTGTGAGGACCGACGGGCGAGAGCCGAGGGGCGAGTAATCATCTCGCCCCTCACCCCTCTCCCCTTGCCTCTCCTTACGCTACCGCTTCCACCTGCTCCATCTCGAGCAGCGTGCACATGCGCTCGATCAGCTGCTCCGCATCGAATGGCTTGTGCATGAAATCGTCGGCGCCGGCCAAACGCAGATCCTGAATCTTGTCGTCTTCGATCATGCCGCTGATGCACAGGATGCGCACTTCTTCCATCGTGTTGTCCGCACGCACCCGCTGGCACACTTCCTTGCCGTTGATGTCCGGCAACATGACGTCCAGAACGAGCAAGTCAGGTCGATACTCTTTCACCAGCATGCCGGCATCGAAGCCGGTGGTAGCGACCTTCACCTCAAAACGACCATCCTCTTCGAGGAACTTGGTCATGACTTCAACGAGTTCGACATCGTCGTCGACTAGAAGGACCTTGCGGCGGCCCGATTCGAGCGCGTCGGTCGGGATGCCGTTGTCCTTCATGAACTTGTACAGCATCTCGCGCGGGATGCGGCGAAAGCGCGACCCAGGGACTCGAAAGCCCTTGAGCTGCCCGTTGTCGAAACAACGGATGATGGTTTGTTGGCTGACCTTGCAAATCTTGGCAGCTTCGCCCGTCGTGAAAACAGTCTTCATGGGTACATCCATCCCTCGCCAGCCTTCGCTGGCCTTTGAGACAGGTCCGCGACACAGGTCGTGGTGAGTGGTGAATGGTGAATGGTCATGCAACCACGACTCACCACTCACCACTCACCACTCACCAAACTCCTTCTTCCGCAAGAAGGCGGCGGACCGAGATCTTCCTTGACTTGCCTCAACCGAGTTCCGACAGCAAGTCTCGCAACACCTCCGCAGAATACCGCGAACGCAATATTCGGATCAATCCCAAAATTCGTCCCTGTCGGCACTCTTGCGAGGTTTTGCCAGTCTTGCCGATGGTCCTGATTATAACCACCTTGCAGGCCATGTCAATGCAAGCCTGGCTCTGGGCGATTTGCGCAAGTCAAGAGACCTCAGCGGGTTGCAGGATTCACCAACCGACATTATCTCCTAAGGATGAATACTTAGCTCCACGACGATAATCCCCACGAATGCAATATTTCTCGCAATCGCGTTATTTCCATATCGTCCACTATCTTGCCTGACTTGATTGGATTGGTCAGATTCGCATTGCGAAGCCAGAGAAACTCTGCGGGCGCCGCATGCGGTCTCGCATTCATCACATCGCAGAGCCCACGAGCGCTTGGCGTTTTTCTTGAGACTTCTCGCCGATCCCCAAACGAAATTAACCACAGAGACACCGAGGACACAGAGAGATGCAAGGCGGTAGAATTGGCCGATCACGTCAAGAGTTTTGCTCAGATGAAATGGGAACCGACAGATCGTCTATTCTTCTCCACATCTGAATTTTCTATGCGTCACTAACGATCAACTTCAGCGCCAGGTGCGCAGCAATTCTGCGAGGAAGTCGATTCAAAATTCCATCACGAAAACACGAAAACACGAAAAAAGGGAGAAGTTGAATCTGAGCAAATTCAAATTTCCTTCCTAGGCTTTGGCTTCCATGGATTGATGGATGCAGGGTGCGTGAAACGCACCGGTCCGCTCATCGGTGCGTTGCACGCACCCTAAGTCTATCCATCAACGGATCGTAGACGGTGCACTAGTCTCCTTAGTTAAGAAATCACTGGGTACGATCGGAACCTCAATCCGTTCAAAGCGATCAGTGTCGCGCTAGCGAAGCACCGGCGCCATCGATTCTTGCGTAGAGTAAATGACATTGAATCGGCCACCCTGGAATGTCACGTAGAAGCTGCGAACGTTCGCCGTCAGCGGAGCGACCTTCGCGTTGAGGCCCTTGAGCATGTTCGCCAAACGATCGGTGGCGCGGCCACCTTGCTTGTTTATCTCCTGCTCCGCCATCATTCGGAAGTTGGGCCCGCCGACCCAGGCAACGACATCGTTGGCCATGCTCAGCACGTCGGCCGACAAGTTGCGCGAACTGAGCCGAGCATTGCGCACTGAAATCGACGCCGAAGAGAGCCGCGGCACCGCATGCAGCTGGGGTGCGATCGTGGCGCGCAGGACGATGTCGAAATCCACCGCGATGCGCGGATCAGCTCGGCGATCGAGACCGATGTCGATGCTGCCAAACACGGGAACCTTGGTCTTTACGATGGACGGAGTCGTGAACGTGGCTTCGATACGATTACCAGGGATGATGTACTCCAGGCAGATCTCCTGGCGCGAGGCGAGCCCGGTTGCGCGAATCGTGCCGGGCCGAATCACGACGTCATAAGGCTTGAAGCCGCGAAAGCTCGGGCCGGACTGGTTGATGCGCTTGGGGAAGTCAACGGTGAGGAAGCGGCGAGCGTTCTGCCAGCCTTGATTGATAGGGGTGTTGACATTGATCGTGAACCCCCGGCTCTTCACTTTGGGGGTCATCTTGCCGGTGGCGGTCAGGGCGAAGTGGTTGAACGTGTCATACCGGAACAACGACGGCGGATCGTCGGCCCGGCTCGTTGCCGCGTTCGCCAATATCGCCATCGCTACCGTGACTCCGACACCCATTCGTTTGATTGTGAACATTGCTCTGCTCCGGTTCTAGGCTTCAATTTGCTGGGTCAAACGAAACACAAACAATGCACCAAGCGTGCCGCAGATAGCTAACATTCGCATGATTTGACATAACGTGTTTTCAATAAAGTTGTTACGGATGAAACCTCCTTACGGCTTCGGGAATCGAGAAACGCGAGCTCGTATCTAACAAGCACTGAACGGTATCGATTTGATGTCACGTCTGCATTAGCGCATCCGCTGACCTGGGGGGAAGCGTGAGCGCTTTTCACAGCAATTGCACAGATACGTCAGCCGGCTGTTGCTTGACGCGGGCAGCCTTGGGTACGAAAATCGTCTTCGGCCAATCTCAATCTCTTTCAACTCAAAGGAGTGCCCCAAATGGTTACCGCGACTGCCAGCGCCCGCAAGAAAACAAACGGCAAACGGCCACGTGTCAAAGCTCAAGAGCCGATGCTGATCGGCGGCAAATGGGTCGATAGCGTCTCGGGCAGGACCTTCGTCACGCTCAACCCCTGCACTGGCGAGCCGATCTGCCAGGTCGCCGAAGGAGACAAGGCCGACGTCGACCTCGCTGTCAAGGCGGCGCGCAAGGCGTTCGAGGAAGGCCCCTGGTCCAAGATGACGGCGGCCGAGCGCGGCCGACTCATGCACAAGCTTGCAGACCTGATCGAAGAAAACGCCGACGATCTCGCCGCCCTCGAATCGCTCGACAACGGCAAGCCGTACAAGGACGCCCGCAACATCGACGTGCCGCTCACCGTCAAATGCTATCGTTACTACGCTGGCTGGACCGACAAGATCCACGGCAAGACGATCCCGATCGAAGGGCCGTTCTTCTGCTACACGCGTCACGAACCGGTGGGCGTGGTCGGGCAGATCATTCCGTGGAACTTTCCGCTCTTGATGCAAGCCTGGAAATGGGGACCCGCATTGGCAACCGGCTGCACGATGGTGCTCAAGCCGGCCGAGCAGACGCCGTTGACCGCGCTGCGTGTGGCGGCCCTGGCGCAAGAAGCGGGCATCCCCGACGGCGTCATCAACGTTGTGCCTGGTTTCGGGCCGACCGCCGGCGCTGCCATCAGTGGGCACATGGATGTAGACAAAGTCGCGTTCACCGGCGAGCACACGACCGGACAGATCATCATGAAAGCCGCGGCCGAGAGCAACCTGAAACGGGTGACGCTGGAGCTGGGCGGCAAGAGCCCGAACGTCGTCTTCGCCGACGCCGACCTCGACGCTGCCGTTGAAGGCGCCTACTTCGGCCTGTTCTTCAATCAGGGCCAATGCTGTTGTGCCGGCAGCCGACTCTTCGTCGAAGACAAGATCCACGACCAGTTCGTCGACAAGATGGTCAAGAAGGCCAAGGCACGAAAAGTCGGCGATCCGTTCGACCCCGCCACCGAGCAAGGGCCACAGGTTTCGCAAGAACAATTCGATCGCGTCATGGGCTACATCAAGGCAGGCAAGACCCACGGGGCCAAGATGCTCTGCGGCGGTAATCGCGTCGGCACCAAGGGCTACTTCATCGAGCCTACCATCTTCGACAACGTCACCGATCAAATGAAGATCGCCCGCGAGGAGATCTTCGGTCCGGTCATGAACATACTTCGGTTCAAGGACATCGACGAAGTGATCCAGCGCGGCAACAAGACGTTCTACGGCTTGGCCGCCGCCGTCTGGACGCGTGACATCGGCAAGGCCCATCGCCTGGCCAACAGCCTCCGCGCCGGCACGGTCTGGATCAATTGCTACGACGTCTTCGACGCCGCTGCCCCGTTCGGCGGGTTCAAAATGTCGGGCATCGGCCGCGAGCTCGGCGAATATGCGCTGCAGAACTACACGGAAGTGAAGACGGTGACCGTGAACCTGGGACAATGACGGTCAGTGCCTGACGCGTCAGCGAAGGAAACGCTGTCGTTCGCTAACGCGTCAGGCTTCGTGGCGGCGGCGGAGTGGCAAGACGAGTAATTCGCCAGTTTCCCGTTGCCGGGCTAAACCGCTCCGTTACACTACTGTTTACAATCACATACAATGTGGTTGGCTGTCAATATGCATACCCCCTCGCAAAGGAGCATCGTTATGTCGTTTCAGAAAATTGCCATCGCCCTCCTCCTCGGAGGATGCCTTGTCGTGGCTGGCGTCAGTGCCATGGACATCCTCAACCCCGGCATGGCGCCCGAAAAAGGGACGTTCGACAAGCCGCACGGAAAGCTCGGCACGGCCGGAAAGGGACCATGGAGCGGCACCACAATCGCTGCCGGCGTTGACGGCAAGCCACTGCCCGGTAAGGTCGTCAAGATCGTCGGCGAGATCATTGACATCTCGTGCTACACCCAACTCGGCAAGCACGGAACCAAGCATCGCGATTGTGGTCAAAAATGCCTCCGAGCCGGCCAACCAATCGGCTTGCTCACGAAAGAAGGCAAAGTATATCTGCTAATGGACGAAGAGCACGATCCGCGCCGCGATGGACTCACGAACTTCCGGCAGGCGGCGATCGAGCACATGGCCTACGTGATGGAAGTCACCGGCACGTTGACCGAAGTGCCCGGCGCCAACATTCAGGCGCTGTATGTTCGTGGCTACTTGAAGCAATAAACTGGTTTCGCGCTTGCGGCGAAGCGCGGCTGCTACGCCGCAAGCGGCATTTGGGGGTACCGTCATGGGCCAGCGCGGCGTCGCACTTCTGATCATTTGCCTTGCTTCCACGATCGGCTCAGCGAACTTCTTCAACTCGAAATCGACGGCGAACCCCCTGTTCCCGGGCGATGGGCCGAAGATTCCGCTCGGGCTCGTCGAAATCGTTTGGCCCGACGACAACGAATACACGCCGGACAAGGCGGAACTCGGCTGGCTCTTGTTCTTCGACAAACGGCTATCGTCCGACGGCTCCGTTTCCTGCGCCAGTTGCCACGCGCCCGACCATGCTTTCGGCGACGGTGCTCCGGTGTCGACCGGCATCGGCAGGCAGAACGGCGGACGCAGCGCCCCGACCGTGATCAATCGCGCCTACGGTTTGCTCCAATTCTGGGATGGACGTGCTTCGTCCCTGGAGGCTCAGGCCAAAGGCCCCATCGCCAACCCCATCGAGATGACCACAGAAAAAGACGCTGCCAAAGCGCACGCCACTTGCATCGAACGCCTGCGCGAGGTCAAAGAATATCGCAAACGTTTCAAGAGCGTCTTCGGCACTGAGGACTTCACAATCGACCACGTCGCCAAGGCCATCGCGACCTTCGAGCGCATGGTAATCTCAGGCAACTCGGCGTACGACAAGTACAAAGCCGGTGACAAATCCGCGATGAGCGAAAACCAGGTACGCGGCATGAAGGTGTTCTTCTCCAACAACGCCCGCTGCGACTCGTGCCACGACGGCGCCGCCTTCACGACGAATCAGTTCGCCAACATCGGCATCGGCATGGACAAGCCCAATCCCGACCTGGGCCGCTACAACGTGACCAAGGCAGAAGCCGACAAGGGCGCGTTCAAGACGCCCGGCCTTCGCGACATTGCTCGCGCGGCGCCATACATGCACGACGGCAGCCTGAAGACGCTCGAAGAAGTCGTCGAGCACTACGACAAGGGCGGCACCAAGAATCCCTGGCTGCACCAGGACATTCGGCCCCTCAAACTGACCAAGGGAGAAAAGGCCGATCTGGTTGCGTTCTTACACGCTCTCAACGGCGAAGGCTGGCAGCAGTTCAAGGCACCGACCTACACGCCGAAATGAATCACCTCATCAGAGCCTGAAGCGTAAGCGAAGAATGACGCATACCTTCGCTTACGCTTCAGGCTCTGAACATCCTTCCCTGACCCATGGCATCCCGCCGCACCACCTCCGAACTCCCCGCTTGCTACGCGATGGTCCACGACGGGCTCGAACAGATCACCGGCGAAGAAATAGCCGACACTCTCGGCGGCGCCGTGAAACGTTCCGGCAGCGGCATCGTGGTCTTCCGCGTTGCTGACCTTACGCGCGACCTTCTGCATCTGCGAACGACGGAAGATGTCTTTCTCTACGGCTGGGGCACCGATGAACTGAGCTATCGGGCCAAGGACCTTGATACCATCGAACGCTGGACCGCTCGGAGCGTCGATTGGGATTTACTTCTGAAGCTGCACCATGCCGTCACGCCGAAGCCCAGAGGAAAGCCAACATATCACTTCGTCACCCAGATGATCGGCCCGCACGGCTACCGCCGTGTCGACGCCAAGGACGCGATGGTGCGCGGCCTGAAAGGCAAGCTGCCGGCGAGCTGGAAGTACGCCGACGATAACGCCTCGGTCGAGATTTGGCTCACTATCCACGGCGCCATGGCGATTTGTGGGATGCGGCTCTCCGACAAAACCATGCGGCATCGGACATACAAACACGAACACTTGCCTGCGTCGATTCGGCCTACCGTCGCCGCCGCCATGGTGCGCCTGGCCGAGCTCAAGCCCAACCAGACTGTGCTCGATCCGATGTGCGGGGCCGGCACGCTCCTGGCCGAAGCGTTTCTCTATGCCAAAGGCCGACGCGCTTCCGACGGTTCGTTCTGGCAGATGCAGTTCGTCGGCGGCGATATCGATGCAAGCCACGTTCGTGCCGCGCAGGCCAATCTGCGCCAGTTTCACATCTCCGATGTGCGCGATTGGGACGCTCGCGAACTTCCGCTCGACGATGCGTCGGTCGATCGCATCGTGAGCAACCCGCCGTTCGGCAAGCAGCTTAGCACGCCGGAAGAGATCGTGCCGCTCTATCGCGAGAGCATCGCCGAGATGGGCCGTGTGTTGAAACCGGGTGGCAGGGTCGTGCTGATCGTTGCCGACATGCCGGCGCTGCGTGCGGCTGTTGAACATGTCGGCTGGAAGCAGGTTCGCCAGGCCAATCTGCGCATGCTCGGTCAACGCGCGACGATTGTCGTATATCAGAGCGTGAAGCGATAGCCAACTCGATTGCGAGCCCTGGAAGCAGCAAGGATCAGGCCATGTCCCCGCGACAAGTGTTGCTTGGGCTCGTCATTCTGTTTCAACTTGCGTTTCTGCTCTTGAGCAACACGCTGAGTATTGTGAAAACGGCACGCGATCACCTGGCCACCGATCCGATCTCACTGCCTTGGCTTGACCCCATCGCCACCGGTCTGAACCATTGGGCTCAGTTCACCGGGCAAGAGCAAGATTGGCGTCTCTTCGCCCCGACCGTGACAAGGACGCCAGCCTTTCCTGTTGTTATTCTCTTCTTCGAAGACGAAATGCCTGACTTTGTGAAACTGAAACATGACGCGAGGAATGGATTTCACGTCGATCCAAACCGGATCAGCGTTCGCAGGTTCATTCTCCATTCGGACAATGAGCCTGCGGACATTCAGACCTTCTTTCGCGTCGGCAAGAGCCGCCTGCGCCGCGTCGAGAATCTGCTATGCGTGCTTCCGTTGGGCAAGACCGACGAGACCCGCGAGCAAGCCGCGGCTCG
>VGZI01000023.1 GCA_016872605.1 Planctomycetota bacterium
CGCTTGCGCCAAACCGATGGACTCTGCCTACGCTAGGGGTTCCTGTGCTAATCATAGCTCGCGAAAGATGGGCGTGCACAATTGATAGTGCCAAAAATCTTGGCAAATTCGTTTCAACCCGGTTCCATGTTATTTTCCTTTTCTTTGATCCCATTACTTATTACGATAAATGCTAACGCGAAAAAGTTTCACAATCCCGCCTGACCGCCCCTTTTCTAACGCGATTCTCGAGGTTTGGCCATGAAAAAAAATCGGATAATGTTGTCGATTTTTGTCGGCATCATCGTTCTTGCATGCCTTTGCATGGACCCGACTCCCAGCTGGGGCCAAAAGGCGCCCCCGCCCGCCAACCCGCAAGCTCCGACGATCAGCCCCCTGGCAACCGGCGTACAGCGCGGTGTTCCGAACGAATTTGTCATCACCGGAACCAACCTTGCCAATCCCACGGGTGCCTCGTTCGGAGTTGCCGCCAAGGTTACCATTCCGACAGCTGACAAGAATGGTCTGGACGCCACCAAGTTCAAAATCAACATTGAGGTTCCCGCCACCACTCCGGTCGGTTGGTATCCATTCCGCCTCGCCACGCTGAAAGGCGCGTCCAACCTGCGCGTCCTGTGCATTGACGATATTCCCCAAGTGATCAGCGCGGGCACCAACCGCAGCAAGCCTGTGGCCCAGGCCATTACGGTCCCTTGCACGGTCGCCGGCGCCGTCGCCACGGAGCAATTCGACTACTACAAGTTCACGGTAAAAGCCGGCCAACGCCTCAGCTTCGATTGCCTGGCACGGCGGATCGGCAGCGCGGTCGACGCCCAGATGTCGGTCTATGACGCCAAGTCGATGCGCGAAGTCGCATTCGACAACGATTCCCCGGGCTGCCAAACTGATCCACGCATCAGCTACACCTTCAAAGACGGCGGCGAGTATCTGCTCGAAATCAAAGACGTGCTCAATCGTGGCGGCGGCGAGTACTTCTACCGCATCCGTATCGGCGATTTTCCCCTGGCAACGACGCCCATCCCGATGGCGGCCAAGCGCGGAACCAAGGCGAAGGTTCTTTTCGCCGGGCCCGCCGTCGATGGCGTCTCGCCGGTTGACGTCGAAGTGCCCGACGACCCGACAACCAACGTAGTTTGGGTTTCCCCCAAGGGCGCCTCAGGCCTTCACGGCTGGCCCGTTCCGCTCACGCTAAGCGACCATGACGAAGCCGTCGAATCGGAGCCCAACAACGATCCCAAGCAGGCCAATCGCTTCTCGGTTCCAGGCGGCATCACGGGGCGCTTTCAGCAGAGCGATGATCCGGACTATTACATCTTCAGCGTGAAAAAGGGACAGAAGCTGGCGATCGAGGGCCAGACGCTTGAATACTACTCGCCGTCGATTCTCCACATGGTGCTCAAGAACGCCAAGACCGGCGCCGATATCGCCAAGTCGAACCCGCAGGCGCCCGTCCCGACCGATCAACGCATCGACTATACGGCCACCGACGACGGCGACGTACTGCTCGAAGTGACGCATTTGCACTTCGCCGGGGGCGCGAGCGAAACCTATCGCATCACTGTGCGGCCGGCGACTGCGGGTTTCGATGTCGTACTCCCCAATGAACGATTCGACGTCGCCCCGAGCGGTTCGGCCGCCATTCCGGTTACCATCGTGCGCAAGGGCTACACCGGTCCGGTCGAGTTGTCGGCTGTGGGTCATCCAGGATTCACCGGATCGGCGACGGTCAAAGCGGGGCAAAACGCGTCGCTCCTCTTGGCCGTCGCCAAGGGCGATCTGCCGATGGGCGCTTACCAGTTCAAGGTCGTCGCTAGAGCCACGGTTGATGGACAAACCGTGACGCAGGCGGCGAACGCGAAGGCCCAGGTTCTCGCCGCAATGAATGGCCTGGCCTATCCGCCGATGCACCTGCTTAACTCCGTGGCCGTGGCCGTCAAAGAGAAAGCTCCGTTCACGCTGGCGATCAAGATGGATCCGGCCGAGGGGGTTCCGGGCACGACGGCGAAAATCACGGTGACAGCGACGCGCGATCCGGGCTTCGACGAAGAAATCACTCTGAGCCCGCCGACGGGGTTGCCGGCGACGATCCCGCCGCTCAAAACCGTGCCGGCGATCGCCAAAGGCAAGACCGAGTCGACGTTCGCCATCGACCTCAACGCCAAGACGCCGATGGGCGAGTATTTCATGCTCGTCAATGCCAAGACGAAACACCAGGGCAAGGAGTTGACCGGCGCCGCCCCGCCGTTGATGCTTGTGTTGGGCCCGCCGTTTGATGTGAAAGTTGAGCCCGCGACCGCGAATCTTGCTCCGGGCGGCAAGGCCAAGGTCAAGATCAGCGTTACGCGCAAAGGCGGCTACAAGGGGCCGATCGCGCTTGACTTCCGCAATCTCCCCGCTGGCGTCACGGCGGAAAAAGCCGTGATCGCGGCCGACAAGAACGATGTCGAGGTCACGCTCAGCGCCGATGTCAAAGCGGCGCCGGCGGCGGCCGTCACGGTAGCGGTCGGGGGCACGGCGACGGCGCTAAACAATCTCCAGGCCGTCTCGCCTGCGTTTGCCGTCAGCGTGCAAAAGAAGTGATATAATATTCGCGTCGTGCGGACGGCCTTGACGCCTTTTCCGCCCCAGACGCACCAATCCCCAGACGGAGACAGCATCATGAGCACCCCATCGGCGGCCAGCCACGAATCCTTTGACATTCAGCGTCATGGCGAAATCGCAGTCGTCACGCCGTCGGCTCGCGTCGAAGAAATGCACGAGACGATGATCGAGCAGGCGGCGCGGATGGTGATTCAGTCGCTGAAAGCCGACCCGCCGGCCGGCATCGTAGTCGACCTCAGCCAGGTCACGTACTTCGGCTCGGTTTTCGTGTCGTTCCTGTTGCGTTGCCATTCCCAGGCCCGGAAGCATGGCAGCGAAATCGTCCTCGCCGGCGCCAGCGAACCGGCCCACGAATTGCTCAAGTTGCTCGACCTGGAAACCCTTTGGGCGATTTACGACACGCGGCAAGAAGCCATCGCCGCCTTGAGCGGGTCGGATTGATCCACGTTTAGGGAGGGGCGAGGGGCGAGGGGCGAGAAGTGCGAGCATCGCGCGAATCCGCCCAGCGAGCGGGACGATGCGTGTCTGAACGATTCTGCCTCGCCCCTCGCCCCTCCCCTCTCGCCCCTCAATGACATGTCCCACGAAACTCTTGCGGTTCTGATCTCCGGCGGACTCGACAGCGCCATACTCCTGGGCGATGTGCTTCGCCGGACGTTGGCGGTATTTCCGATCTACATACGCTGCGGCCTGAGCTGGGAAGCCGTTGAGTTTGCGTACCTCGAGCGTTACCTGGATGCACTGCGATGCCCTGGTCTCAAGCCGCTGACCGTATTGGCGCAGCCGATCGCCGACGTGTACGGCCCCCACTGGAGCATTACGGGGCGAGACGTTCCTGACGCCGACACGCCGGATGATGCCGTCTTTCTGCCGGGCCGCAATGTGCTTCTGCTGGCCAAATCGCTTTTGTGGTGTCATCTGCATCGGGTGCCGGCACTGGCGTTGGGATCGTTGCAGACTAATCCGTTTCCGGACGCGACGCCGGAGTTTTTCGCCGGCTTTCAGAACCTCTTGAACCAGGCGATGCAGGGCCGGGTCGAAGTGTGCTTGCCGTTTGGCGGCATGAAAAAGACGGCAGTGCTGAAGCTCGGCGCCGAATTGCCGCTTGAGCATACCCTCTCGTGCATCGCGCCGGTTGGCGCCCTTCATTGCGGCCGGTGCAACAAATGTGCGGAACGCCGTCACGCTTTCGCAGATGCGGGTATGGCCGATCGAACGCGATACGATGCATAACCGCCGCCATTGGCGAGCGTGAAGGGTTAACGCGACGGAGATTTCGCCATGCCGAATGTACTCGCAATCGATCAAGGCACGACGAGCACGCGGGCGGCGGTGTTCAACGAGCGCGGGCAATGTCTTGCGAGCGTCAATCGCGAAATTAGCCAGCACTATCCGCGATCGGGGTGGGTGGAGCATGATCCGCTCCAAATCTGGCGGACCGTCACGGAGGTTGTGCCGCTCGCGCTCGCCCAAGCTCGGCTCAAAGGGACGGAGTTGGCGGCGATCGGCTTGACCAACCAGCGCGAAACGATCCTACTCTGGGACCGCGCTACGGGTCAGCCGGTCACGCCTGCCATCGTATGGCAAGACCGCCGCACCGCCGACTTCTGCCGCGCCCGCCAAACCGACGAGCCGTGGCTCTTCGAGCGAAGCGGGCTCGTCTTCGATCCGTATTTCTCCGCTTCCAAGATTCACTGGCTGTTGAGCGCCGATCCAACGCTTCGGAGCCGAGCGGAGGCAGGCAAACTTGCGGTCGGCACCATCGACTCCTGGCTGCTATGGAATCTGACAGGTGGCAAGGCGCACGCGACCGACGTGTCGAACGCCTCGCGCACGCTGCTGCTGAATCTACGCACCGCACAGTGGGATCCGGACCTCTGCCGATTCTTCGGCGTTCCCGAAGCGATCTTGCCGGCAATTCGTCCGAGCGCGAGTCGATTCGGCGCGACGGCGGGAGTTTCGTTCCTCCCCGACGGCGTGCCGATCGCGGGTATCGCCGGTGATCAGCAAGCCGCCCTGTTCGGTCAAGGCGGCTATCGCGCCGGCGAGGCCAAGTGCACCTATGGAACCGGCGCGTTCTTCTTGATGCACACCGGTGATGATCCGATTCGCTCGAAACACCGCCTGCTGAGCAGCCTGGCCGCCACGATCGACGAAAAGCCGCAGTATGTGCTGGAAGGCAGCGTGTTTATCGCAGGGGCAGCAGTGCAATGGCTGCGCGATGGCTTGCATCTGATCGCGAGTTCGGCGGACAGTGAAGCCCTAGCCCAGCAATCGTCGGCGGACGAACCGCTCGTGCTGGTCCCCGGCTTCGTCGGTCTCGGTGCGCCCCACTGGAAGCCGGACGTGCGCGGCGTCTTGTTCGGGCTCACGCGCAACACCTCTGCCGCCGATTTAGCACGGGCGGTGCTTGAAGGAGTCGCGCTGCAAGTCGTCGATCTGATCGAAGCGGCGGACGGTGACGCGCCGGCGCCCTTGCAGGCGCTGCGCGTCGACGGCGGCATGGCGCGGAATGCGTATTTTCTGCAGCGCCAGGCGGATCTGTTCGGGAGACCTGTCGAGGCCTCCCTGGAAACGGAGGCGACCGCCCGTGGCGCCGCATTCTTGGCAGGGCTTCAAGTCGGCGTCTGGCCCACTCTCGCCACGCTGCGAAGCCTTACGCAAACCAGCACGCGCTTCACGCCTCAGTTGGATCAAGCTGGACGCCAACGTAAACTGAATCTATGGCGGCGCGCCGTCCGGGCCGCCATTGCGTTTTACGATCAAGAGCCGCGCACGCAGTAAGGCGAGCGGCAAGTCTTGTCCTCCCCTCTCCCTCCGGGAGAGGGGCCGGGGGTTAGGGCGGAACCTTCATTTTCCTGTGATTTGCCCTCACCCCCAACCCCTCTTCCGGAGAGAGAGGGGGGGTGAATCAAGTGCTCCATTCGCAGTAAGCGTGCTGCACTGGGGGATCGCCATGCTCACACCTGAAGTTCTCCGGCAAGTGCGCCGGCTGCAACTCCGCGCTCGGCGTGCCGTGGAAGATCCGCTCGGCGGCGCGTATCGCAGCGTGTTCAAAGGGGCCGGCATCGCGTTTGAAGAAGTCCGCGAATACCAGCCGGGCGACGAAATCCGCAGCATCGACTGGAACGTCACCGCCCGCATGGGGCACCCATTCATCAAACGCTACATCGAAGAACGCGAGTTGACGGTCCTCTTTCTTATGGACGCCAGTGCCAGCATGAGCTTCGGCACAATAAATCCTACCAAGCGAGACGTGGTGGCCGAGATCGCGGCCTTGCTCGCCCTGTGCGCGGTCAGCAATAATGACAAGGTCGGCTTGATCGTCGTGACAACCGAAGTCGAGCGATTCGTCCCGCCACGAAAAGGGCCTCGCCACGCCTTGCGGCTCATTCGCGACTTGTTCGTGCAGTCGCCGCTGCTCGACGGCACACGCTTGCAGGCGGGGTTTGATTTTCTCAACAAGGTGCAGCATCGCCGGGCGTTGGTGTTTGTTTTCAGTGACTTTCTTGATCTTGATTATGAACGAGCGATGCGGCGAACCGCACGCAGGCACGACGTCGTCGCCGTGCACGTTCGCGACCCACGCGAGCTGGAGATTCCCGAAGTCGGCTTGCTGGAGGTTCACGATGCGGAGACGGGAAACTGCATTCTGATCGACACGAGTCAGCCAGATTTTCGTGCCGCCGTCCAGACCCAGCGCAGGAATCGCGACGACGCGTTTCGGCAATGGACCCGTGCTCACAACATCGATGTCCTGTCCGCGTCGACCGTAGGCGACCACCTCGATGCGTTGATGCGATTTTTTCAAGCACGCGAACGACGGCATAAGCAATCATGATTCGGCTCGGCTTGCTCCTGGCGCTGGCGCTCCTCACGGCTCATCCATGCCGCGGCGGGACCGACACGCAGCGTCAAGGAATCGCGACTCTCGAAGTGCATTTTGACGCAGCGACGCCGAGCATCACCCTGGCCGACCTCGTTGTCGTGACACTGACCGTGGATGTGCCAGCATCGATGCAAGCGCCAATCGCGCCGTTGACGTTGCCTAAATCGGCGCCATGGGACTTGATCGAACCGGCTAGCCGCACGCGCGAGCCGATCGAAGGCGGGAAGACTCGCTATCGCATCGTCTATCGCTTCGCGCCGCGGGCGCCAGCGAAGAAGGCGGGGCTATTCTTTCCCGAGGTCAAGCTACGCCAAGACGGCGCCGAGCAGATTATCACGTGGAAGCCGGTTTTTTTCGAGATCGGTACTCAGGTCACGACGCCGGATCGCGCGGCTCTTCGCGATATCACTTCGATTGAAGAACTGCCGACATCCCCCGAGTACGACATGCGGTGGCTTTGGTGGCTAGTCGGTTTGGGCGCGATGGCGCTGATCGTCGCTGCAGTGGTCCTTGTGCGTGTTTGGATGTACCGAGTCCGCGTGCGGACAGCGGGACAATGGGCGATACTCGAGTTGGATCGGCTCATGGCGAGAAAGCTGCCGGAACAAGGGCGTAGCGAGCGCTTTGCCACACTTCTGACGTTAATTGTGCGGCGATTTCTCGAACGCCGCTACGGCCTTCCCGTGCGTCGCCAGACGACGCCGGAGTTCGTCCAGTACCTAGGAAGCGTTTCTCATCTCACGGCGAGCGACAAACAATTCTTGATTCAGCTCTTTGAACGCTGCGACGCCATCAAGTTCGGCCTTGCGCCGTTGACGCCGGTAGAATGCGAAACGCTTGTGCAAGCGGTGCGCGAATTCCTTTTTCGTCATGCGACCGAGCCTGAAGCGTAAGCGCATGTTCAAGGCAATTGGCGAAACAAGGCAAGTCACACAACTCAGCCAAGAGAATCCGGTCCAGAAAATTGGTCAATCTGGGTGAAGTTCCCCGCGGCGCCGTGCCGAAATATTTCTTGTCACGGTCACAAACGAGGAAAGATAAGCAAAATGTCCAATCCCTTTCCAAGTCGTGACCGACGCCAAAGTCGCAACTTATCCTGGAACCAATCTGGCAAAACGCCTCTGGGGGGGTCTTGAGCCTGCCGGGCGTGTTTCGGAGGATTCTCATGAGAAACTTCAGTCTCATCTATGTTGCTGCCTTCTTGCTGAGCGCAATGGGGGTTTGGGGATGTAGCCAGCAGAAGACCAGTGCCATCAGCGCCAAGGTGACGGAACTGGAAACACATTACGCCAAGTTGGAAGACGAACACCGCAGCCTGCAAGTTCATCACGATCAGCATCGCAAGAAACTCACGCAAATCGAGAACCAACGGAACGCTTTCGCTGCCGACAAGAGTGTTCTGGAACAAGAGAAAGCCGAGCTCGCCAAGCAGCTCGAGCAGATCTCGAGGGATCGGGCGACGCTGGTCAAGCAAGTCGCCCAGCGCACTCAAGAACGCGATACGGCCCAGAGCAACTTAATGCAGTTCGGCAAGGACCTGCAAGCGCTCGCCGGCCGCGTCGAGGCGGCAGTGAACACCAATTCACCCAGTCCCAACGCGGCGATCATCCCCGCATCCCGCAGCAAGACCGAGTAAGCACGTGTCGGACCCTGGCAACATCTCTGACGACAAGAAAGCCCACGAGAACGGAGTTCTCGTGGGCTTCATGATTTCGATTGGAATATCCATGAGGACCTCAACCCGCGCCCCACCACCATTCGCCCAGCCAGGGGATGCGCAGCACGATCACGCTGCCGGGTGCTTCGTTGCGGCGCATCCAGGACAACAGGAATCCTCGTCGCCGGCCGATCCCGCGCGACGTGACGGAAAATCGCGCATCGAACGCGAAAGCTTCGATGCGAGCCGCGTCGCTCAAGGGCTTTTGTGATTCCAACCAGCGTAAGAACGCCCTGCCGTCGGCCTTAGGAATCGCGCACTCCGGCATCGGATTCGCCATCGCATACGCGTTGAAAAGCTCGATATACTTGTCGCCGAGAATCGTCGGCAGGCGAGGCCAGATGCGGGCCAGTGCGTTGCGGCGTTTGTTGACAAGCGATCGAGCCGCGATCCGAACTCGCGAATCGTCGAAGCCGGCTGGGATCGGACCGTTGGCAACCAATGCCCGCATTAGGTCGGCCTGAGCTTGGGCGACGCGTTGGCGGGTCTGTTCGTTCATTTGGAGTTTCCCAGGGCAAAATGTCGGATCGAAGAGCCGCGCACGAAGTAAGCGGTGGGAAGACACGGCCGCCTACTACGTGCGCGGCTCTTCGGGTGCGTCACGCTTGCATCGGAGCATGATGCGTATACTCCGCCGACGTCCGCCGCGCGGCCCCGCGACGCGTGGCGGCAGCGATTGCGTCAAGCTCGGTATTCAACTCGACATCTGACGGGAACCGGTCGTCACGCTCCAGCATCACGCCGGGAACGGCAGCGCGGGCGCACAGTTCTTCAAGCAAAGCGAAAACGTCGTTCGGGATCGGCTGAGCGTGCGTGTCGTGATAAATCCCCTCTTTTTCAATTCCGCCGGCGATGTGGACGTACGCAACTCGGTTCAGCGGCAACGCGTCGAGCAACGCCAAGGGATCGCCGCCCAGGTTTCGAGCATTGGCGTAGATGTTCTCAATATCGAGCAAAAGAAGCGATTCGGTGTGTTCGAGAATTTCCGTAAGAAAGGCCGCCTCGTCCATCTCGTTGCCGGGCCAATCGAACAGCGTCGAGACATTCTCAAGGGCCAGCGGGACGGGAAGCTCGGCCTCGACTTGATGGATGTTCTCGATAAGGATGGCGAGCATGTCGCGCGTTCGCGGAATGGGGAGAAGATGGCCTGATTCGAGTCCGCCGGCGCGTACGAAGGCAAGATGTTCGCTGACAAGGGGGGCCTGGACCAGTTGAGCGACATTGGCCAAGGCGTCGATGCGCCAAGAGTCAATGGGCTCCGCGCTGCCGAGAGAAAGGCTGATGCCGTGGGGGACGATACGGACGCCGCGTTGCTGGAGTTGAAGGAGCGGGGCTGGAAGAGGCTCGCCGAGGAAGAAGTCCTCGGCGAGGATTTCGACGAAACCGAGGTCGGCGCGGCGGTGAATGGCATGAGCCAATTCGCCGCGCCACCCGATGCCGAGCCCGAGGGAGCAGGAAGAAGTCATGGGAGACTAATCTCCGCCGCCGCAGCCGCCGCCGCCTCCACCACCGCCATCACCGCCGCCATCGCCACCGCCGTCGCCGCCGGCGTCATCTCCGCCACCCGCATCATCATCGCCATCGGCATCGGCGCCATCTTCATCTTTGTCGTCGCCGTCTTTGTCCGAGTCCTTGTCTTTATCCTTGCCTTTTTCGTCATCGTCGTCGTCATCATCATCGACGCCGGGTTTCTTACCCGGTGGAAGCGGGCGTCCATCCGGGTAGTAATAAGTGGGATAGTAGACGTAGTAGTAATAGTACCCGCCGCCGCCGCCAAACAAGAACAGGAAGGCCAGGCACGAACAGCCACAGATGATTCCCCACAGCAAGTCCATAAGTAGTCCTTTTTCAATGGTGAATGTCGTCGCCGATGATGCAGAGGCGATGATAGAGAATCGCCGGTGTCCACACAACAAAAAAAAGGCAAAAAAACGGACATGGAGGCATTGCTTTTCCGGGCAGGGACGAGAGACACTTTTTCGGATGATCGGTTCTCTCATCGCCAAGAAACCGTGAGTAGCGTTTGGTTGTCCGCTTATTCTGGGAATACTATCTTTTCGTGAAATACTGCATAGCTATTTCGGGACTTCCCCAAGACGCCGGTTGCACGACGAAAACGAACCGCTACAATGTTGCTTGATCGAAAATGCGGTCAACTCCCGAGCGCATTTTTACAGGTTCGCCGAAAGGGGCGTCGATGGAAAAATGGCTTTGCTGGGGCTCACTCGGAGTCGCCGGCATATTGCTGCTCCTTTTCTTGGTCGACATGTTCATGGAGATTCCATTCGGCGGAGCCGGCTACATCGTTGACGGAATCGGCGTCGTATCGTGCGGCCTTGTCGCCTACCTTGCGTGGGACTCGTCCACCGAACAGCAATAGCTGCTGGCGGCGCCGCAGAGTGCTTCGGCCGCACCGCAAGCGGCGGCTGCCTCTTTTTCCTCGTTTCCCTAGCTTACCGGCGCATTTCGTGCTACAACTATTATTCTCAGCATCCTCGCACCCACGCATCATAGGTGATTCTATGTACAAACGCCTTCTTGTTGTCGGCATCGTGCTGTCGTTGGCATTCTTGCCGTTCTCTCCCGCCAAGGCACAAAAGAAACCGGACCTGCCGGCCAAGGAAAAAGGCAAAGAACCGCCCAAGGATGTCAAGATCCCGTCCGGTCCGCCGAAGTTCGGCGAGCCCAGGCCTTATGATGATGTCATCCCGAAAACGGCCAAGAGCTTCCCCGGCGTCTTCACGGTTCATCGCGTGGACGACAAGATCTACTTTGAGATTCCCAAGGATGCCTTCGACAAGCTGATGCTTTGGCAAGCCGAAGTCGCCAAAGGGCCGGCAGGCGTTACCTGGGGCGGCTACTCGCTCGGCCATCGCTACCTCCGCTGGGATCGGCGAGGCAACAAGGTCTACCTCTGGCAAGTCTCCTTCGCCAAGCGCGGCGACGGCAAAGCCATTCAAAATGCCGTGGACTCCGCCAACATGGATTCCATCGTCTATGCGTTCAATGTCGAAGCGGAAGGCAAAGACCGCTCCACCGTCATCAACGCCACCAACCTCTACATGACCGATGTCATGGACCTTTCCGTGAAAGGCGCGGTCGGTTCGGGCGGCGGCATCGATCCCAACCGCTCTTACCTCGAAGACATCAAGGCTTTCCCCACGAATATCGAAGCTCGCTCCCTTCTCACCTTCATCGGCGGCGGCGGAGGCGGGTTTGGCGGCTTCGGCAAAGGACCGGCCTTCGGCGGCGGACCCAAGAGCTACACGGCCGTCGTTCACTACAGCCTCGTCATGCTTCCCGATCGTCCGATGATGGGCCGTTTCTTCGATCCGCGCGTCGGCTACTTCACACGCTCCTTCGAAAACTACGCGACGCCGAAGACTTGGATGGAAACGCAGCAGTACATCACGCGCTTTCGCCTGGAGAAAAAGGACCCCACGGCGGAGGTCTCCGAGCCGATCAAGCCGATCGTCTTCTACGTGAGCCGCGAGGTTCCGGAAAAGTGGAAGCCCTACATGTTGAAGGGTGTTGAAGATTGGAAGCCGGCATTTGAAAAGGCGGGCTTCAAGAACGCCATCATCGCCAAAGAAGCGCCCGATCCGCGGCAAGATCCGAACTGGGATCCGGAAGACGCTCGCTACTCGGTCATCCGCTGGGTTGCCGACCCGTTCCAAAACGCCATGGGCCCGCACGTCCACGATCCGCGCTCGGGCGAGATCATCTCGGCCCACATCATCTTCTGGCACGACGTCGTCAAACTCGCTCAGCAATGGTACTTCGTGCAGTGCTCCGCTCAGGATGTTCGCGCCCGCAAGCTCCCGCTGCCTGACGAAGTGACCGGTGAAATCCTCCGCTACATCTGCGCCCACGAAGTCGGCCACACGCTCGGCCTGCGTCACAATCACCGCGCGTCCGGCGGTTACACCGTCGAGCAGCTTCGCGATCCGGCGTTCACCGCCAAGCACGGCAGCGTCGCGTCGATCATGTCGTACGGTCGCTTCAATTACGTCGCTCAGCCGGAAGACAAGGTCAAGCAGCTGATCCCGGTTGTGGCGCCGTATGACTTTTTCGCGATCGAATGGGGTTACAAGGCCATCCCCGGGTCCAAGAAGCCCGAAGACGAGCGCTCGACGCTTGACAAATGGGCTTCGCGGCAGATCAACGAGCCTTGGCTTCGCTTCGGCGGCGAGGACGGACCCGCCACCGTCGATCCGACGGTCAAGACCGAGAACATCGGCAGCGACTCGATCCGCGCCACCGAGCTCGGACTGAAGAATGCCGACCGCGTTCTCGATCATATCGTGGCCGCGACCACCAACCTGGGCGAAGACTTTTCCTTGCTGGAAGACACCTACAAGACGGTGATCAGTCATCGCGCCAACTGGTTCCGCGCCGTCGCCCTCAACGTCGGCGGAGTCGTGGAGAATCGCACGCTGGGTGGCCGCGGCACGGAAACGTTCTCGCGCGTTTCGAAGGAGCAGCAACGCGCTGCTGTAAAGTTCCTCAACGAGCACGCCTTCGCCACGCCGACCAAACTGCTCAACCCGGCGATCGTCAATCGCTTCCGCTATTCCGGCATCGCCGCCGACATCAGCGCCACGCAAAAAGGGCTGATGCAGAGCCTTCTAAGCAGCACACGCATCCGCCGCTTGATGGACGATGAATTGCTGCAAAACGACAAGGCCTACTCGGTCACTGAGCTAGTGGGCGATGTCCAAAACGGCATCTTCAGCGAGCTCAAGGCGTCCAATCCGAAGATCGACGTCCTTCGCCGCGGCTTGCAGAGGGCCTACCTCGACCACCTGAAGGCCGAACTCTTGCCCGCGAAGGATGGCGGCGGCGTGATCTTCGGCGGCGGGGACGGCGGCACCGATTTCCGCGCGGTCGCCCGCGTCCAGATCGGCTTCCTGCATACCCAGGTTAGCCAAGCCATCAACAAGACCGAGGATGGCATCACCCGTGCTCACCTGCTCGACTGCCAGCGCGAGATCGAGGCGATGCTGGCCCAGAAGAAGTAGCCCGTGACCATGAAACGCCGGCGCCGGATTCACCTCCAGCGCCGGCGATTTCTTTCGCATCGCCTTTCCGTTCAACATGACGAAATTGAATCACCCGGAAGCACCAGGAAAAATCAGCGACTTGGGGCGCTCAACATTTCGAGTCACGTTACGATTCCACCCCACATCGCCCCGTGATCCCCGCGCTCCCCGTGGTTCAATTCTCCCAACGCCAGAATTCGGAGGCACTCCGGACGCCTCAAGTTTGGCCTTGACCTTTCCGATACTTGGTGTAGACTTTACGCGGCAAAGTAAATCGGAGCAGAAGCGCATGGACCTCCAAAAAGCCCTGACACAAATATCTGAAATTCGGCAACAAGTCGCGCAAACTGAGACGTTTCGCGGCTATCGCGCCGCCCCGGTGGCCTTTTCGGCGTTCGTCGCCTGTTTGGCCGCCGGCATGCAAACAACGCTCGTGCCCGATCCGGTCGCCAACTTCGTCGCCTATCTTGGGTTGTGGATCGGCGCTGCTGTTCTCAGCATGGCGGTCACCGGTTTGGTAATGGTTTGGCACTGCGAGCAATCGACCTCGTCGCTAACCGTACCCAATACCATTCTCGCCGTCGGCCAATTCTTCCCCAGCGTCGTCGCCGGCGGGTTGGTCACGTACATCCTGTTCCAACACGTGCCGCAAGCCTGGTGGATGCTGCCGGGCCTCTGGTCGATCTTCTTCAGCCTCGGCGTGTTTGCGTCGTATCGGTTACTGCCGAGGGAGACATTCTGGGTTGGCGTGTTTTACATGGTATCGGGCGTTCTGTGCTTGTTGTGGGCGCGGGACGACTTCGCCTTCTCACCTTGGGCGATGGGTGTGCCGTTCGGCATCGGACAGCTGGCGGCGGCGGCGATTCTCTACTGGACTCTGGAGCGCAATAGCGATGAGCAAGAAGCAATCGAGGCCTGAGTCGGCCGGCCGCTTCGCCTATGAAGGGCTCGACCGCGTCATTCACGAAAAGGCTCGCCTGTCGATCGTCACCTCGCTAGCCACCCACCCGGGCGGCCTGCTGTTCAACGATCTCAAGGACCTCTGCGCCCTGACCGACGGGAACCTGAGCCGGCATCTGCACATCCTTGCCGAGGCAGGCCTGATCCAGATTTGGAAAGGCTTCAAGGACAACCGTCCGCAGACGATGTGCGTTCTCACCGAAGAAGGCCGCAAGCGATTTATCGAGTACATCACGGTCCTTGAGAACATCGTAACCGACGCCGTCAGCGCCGAAAAGGTCGCTGAGGAACCGAAGGTGACCAAGGGCTGGTCGCCTGCGTGATTCTCTGGATGATTGGTTTTTTTTTCGCCAAATTACTTTGCGTGGCAAATTAGTTGGGCAGGGAAAGAGATTGTGAGCTAGGGTTGGTTAACGGAACGGGTCATTTGCGGTTACGCATTTGCCATGTTTACGCTTAGCGCTCGGAACGCGCCCTGTGAGCGCTGAACGTAGACGGCGGATCGGAAGGATATCCATGCATATCATCAAAGCCGACGTTCTCGGCATGTGTTTCGGCGTTCGCGACGCCCTCGCCATTATCGATGCCGTCAATGACCCGGAAGCGGTCACCATTCATGGCGAGCTAGTGCACAACGAAAAGGTGCTCGACGACCTCGCTGACCGCGGATTCAACATGCTTGGCGAGAAGCAGCGGCAGACATTGCCGATGACCCAGACCGTGCTCATCACCGCCCACGGCATCAGCGACAAGGAACGCACTCGCCTCAAGGGCGCCGGCAAGGAACTGATCGACACGACCTGCCCGCTCGTGACGCGCGCTCACCAGGCCGCCCAGAAGCTGCGGTCCGAAGGCCGGTATGTCCTCGTCATCGGCAAGCGCGGCCACGTCGAGGTCCAAGGCATTATCGAGGACCTGGCGAGCTATGACGTCCTTCAATCTCCGGACGAAGTTCGCGCGTATCCGCACGCCAAGCTCGGCGTCATGTGCCAAACGACCACACCGGTTCGCCATGCCGACGAGATCGTCGCCGCGATCCGAGCCAAGAATCCGCAGGCCGACATTCGCGTTATCGACACGATCTGCCATCCGACCAAGGACCATCAAAAGGCGCTCGATCGCTTGATGGGCGAAGTCGAAGCGATGGTCGTCGTCGGTGGGCATAATTCCAATAACACGCGCCAACTCGTTTTGCGCTGCCAGGCACGCGGACTGCCCGCTTATCATGTCCAAGGCCCGGAAGACCTGCGCCCCGAATGGTTCGACGGCATCGAAACCGTCGGCCTCACCGCCGGCACGTCGACTCTCGATGCAACCATCGACGCCGTCGAAGAAGCGCTGCATCACATCGCGCACCAGCCGGCGCTCGTCTAATTCAGAGCGTGAAGTTTTGCTTCAGAGCCTGAAGCGTAAGCGAAGGTCCTTCGCTAACGCTTCAGGCTCCGACGGTTTTCGATATGATCTCATCATCTACTCGTTCGCGAGGCCGATCCATGCTCTCCCCGCGCATCACACTGGCGTTGCTTTCGATCTTCACCATTTCATCCGTTTCCGCTCAGGAGCGCGAGCCGCGCTTGATCGTCGAGCCCGGGGCGTTCAAGACGCTGGTCAATCCGCAGTGCTCGCATTGCGTGGACGAGGCGAAACGCCGAGTCAACGACTTGAAGCCCAACGATCGCTCCCTGTGCTGGATTCGCGGCTACTCTGACGGCGGCGTCATCCCGTATCGCTTCTTCCTCAATCCCTACCGCGTCATCAGCGACACCTATGGCGTCTTCGTCTACGATCCCGACGCTGGCTTTGCCCGCGGCTTCGCGCCGTCGCTCGACTTCACGTTCCACGGCTGGCGCAACGGCGTCATGATGATGAAGCACAAGGACGGCACCTTGTACTCGTGCCTCACCGGCGTCGCGTTTGACGGGCCGAAGAAAGGCGACAAGCTGAAGCCCGTGGCAACGCTCGTCAGCGATTGGGGGCATTGGCATGACACGTATCCGCACGCCGTGGCTTACAACATGTTCGAGAAATACAAGCCGATCGAATTGCCGACGCAAGCGCACGCGGGTTCAGTCAAGAGTCGCGGACCGGTCGACAAGCGGCTGGCGGCCGAGGACATGGTGTTCGGCGTGTCCGAGCGCGATCAATCGCGAGCGTATCCGATTGAGAGACTCTTGAAGGAGCGATTGATTCACGATCAAATCGACGGCAAGCCATGCGCCGTGCTCTGGCTGGAGAATACGAAATCTGCAGCAGCATACCGGCCCATCGCGTCACCGCCGGTGAAAACAAATGCGAAGCCTCGGCACGTCACGTTGGAACATGTTCATTACGCGGAGAAGCCATTCACGGATACCGAGAAACGCATATTCGCTCGTTCTCATCCCAAAGCGCAATGGTTCAACCGCGTCGCTCCGTTTCGCGACAAGGAAACCGGATCGCACTGGGACATCGCGGGCCGGGCCGTTGACGGCGATCTGAAAGGCTGGACGCTGGAATGGCTCGACGGCATCCAGGTCAAGTGGTTCGCCTGGGCTGCCGAGCATCCGCGCACGACGATCTACGCGGAAAAAAAGCATGATGCTCCTAAGCCGAACCCAAAGAAAGCGATCGAAGAAATCGCCGGGACAGCTGAGTTCCTGCGCGCGGTGCCAAAGAAATTCGGCATCCTTCAAAATGCGGACTGGACGAAGCGAACGGTCAACATCAAGTTCGAAGGGGACAAGGAGCCGACGACATGGGCGCTGACGCCGGACGCGGAGATCAAGGTATTGGGGTGGTGGGGCCGACTGGATGACCTCACAAGCAGGCCCAACCAGAATCGTCTGGTGTGGGCGTGGTTCAAGGTGGATCGAACCAAGAGGCCGGTCGCCATCTTCATGGTAGCCGACGATTTGAGCGAGCAGGACATTCATGGCGATGGTTGGACGCTCAAGGCCGTCGAGGAAAAAACCCTCGTGTTCACCACGGGCAAAGAGCGGAAACGCGAGTCGCTAATCAGCGAATGCACCTATTTCCGCGACAACAAGAGTGCCAAACTTGAGGAGCTCAAGCTGAACGATCGCGTTTTCGTGGTCCGATATTCCTTCCCACTTCTCCCTAAAAGGAACGTAGGCGATCCCCCCGCGAAGGAAGGGGATGGTCTCGAGCGAGAACGGTACGAAACTCACATCCTGGACCGGGCTAGCTTCGAACGGTATCGCACGAAACAGAAAAAGCATCAACGCGACCGCTGGATTTACGAAGGCCTACCCGGCTCGACCGGATTTCTGCACGTTTATGCCGGCGAGGTCGATGTCATTCTCGATCATGAGGCGATGCGCTGGGGCCGATCACTTCTTGCCGGGGATAAAGTGGAACTCATTGCCCCCTCGTCCCTTGGGGGAAGAGGGGTATGGGGTGACGGGGATTCTCCGATCAAAGCGGTGGTCAAGAGCGTCACGGCGCAGCGTGAGAAGACGCAGGTTCGTCTCGTAGCCAGGACCTTTGATCTGGCCGACCTCGCCATGGGCCAGCGCATTCTGCTCAAGATGCCTGCCCCCTCCGCAGCGATTGAAAACGCGATCATGCCGCCGGGAATTGATCTGCCAAAGGCCAAGGACGAGCGCATCGAGTGGTTCCTGGCCAACACGTACTGCACCTGCAAGATCGGCGGCGACGGCTGCACCGGGCATTTCTACACCCTGGCCAGTTGCAATCCGAATGGCTGTGGCGCCCCGAAACAGATGCGGCAATACGTCGGCAAGAAGATCGATGACGGCTGGACCAACCGCGAAATCTTTGAGGCGCTGCTGAAAGAGAAGGGGCAGCCTCTATTGCGTCCGCATTTGTTGCCGTGATTACTCAGCTTTCGCTTTGGGCCCTGACAATCCACTCTCCAACTCGGCGACGCGCGTCAGCGTTTGATCGCGTTGACCGCGCTCCAGACGATAAATGCCTGGCTCCTCGAGCGTCTCTCCGGGAATGAGCCGGCATTTCCGGTGGCTCTCCCGTCCTCGCGCGAACCACGTCGCCAGACAATCTTCGCAGCAGAGACCGTACGTCTTCAACTCACTCACGACGCCGTCGCTCCAGCGGGCGGCAATCTTGTACTGCGCAAGATTCTTGCACTCGTCGGTGTAACAGTAGATCGGATAGGACGGCATCGGCATGGGAATCAGGAGTCAGGGATCAGTAGTCAGGGATCAGAATCAGGGATCAGAAATCGCATGGCAGCTATCAGCGAACTGACTTCTGACTCCTGATCCCTGACTCGTGGCTTTCAGTCGGACGGAAACGGCACCGGGTCGCCGTTGATCATCGCGAGAGCGTTCATCGCCGCTTTCTGCTCCGCTTCCTTCTTGGTTCGCCCCCACGCGGCGGGATAGTGGTAGCGCCCGATCACGGCCGACAGCTTGAAGCACTTGCTGTGGTCTGGGCCTTTTTCGTCGAGCAAATGGTACGCGGGTGTGGCGCTGAATTCCTTCTGCGCCACTTGTTGCAAAAGAGACTTGAAGTTCCCCGCATGGGCGGCCTCGGCAACCTCGTCGATCTCTGGATCAAGATGCTTGAGAATAAACTCCTTGGCCGGCTCCAACCCGCCGTCCAGGTAGATCGCTCCCACCAACGACTCGTACACATCCGCCAACAAGTTCGCCGGCAGGGTGTGCTCCGAGTGCATTCCCTTGCCCAGGAACAGAAAGTCGCCCAAGTTGAGGGCCTTGCTCATCTGAGCGCACGTCCGCCGACTTACGACAGCTGACTTGATCTTCGTCAGGTCGCCTTCGTGATATTCCGGGAAACGCCGATACAGCTGCTCACAACAAACGAGACCCAGCACCGAGTCACCAAGGAATTCCAGACGTTCGTTGGAATCCGCACGCGTGTCGGCGCCGGAGGTGTGCGTCAACGCGGCCCGCAAGAGTTCGAGCCGTTTGAATCGATAACCGATCGTGGACTGGCACTCTTCCAGGATTTGGGCTTCGCGAGTGGATGTAAGTTCCTGTGCCATAACGCCAACGGGATCAATCCGCAAGGGAGTCGTTACCAAGACGTTACCAATCTAGCCATGGATTGTCAACAGTTCGCCGTCATTACCTCGTCGCCGAGCCTCGCCGACGTTTTCATGCAGAACACCCGCTCTCGAGCCGGTTTGTGACCTAAAGTTGAGAAACTAAACTGCGGCATCGAAATGAGCGTAGCATGCACAACCGCGTCAATCTGAAACTCATCGGCACCGTTGTCGGCGTTCTATTGATCGCCTCCGTCGCCGTCCATTTCCTGCACGGTTATCAGATGCAGCACAACGCCTATCGCTTGCTGGAGCGCGCGGGAGCGGAGCAGGATGTGGACAAAGCACTCGCGTATTACTCGCAGTACCTGACGTTCGTCCCGAATGATGCCGACGCGACGCAGAAGTATGCCGAACTGCTCGATCGGCGCGGCGGAGACGATGGCGAGCGCATTCACCTCGTCCTTTTGATGGAACAAGTTCTGCGCGCGAAACCCAATGAGCACGCGCTGCGCCTGCGACTGGTGCACAATCTCGTTGCTCTAGATCGGTTCTCCGAAGCCATCAATCATCTCAAGCGACTGCAAATGAGCTCAGCCGACAAGGCCGAAGTGCTGCACATGGTCGGTTGGTGCCAGGAGGCAAAGAAGGACTATGGCGCCGCCGCGAAGGCGTTTGCCGAGGCGGTTCGCGCCAATCCGAAGCAGATCAAGAGCTATGAGCTGCTCGTCGAAGTCTTGAACGATCGCCTGAGCCGGCCGGAGGAAGCCCGGAAGGCGCTGGACGATCTGGTGGAAGCCAATCCGGCCAGCTACCAGGCGCACCTGATGCGAGCTCGGTTCGCTCGAATCACAGGCGACGATGCGACGCTGAAGAGCGACTTGAAGCGAGCGTTACAGCTCGCCCCGGAGAAGACCGAGGTGATTCTCGCTGTCGCTGCCAACGCTCCCGATGCGGCCGAAGCCTTTCGACTTCTCGACGACGGCGTGCGACGGCAACCCGGCGACGTCGAATTGGCCTGCTCACTGGCTGACTTGGCCGCCCGCCATAAACGATTGGCAGATGCTGAAAAAACGCTCGGTCAGGCGGGAGATCGGTTGTCAACGCGGCTCGCTCTTTGCCGGCTGTACTCAGCACGCGGGTCAATCGAAGATCGTGCCAAGCTCGATCGGCTCGCCGTGCTTCCGGACAAACGCTTCTCGCGCGAGGACCGTCTGCTCATTTGGCGCGCCGTCGCCGATGCCTGTATGCGGCTTGCCGACACGGGCAAGGCAATGTCGCTGCTGCGCGACATCGCCCGAGCCTGGCCCAAGGACACCGGCAGCCGTTCGCTCCTGCTTGATCTTGCGTTGCAGAAAAATGATTCGGCAATGGCGAGGACCTGGCGCGATGAACTCCGGGCGATCGAGGGAGACAATGGTTCGCTCTGGCGCTTTGGCGAAGCGGCCATTCTCGTCCACGAGGCCAAAGATCAGCGACGCCCGCTTGCCGAGGCGCGACGGAAACTGCGCGAGCTCGATCAGCTTCGCCCCAACTGGCCGCGCGTCGCTGTTCTGTTCGGCATCATCAGTGAGCGAGAGAACAACTATGACCAGGCGATTGTTGATTTCTCCCGTGCCATGGAGCAGGGGGAATCGCAGCCACGCGTCGTCGAGAGCTTGTTGCGGTTGCTCGTGCAGCGAGGCGACTTCGCCAAAGCGGAAACGGAACTCGCCAAGTACGAGCAGCGAACGCAATTGACGACCGATCTCGCTCGCTTCGGTGCAGACATTGCCCTGGGCATGCGCGACAAACACCATGCCAAACTGGCGGTGAAGCGAGCGGAGAATGTGCCGGTCCGCGACTTTCGGGACGCCCTCTGGCTGGCGCGGATCTACGATGCAGCCGACGAGTTTGCGAAGGCGGAAGCGCTCTTGCGCCAGAGCCTGGATCAAGCGGGGCACGCTCCCGACGTTTGGGTGGCGTGGGCCGAGCACCTTCGCGCCATGGATCGCGGCGGCGAAGCAGCGAAGGATCTGGATCAAATGAAGAAGAACATTTCGCCGAGCCGGCAGCCATTGACGTTGGCGCGGTGCTATGAGGCGCTCGGCCTTCACGACGCGTCGGCCAAGGCCTACCACGATGCCTTGCTCGCGCAGCCGAATGACTTCATCACACTGGCTCATGCCGCCGACTTCGCGCACCGAGCGGAACGCAACGACGACGCCCGGCGGCTTTACGAACGGCTGCTCGATCCGTCCCTGGCGGCGCCGCTGGAGTACACGGCGCCGGCGCGGCGGCGGCTAGCCGTCCTGATCGCTGATTCGTCGCGATCCAGAGCGATTGCGCTGCTTGACGCCAACAAAACCGAGTCAATCGCCGATCGGCGTGTCCGCTGGTACATCGAACATCTTGACGCAGCGAGGCGTGCATCGTCGCTGGCGAACTTCAAGAGCTCGCTGGGCCAATTCGCGGGGACACCGGAGGAGCGATTGTTATTTGCCCAAATGCTGGAGTCGGCGATGCACCTCGAGCAGGCCCGCGGCCTGTTGAGCGATCTTGCCGAGGAGCAACCTCGCTCCGCCCAGGCCGCCGCGGCATATGCGCGCATTCTGATCCGTCTCCAGGATCGCGACGCCGCCGAACGCGCGGTTGCCCGCCTGGAACGGCTTGAGCCGAACAGCGAGCGAACACGCCGGATTCGCGCCGAGTTCAGTGCTGCTGGATCGTAGACATCACGCTCCGCGTGATGAATTTCGGTGCGTCTGACTTGGCGTGATACGCTCGGACGACGCTTCATCACGCGGAGCGTGATGTCTACCATCGTTATTTCTTGCGCGTCAGCGTATCACCCAAGTCGTCGCGCATGCGGTCCGCCATCACCTGCAATCGGCGCACGACTTCCGGGTTGCGGGCCGCGACGTCGGTCCGTTCGCTCAAATCGTTGTCGAGGTTGTACAACTCCAGGCCGCATTTCAGTTCCTTGTAGAGCCCCGGTTTGCCGTCGGCGCCGGGCCTGCTTCCTTCCAGCGTGCGATAGGTGTGTGGGAAGTAGAGTTTCCACGGCCCGGAGCGTACGCCGTGCAGTTCATTGTTCCAGTAGAAGAAATAGGCCTCGTGCGGGCTTTTCGCGCCCGCCTCGCCCATGAGCAGCGGCGTGATGTCTTTGCCGTCGAGCTTGCCGTCGGGGAGCTTGGCGCCGGTGAGCTTCGAGAACGTCGGCAAAAGGTCAATGGTCATGGCGGGAATGGGCTGGGTCCGGTCGGCGGGGATACGGCCCGGCCAACGAGCGATGAACGGCACGCGCACGCCGCCTTCCCAGGTCGTGCCCTTGCCTTCGCGCAGCAGCCAAGCCGAACCGCCGTGGTTTCCGTAGCTCAGCCACGGCCCATTGTCGGAGGTGAAGATGACGAGCGTGTCGTCGTCGATGCCGAGGTCTTTGAGCGTGCGCAGGATTTCGCCGACCGACCAGTCGATTTCCATGATGACGTCGCCGTAAAGGCCGGCTTCCGATTTGCCCTTGAAGCGCTCGGACACGAACAAGGGCACGTGAGGCATCGTCTGTGGCAAGTACAGGAAGAACGGATGATCCTTGTTCTTCTTGATGAACTGAACCGCGCGCTCCGTGTACTCGGTGGTCAATTTCGATTGATCGGGATTCTTGGCGATGATCTTCTCGCCGTCGATGAGCGGCAGGTCGGGGAATTTGGCCGTCGGATGCTTGGGCCACATGTCGTTGGAATAGGGGAGCCCGTAGTATTCATCGAAGCCGCGGCGCGTCGGCAGATACTCAGCGAGATGACCGAGATGCCATTTGCCGATGATGCCGGTGCGATAGCCGAGGAGCTTGAGCATTTCAGCGATCGTCGTGTGCTCTCGAGCGAGCCCGTGCTTGGCGTTCGGGCCGAGCGCGCCGAGGATACCGGTGCGATTGGAGTACTTGCCGGTCATGAGAGCCGCTCGCGATGCGGAGCAGACCGCCTGAGCGACATAGAAGCTCGTGAAGCGGATGCCCTGCTTGGCCATCTTGTCAAGGTTGGGTGTCTTGATCTTCTTGTTGCCGAAGCAGCCTAGATCGCCGTAACCGAGGTCATCGGCATAGACGACGATGATGTTCGGCTTGCGCTTGGCCGGTTCCTGTGAGGTTGCCAGCGTGGGCAGTGCGATCAGGCACGCCAACGTCATGAATAATCGCAACATATCGGCCTCCTGTGTCGTGCTCGCCAGAGGCGAGCGGTTAAACAATGTCAACTATGTACTCGCGGCACCGGTTCTCCTTCGGCGATGATGCTCGACTCTTCGACCGCCAACTCCGTCAATCGCCGGTCGACGCAATCGGCCGAGGCGAACAGCTTCGCGAGTCGCACGTAAGTGCTATGATGCCGAGCCTCCGATTCGAACAGGCTGCCGAAAAAATTCGCCAACTCGGCGTCGGAAAGATTGTCTCGCAACAACGCGAATCGCTCGCACGATCGAGCCTCGATCAGCGCCGCCACGAGGAGCCGATCGACGGCACGCATCGGCTCCTGCTTGCTGCAGAGCGCGCGTAAGCGTTCGCCATAGTGGCTGGGCGGGATCTTGCGAAAGCGAATGCCGCGGCGGTCGAGCAAGTCGAGCACGAGATGAAAATGGTCCAGCTCTTCTTGCACAATGGCGGACATCGCTCGCACCAATTCGACGCGGTCTACGTAGGCGAACATCAAATTCATGGCGACGCCGGCCGCTTTTTTCTCGCAGTGAGCATGGTCGATCAGGAGCGCTTCGAGATTCTGCGATACCTGGGCCAACCAGCGTGTCGGCGTCGGCGCGTGAAGATTCAACATGGTGAAATCATAGAGCCTGGGCAGATGGCGCGACAAGCGCCCACTGCCATTGATTCGGGCTAACCGCGGCGGTATATCCGCGACGTCACGTAGGGTGCACGGAATGCACCTTGCCGGCCGAGCGGTGCGTTTCACGCACCCTACAGGGGCTACGCCATGCAGTTTAGCAAAGTCAGCTGGTTGTGCGGCATCATCCTGGTTCTTGTTGCGGGCGCCGCCACCGCGCTCGGCGTGGCGCTCAAGCATGAGCCGAGCTTCTATCGCCAGGCACAGACGCCGCACAATGATGCGAGCAAAGAGCTGGCGATGCGATTCCTGAGCAACTTCATGCAAATGCTGGCCAATCGCAAGTACCATGAAACCTGGGGTTGCGACGCGTCGCAAACCGAGATGAATTGCTTCTTTCACGAATTGTTCGACGATCGCGCAGAAGCTGACGACCTGCGCCGCGCCGGCATCTCGTCGATCTGCGTCAATCTCGAAGAACCTCCGACCGACGACGACGGCAATGCGGTTCCGGGCGGGCATGTGCGTCTCGGCTTTCGCTACGGCTCAGGCTTTTTTAGCGCGGTCATCACCTACGAACTGAAAGTCTGGCTGGTCCCCAAGGAGCCGAACGTGATCGCCGTCGAGATTCAGCGTGCCCGCGCGGGCGCTGTTCCGATTTCCAAGCAGACCATACTAACGCATCTCTCGGAACTCGCACGGAAGGAAAACTTCAACTTCACGCAGTATCGCCATCAAGGCAATCCGGTCGCGGTCATCGATCTGCAAGGCGATTCTCATCCCGCCAAGTCAATCCTCACGACGATACGTGTGGGCGCCAACTCGCTGAGCTTGCGCGGCAAAACGCTCGAGCATGGGCTTGCTCCGCCCGAGATCAAAGACGCGAAGCCGTTGCCGAAATAATGCCAGAGGTCAGGAGTCAGGAGTCAGTGGCGAGGGTGCTACGTTTCGCATCACCACCGAATGCTTTTCTCTGACTGATCTCTGACTTCTGACCTCTGACTTCTGGCTTGCTTGCCCGACCTTCCCCGCTTGCCTGAACAAGCCGGAACCTCGCGAATTTTGTTCACCCTGCGCAATCGTCACAACCGATATCTTCCGTAGCGTCGCAACCGACGATACGGAGGCGGTTTCATGCGCTGGGCAGTACTCGCGCTATTATTGATGGGGCTAACAGGCTGCCATGTGTACACTCGCGATGTGGATGGACTGCTCGTCGAACGCGCGGCCCAGCGCGTGGATGGCGGCTTCGAACCGGCGCCACGCATGCTTCCAAACACGGGCGGCGCGCGCATCGATAAGCCGGCCATCGGCGCCCCGGTCACGCCGGCAGCATTTCAGGGGGACAAGACGCCGAGCAAGGATCAAGGCCAGCTTTGGCAACGCTTGACGCAATACACCAAGGACATCCCGGGCGGCGAGGCGAGCGAGTTCAACATCCCGGCCAAAGGGTCCGAGCGCGAGGCGGCGATCAAGAAGCAATTCCCGCCGCTCACCAAGGTTCCGCCATTGCCGACCGCACAGCTCGGACCGGATGGACGGCCCGTGACGCTTTCCGACTTGCAGCGGATTGCCCTTGAGAATAATCCGCTCGTGCGCCAGGCCTACCTCGACGTTGAAGCAGCGCGCGGCATCGCGCGCCAGGCCGGCGCCTATCCGAATCCGACCATCGGCTACGAAGCCTCCACCGTCGGCCAGGGGGACACCAACGGCCAGCGGTCGCCCGGCCAGCAAGGCGGGTTCTTCGAGCAAACCATCGTTACGATGGGCAAACTCAAACTGGCGCGCGAGGCTGCCCTGCGCGACCTGGCCATCAGCGAGCAGAGAGTGCTGCAAGTCGAATCGGACGTGCGCTCCCAGGTTCGCTCCAACTACTTCGCCGTCCTGTCGGCCCAAAAGAACTTCGATATCCAGAAATCCATGTCGCAATTGGCGGAAGAGCTGTACTACGTGCTCTTGCAGCAATTGATCGCCGGCGAGGTGGCGGCCTATGAGCCGATGCAGATTCGCGTTCTGGCGAACCAGGCCCGCAACGCGCTGATGCAGGCGAGTGTGCGCTATCAGACCGCGTGGAGACAGCTTTCCGCCGGCCTCGGCATGCCCACCTTGCCGTTAACGGCGGTGGCCGGCCAGATCGACGTGGCCGTGCCGGTGCTTGAATACGACAAGGTGCTCGAACACGTGCTAAGCCGGCATACCGACGTCGTCTCGGCGACCTTCGGCGTCGAAAGAGCTCGGCTGTTGGCGCGGCTTGCCGAGGTTCAGCCCTACCCCGACGTGACGCTGCACCTTGCGTTTCAGAAGGACTACACGACGCCGCCGTTCAGTTCGGTCGCCAACGTCAACGTCGGCGTTCCGTTCCCGCTCTGGAACCAAAACCGGGGCGGCATCCAGGCGGCGCACGCCCTGCTGCGCCGAGCGTTAGCCGACAACCAGCGCGTCCGCAACGACTTGACCAGTAGACTCGCCGAGGCGTTCGAGCGGTACCACAATAATCGCCGAATCCTCGACATGTACAAAAAAGAAATTCTGCCCAACCAGGTGCAAGCCTACCGCGCGGCTGTCGCGCGCCATGCCGCGGTGGGTGGCGTGAGTTACAACGATCTGGTCACCTCGCAGCAGACGTTGGCGGGGCTCATCTCCACCTATCTCGGCGCCTTGAGCGATCAATGGACGGCTGTCATCGACATCGCCAACCTGATGCAAACGCGCGACCTGTTCCAGACCTACACCGTTGATGACGTGATGCCGATCCCCGACGTTCAAGAAATCCACCGTCGCGGCTGGCTGCACCGTCGGCGATCGCAGCTCGATTGAACGACCGTTCCACGCGAACCAAGAGCCCGTGCTGGGAACCGCTTCCTACGTGCGCGGCTCTTTAGACAATGACGTTCGCCACACCTCCGCGTAAAACCGTGTACACGGCATCCTGACAACGCTCCCTGCAAGAGGCATTCTCATGTACCGCACTATCGGCATTCTGTTGGCAACCCTTTTCGTCGCTGTGCCCGTTCATGCACAAGAAAAGCTCGACCCGAAACTGGCGACCGGCGACAAGGATGTGGTCTGGTACGATCTGAAGCACCTCGATCTCGAAGGCAGAGCATTCACCGACACCGAATCGCCATACGATCGGCTGCCGGCGCGGGCCAAGGGCAAGGTCCGCGATGCCGTTTGGAATCTGAGTAGGCACTCCGCCGGCATGTGCGTGCGCTTTGTCACCGATGCCGCGACGATTCAAGGACGTTGGACCCTCACCTCGAAGAACCTCGCGATGCCGCACATGGCCGCCACCGGCGTCAGCGGGTTGGATCTCTACGTCAAGACCGACAAGGGCTGGCGTTGGCTCGGCGTCGGGCAGCCCAGAGAGCAAACGAATACCGCGATTCTGGCGACCGGCATCCCGGCCGGCACACGGGAATACCTCCTGTATCTGCCGCTCTACAACGGTGTGTCGTCCGTCCAGGTCGGCATACCGAAATCGGCATTTCTGGCCAAAGCCCCAGCGTATCCGAAAGACCGCAAACCGATCGTCTTTTACGGCACATCGATTACGCAAGGCGGCTGTGCCTCGCGCACCGGCATGGTCCACACCGCCATCCTCGGCCGACGCCTCGGCTATCCCGTCGTCAACCTCGGTTTCTCCGGCAACGGCCGCATGGAGCCCGAAGTCGTCAAGCTGATCGCCGAGATCGATGCGTCGGTTTACGTCATCGACTGCTTGCCGAACATGACCGCGAAAGAGGTGACGGCGAATACCGAGCCGCTCGTTGAGTTGCTTCGGCAAAAACGACCGGCCACGCCGATCTTGCTCGTCGAGGATCGCAACTACGACAACGGCCACTTGCTGCCCTCTCCGCGTCAACGCAACCTGGCGAGTCAAGCAGCCTTGAAGGCGGCGTACGAAAAACTCATGAAAGCCGGTGCCAGAGGCGTGTACTATCTCGAAGGCGCGCATCTGCTCGGCGACGATAACGAAGGAACCGTCGACAGTTCACACCCGACCGACCTGGGGTTCCTGCGCCAGGCCGACGCGTTCGAAAAGGCGCTGCGGCCGATTTTGCAGAGGTAATCAGAGCCTGAAGCGTTAGCGAAGGAAACGCCGTCCTTCGCTAAAGCTTCAGGCTTTGACGGGGTATGGCAATGCACATCGATCCGCACCCGCTGCTTGACGCTCGCGCGTTCACGACGACGTTTCCGCGTCCGCTGGGCGAGATGCCGACGCCGCCGGATATTCTCGCGCTATTGTCTTTGCAAGCCGACGCTCCACTCAAAAGCGATGACGCGGTGCGCGAAGCCGTACGAACGATGCTGCGGCACGGCGGATTCAAGCCGGCCGGTCGCAGCAAGCCGGCGTCGGAATATCTCATTCGCGCCGTGACCGACGGCGCCTTGTCGTCCATAAACGCGGCCGTCGATGTCTGCAACATCGTGTCGCTGCACAGCGGGTTGCCGATCAGCGTCGTCGATCTCGTCAAGGCCAAGCCGCCGTTACGGATATCAATCGCGCCGGCGGAAGCATCGTATGTGTTCAACGCGTCCGGGCAGACCATTGACCTTGCCGGCCTTCTGTGTCTGTGCGACGCGGACGGTCCGTGCGGCAACGCGGTCAAGGACGCTCAACGCACGAAGACCGACGCCAACACCACGCTGACGCTGGCCGTCATTTGGGGCGCCAACACGCTGCCAGGCCGCGCCGCTCAGGCCGAGGCATGGTACCGCGAACTGCTTCATCGCATCGGCGCCACGACGATGGATGCGTAATGGAACCACGGGGGACACCAGGAACACGGAGAGATTTTGGTTCTTCACCAACAGAATAGGCGAAGTCTTGAAGGTGTTGTGCATCGCTCCTACCGACATCTCCCTCCTGTGTTCCCCGTGCTACTATCAATCAACTTCTTCGTTTGACAACAAGATTATTCCAGACCACGGATCCCACTGATGGCACGGATGATGAGAAAAGAGATCCATTGGACAACGCCACTTTTGAAGCCCTGCTACCTCTGCTGGCGGCGAACGAGCGTTGCTCGCACTGGCTCCCGGTTTCGTTGCATTTCGGGAGGAGGGGGGTGAGTTTGTGGGTGCAACGAATACGCGCACGTGCTGTTTACTAAGGAAGTTACGTACCAAAAATGCGTTGCAGGGTGTTGACCAAGTTGAAAAAGTGGCGCTGTCCAATTCAGGAAGTGCGGAAAAGCACGGGAGAGTTGGGATGTTCGGTATCTCCACGTTCCCGCTTGGTCACGGCCGTTCCCGCATCACCTATCCGTGCGATCAGGTAACCCGTGGTTGGTACTTGGTGGTTGCGGCTCAGCCGCGCTAGGTGATCCGTGGTCAAATTCACCTTCGACCGCCATCGGTCCATGTAACGATGCTAAAGACTCGCAAATCGCAGGATTATTTCGCAGAGCCGCACGGCTGAGTCACGGACAAATCACTCGAGTCAACGAATCAGGACGTCCGGGCGGACGAACTCGGCGCCTTGGATGCGGATGCGTTTAAGTGGCCAATTCTCGGCAGAGGTGATGGTGCGCGGGCCGTCGTCGGAAATGAGGAACGTGTCGCAACTCACGCCGGCCCCGACCGACACACACCACGTGACCGCCCAGCGCGCTTGCAACAGGCTCTCGTCTTTGAGCGAAATCGTCATTTCCACCGGGGCGTGACCGGTCAGATGGCCTTGGGTGGCGAGGTAGAATTCATGCTCTACGCCGGTGAGTTGATAGATGCGCTGGCCGGTGAGCAAGATTTGTCTCGGCACCGAATCGGGCCAGCTTCCCGCGACGTAGGTGGCGCTGATCTTGCACGTGTTGTCGTGGTCGCGGCGAAAGTTGGCGTCGGGCGGACCGAAGGAGATCGATCGACTGGCGCGTGCACAGAGGCCATATTTGCGTGCGGCGACGGTCATGACGCAGGTACGCGTAACCGGCGCCGACGTGAAACTTGCTTGCCGATAGGCCCTGCCACGGCTATCCGCCGTCACTGAGATCAGCAGGGGATGCACGCCGCGATGCAGGAGGCGATGGGCGATTTGGCCGGCGACCTCGCGTTCTGATTCGCCGGCGGCCAGCATGCGCCCGGTCGCTTCAAGGGCATGGCTGAGCGTCTGTCCAAGGATGCGGTAGCAGGCAATCTCGTAATCGGTGAGTGTTCGCCGCATCAAGGCGAGCTGCGGCGCGACGGCCTTGCATTCGCCGATCGGTGAATCGGATGCGATATTGCGTCCCTGGATAAGGTCTGCCAAGAGCGATGCGCGTTCTTGATGACAGGGCCATTCTTTGAGCTGAAAACCTAGCCCGTCGATTTCCTCGTCGAAAATGCGTTGTGAGTCGACGCTGCTGCACAGGAGCCAGCGCGCATCGGGAGTGAAATAAAGTCCCGGCATGGCATCGGGATCGAGGATGCCGCGCGGCGCGCCGCCGCCGGTGAGCCAGGCGAAGCTGTCAGGATTCAGGACGACGAGTCCGTCGCAGCCGATTTCTTGCAGGTAACCGGCGATGCGCGCTTGTTTGTGCTCGACATCGCTGCGACGGTCCATCGGCGCAGTCAAGTTCATATCGACCACACTGGGCGGCGCCGTCACACGAATTTCTTCAGCCACACTCATGCTAGAATTCACCCAGCCGCTTGCAGCGTAGCAGAACGTGCTGCGCCACAGCGGTCATTGCGTTATCGCTGCCACGGCGGCGGGTAGGCGCCGCGTACGTAGCGCTGGGCCATCTCGAGATAATGAGCGCAGATCGTTCGCGTTCGCTCCAGTTCGGCGTCGGTGATGGCCCGGATCACTTTGCCCGGCACGCCCATGACGACCGAGCGCGGCGGAATGCGTCGCCCCTCGGTGACAAGAGTGCCGGCGGCGATCAGGCATTCCTCACCGATCTCGCAACCCGATAGCAGCGTCGCCCGCATGCCGATGAGCGTGTCGCGTCCGATCTTGGCGCCGTGCAGAATCGCCCCGTGGCCGACGACGACGCCTTCGCCGATGGTCATCGGAGCATCGTTATCGGTGTGGACGATCGAGCCGTCCTGGATATTGACGCGCGGTTCGAGCGTGATCGTTGCCAGGTCGCCGCGCAGGACGACGTTGAACCACAGATTGACGCCCGGGCCAAGCACAACATTGCCCGTGACAACAGCCGTGGTGGCGACGTAGAAGTCCCGAATCGCCTCGATCGTCGCGCTCATGCTGGGTATCCCTCGCTGGTCAGAATCTGAGGCGTAAGCGAACAATGGCGCGGAGCTTCGCTTACGCTTCAAGCTCTGACCTATCACTGTATGATACACACTCGCGCTGCGGAACGGACCCGCGAAATGATGTTGAAGCTCGGCAAGTTGGGAAATCGCGACCAATAATGCAGATTCTGCGGAAAATGCGGACGACAAGGGCAAATCGCGCTCATCACCCCTTGGCGTTCTCGACGCGTGCCAGAATTCGGGCCATGATCCACGAGAGGGTTCGATCGTATTCGTCGTGAATCTCGAAGTAGAGCCCCTTTTTGATTCCGGGCCACCAAGTGTCGGGATCCTTGCGATCGAGCAAGTTGACGTCGAGAAACACGATGCTGTCGCCGCCGTCGGATCATTTTTGCAGCGTCACATTGACAATGTTGTCGAACGGAACCTGGCCCGCGACCTTGCCGCTGAAATAGATGAGCTGCAGGAAGTCGCCATCGAGCACAAGTCGGGGGCGGTAAATCAGGTAATAGCAAAACGCAGTGGCGGACGTGCCGGCAACGGCGCCGGCGCCCACGATCCACTGGATGCCGACGGCGCCGATGCCGCCGCGCGAGACGGCAATGACCACCACGACGATGGCGATCAACCCGAAACCGACCGCACTCGCCAGGGAATAAAACAGCGTCGTTCGGCGGAACCAGATCGTGAGCCTGTTGAATTCTCCGAACCTTTCGTCGTCTACGACAGACATCGTTGCCTCCTTGCCGTGGGGCACGTTTTCAACGTGCCATGATTCCGGGCACGTCGGAAACGTGCCCCACGGAGTTCGATGGCTACAATACCTCACACCCTTACAACGCTACTAGAGGAAAACGCATGAAACGCATCGCATTCATGGCGGCGGCACTACTCATCGTCGGCATCGCGCATGCCGATGGGCCCCAGGACAATGATCCAAACAACGTGCGTCCGGTGCCGGCGCCAGGAATTCCGATTCCGGAGAAAACGTACTCCGAGTTGAAGAAAGCGGTCGTCGATTTCCGCAACGAGGTCGCCGATCTGCGCAAGAGCCTGGCGACGAAACCGGCGCTATTGCAATTCATGCCGGACGTCGAGATCTTCGCCAACTCCGCCTACTACGCGCTGCGGTACAACGAATTCTATTCTGAAAAGGAATTCGACATCGCCCGCAAGCACATGCAGCAGGGCCGTGAACGCGCCAAGCTCTTGCGTGAAGGCAAGACGCCGTGGAATACCGACACCGGCTTGATCGTGCGAGGCTATCAATCGAAGATCGACGGCTCGGTGCAACCCTACGGCCTGATCGTGCCGAAATCGTACAACCCGAACTCACCGTACCAGCATCGGCTCGACATCTGGTTTCATGGCCGAGGTGAGAAGCTGACGGAGTTGAACTTCATCGAAGGCCGGCAGAAGGATGTCGGACAGTTCGCGCCGCCGCACGCTTTCGTCTTGCATCCGTATGGGCGATACTGCAATGCCAATCATTTCGCGGGCGAGATCGACACGTTCGAGGCGATGGATCATGTCCGCAAGCATTACGCGATCGACGTCAATCGCATCAGCGTGCGCGGTTTCTCGATGGGCGGGGCGGCGTGCTGGAACTTCGCCGTGCATTACCCGGGTCTGTGGGCTGCCGCCGCGCCGGGCGCCGGCTTCAGCGAAACCCCCGAGTTCTTGCGCGTTTTCCAGAAGGAAACGATCAAGCCGAACGAGTGGGAAAAGAAGCTTTTGCACTGGTACGACTGCACCGATTGGGCGGCGAATCTTTACAACCTGCCAACCGTCGCCTACTCGGGCGAGAACGATTCGCAAAAGCAAGCCGCCGACATCATGGCCCAGGCGATGCTCCGCGAACGGCTCGATTTGGTGCACGTCATCGGGCCGAAAACGGGACACTCTTATCATCCCGATGCGAAAGTCGAGATCAATCGGCGCATCGACTCCATCGTCGCCAAGGGCCGCGATCCGCTGCCGCTCAAGCTGCATCTGACGACGTACATGCTGCGCTACAACAAGGTACACTGGCTGACGATCGACAGCCTGGAAGAGCACTGGGAGCGAGCGGACGTGTACGCGGAGATCTTTGAGGGCAAGTCGCCGCGCACCATCGTTGTGCGGACCAAGAACGTCAACGCCTTCACGCTGTCGATTCCACCGGGGCACTGTCCGTTCGACAATCGGCCCAAAGGAATCACCGTCGTCGTCGATGCCCAAGTCTTGACCGGCGCCGCCGTGCGCTCGGATCGTTCATGGAAGAGTCACTATCGAAAGATCGATGGCAACTGGACGCTGGTCATCAATCCGATCAGCGACGCCAAACTGCGCAAGCAGCATGGCCTTCAAGGCCCGATCGATGATGCGTTCATGTCAACCTTTGTCATGGTCATGCCGACCGGAGAGCCGATGAACCCGAAAGTCGGCAAGTGGGTCACGAGCGAGATGGAACGAGCGTTCGATCACTGGCGCAAGCAATTCCGCAGCGAGCTTCGGCCCATCACCGACGTTCAAGTCGATGATAAGTGGATCGCAAATGCAAACTTGATCCTCTGGGGCGATCCGCAAAGCAACAAAGTGCTCGCGAAAATCGCCGACAAGTTGCCGATCCGCTGGGATGCGAAGGAAGGCGTGTTCATCGACAAGAAGGCATACGCCGCGGGCAGTCATGTGCCGGTGCTGATCTATCCGAATCCGCTGAATCCGAAGAAGTACGTCGTGCTCAACAGCAGCTTCACGTTTCGCGATTACGACTACCTTAACAACGCACGGCAGATACCGCGCCTGCCCGATTGGGCGGTCCTCGACATCGACCAGCCGCGGACAACGCAGCGGCCCGCCGGGATCGTTGACGCGGGTTTCTTCGATGAGCAATGGCGTCTGCCCGCTGGAAAGAAGTGACGACAGGCGGCATAGCGGAAACCATGCGCTGATGAAAACGCGGCTTTGGACTGCGGTGGCTTGACACCGCTTTGGTACTTTCTTTGGAACGATCACGGATGCGAGCCATCGGCGAGAAGAAAGAAAGTAAGAAAGCGGTGTCAAGCCGCCGCACTCCACAGTCGCGAGTCGGCAAACGGTGCTTTGTCATAACAATTGACAGAAAAAGGAGTTACGGAAAGCGAACTCGCCATTTGCGAACTTGCGCGGGGTTTGGCGGCCTGGGCTGCATGCCGGCCTAAAATCTCGCTTGTTCTGGGCACTCAGTTTGCATTATCATGTCGGCCGGCAGGATGCAGGATCGCCCCGAGTTTTCAAGGAAGAAAGGAAATCCCGTGTCTGTCACCGCACGAGAACTCGCGCATCTGGTGGGCGGCCAGCTCATTGGCGACGGCGAATTGCTCATTCACGCTGCCCGAACCCTTGAAAAGGCTCAAGCCAACGAGATCACCTTCGTTGAAAGCGCCAAGCACGCCGGCAAACTACCGCTCTCCAAAGCCAGCGCGGCGGTCGTTCCCGCTCAGGTATCCCTGGAAGGCAAGACGCTCATCCAATGCGCCGACCCGCTGGCGGCATTCATCACTATTTTCAAGCGCCTGCACGGCAAAGGCGACTTTCAACCCTTCGGCATCGATCCGCGCGCCGAGGTCCATTCGTCGGCTCAGGTCGGCGCCGATCCGTCGATCGCACCGTTCGTCGTCGTCGGCGAGGGCACAACCATCGGCAAGAACTGCCATCTGCATGCCGGCGTCGTCGTCGGCAAAAACTGCCGCATCGGCGATGATGCCCTCCTCTATCCAAACGTCACCATTTACGATGACGTCGTCATCGGCGATCGCGTCATCATTCACGCCGGCGCCGTTGTCGGCGCGGACGGGTTCGGCTATCGCTTGCATCACGACCGGCATGTCAAGGTTTCCCAGTTCGGCGCCGTTCTCGTCGGCTCGGATGTCGAGATCGGCGCGTGCGCCTGCATCGACCGGGGAACTTTCGAGCCCACGTGCATCGGCGACGGGACCAAGATCGACAACCTCGTTCAGATCGCGCATAACGTGCGCATCGGCAAACATAATGTCATCGCGGCCCAGGCCGGCATCGCCGGTTCGTCCTCCACGGGAAACTATGTCGCGATGGGCGGGCAGGTCGGGGTCGCCGATCATGTCCACATCGGCGACGGCGCCATGCTCGGCGCCAAGACCGGCATCGCGAATACCGTCGCCCCAGGCAAGCGCATGTTTCTTTACCCAGCCCAGGAAGATCGAGAAGCGCATCGCACCGTCGCCTGTTTGCGAAAACTCCCCGAAATGCGCCGTAACCTGCTTCGCGTCCTGAAAGAGCTCAACCTCCTCGAAAATGGCGATGGATCGGCAGAGCCGCAAGCCCCCGCGGCATGAAACTCGTTGCCGAGCCTGAGCGCCGGCGAAAAGAACTTCCTTGCCCTTCGCTGGCGCTCAGACTCGGACATAGAATGGTGCTCCCATGTCCGACAACATCGTACCGAGCGAAATCGATCCTGGCGCCGTTATCCACCCGAGCGCGCGCGTCGGCGCGGGGGCGGTCATCGGCAAACGCGTCGTCATCGGCGAAAACACCGTTCTTGGCAAAAACTGCCGGCTCCTTGCCGGCGCCGTCATCGGCGCCCATTGTACGCTCGGCGACAACGTCACGCTCCATCCCAGCGTCACACTCTACGACGGCGCCATTCTCGGCAACCGCGTTGTCGTTCATGCCCGGAGCGTCATCGGCTCCGATGGTTTCGGCTATCGCTTCCTGCAGGGCCGCCATGTCAAAGTTCCCCAGCTTGGCGCCGTCGTCGTTGGTGACGATGTCGTCATCGGCCCCGGTTCCACCATCGACCGCGGGACCTTTTGCGCCACCACGATCGGCGAAGGCACGGTCATCGGCATGCTCGTTCAGATCGCCCACAATTGCCAGATCGGCAAGCGCAACATCCTCGGCGCCCAAGTCGGCATCGCGGGCTCTACGACTACCGGCGACGACGTGACGATGAAGATCCAGTCAGGCATTATCGATCACATCGTCATTGGCGACGGCGCCGTCATCGATGCCCAAACGGGGATCTTCAGCGATCTTGCCCCCGGTGCACGCGTGTGTGGCTACCCGGCTCAAGATGAACTCGATGTCGAGGAACTGGGGACGCTGATTGCCGAGTTGCCGTGGATGCGGATTCAGATTCAGCGGCTTCTCAAGTACAGAGAAGACCAGCGTGCCGCGGACGCAGCGTGATGGTGCGCCTCGCGGCTTCCAACTTTCGTCTCTGTCAGGAACCTTATGCTCGGATTGGATTGGCTTTTCAACTGGGGACCGCCGCCGATGAAGTTCGATCGGCCCCCCGTCGGCCTCCTCGCCGGCTGGGGACGCTTTCCGATCCTCTTCGCACAGAAAGCGAAGAAACTCGGCATTCCGGTCGTGTGCGTGGGCCTCATCGACGAAGCGGCGCCGGAACTTGAAGGGATGGTCGATCGCTTCTACTGGGCCGGCATCGCCAAGCTGGGCCGCATGATCAGTTGCTTCAAGTACGAGGGCGTCGAAAAAATCGTCATGGCGGGGAAGCTGCACAAGGTTCGCATGAACGTGTCGTTTCGCCTGCTGCGTTACCTGCCCGACTGGCGCATGATCTGTGCCTACTTCTTCGGGAATCGCAAGGACAACAAAGACGACACGCTGCTGCTGTCCCTGATCGATGAGTTTGCCAAGGATGGGATGACGTTCGCGTCGGCCCTGGACTTTTGCCCGGAGTTACTCGTGAAAGAAGGACAATTGACTTCATACGGCGTCAGTGCCAGCGAAGAAGCCGATATCGCGTTCGGATGGGAGATGGCGCGGGAGATGGGCCGACTCGACGTCGGCCAGAGCGTGGCCGTGCGCGAGAAGGCCGTGCTCGCCGTCGAGGCCATCGAAGGGACCGATCAATGCATCCTCCGCGCCGGCCAGCTTTGCCCGCGCGGCGGCTTCGTCGTCGTCAAGGTCGCCAAGCCCAAGCAAGACATGCGCTTCGATGTCCCAACCATCGGCTGCGGCACCATCGAATCGATGTACAAAGCCGGTGGCCGCGTCCTGGCAATCGAAGCGGGCAAGACCATCGTCATCGATCAGGAAGAGACCGTGGCGCTCGCGGATCGTTACGGTATCACCATTGTTGCTCGCGCTGCATAGTGATTCATTCAGCGCGTCGGACCGTGACCCACTGAGACGTGGCAGCGAATGCAGTTGTTCGAGCCGTCCGCGAACGCTCCGTGCGCCGTCAATTCTCCCACCATCTCCTGATGGCAGGTCGTGCAGTTCGCTTGCAGAATGTGCGAGTTCTTTGGCTTGATGCGAATCGGTTCCGGAAAGTCCTGTAGCGTGAAGCCTTTCGAATGCCAGAAGCCGTTCTCCGCCTTGGCGATGTACTTGCCGACGAAGTCATGAGGCAGATGGCAATCGACGCATTTGGCGTGTGCATGATGGCTTGCCTTCTGCCAGCCGTCGTAGTGCTCGCGCATGACGTGGCAATTCACGCAAGCTTTGGGATCGGCTCTAAAATAGGATGCGCCTTGGGCGTACCAAAACGTATAGCTGGCCAATCCGCTGACGGAGCCGAGGATGCCACATAGAATCAAAGTCCACCATGAGAGCCCGAGCCGCTGAACATATTCCATCATGTCGTATCACCGCGACGTTTCGCCGGCGTTCGTGGAACGAAGCGATCGTTGGGCCGCGCGGCGTTCCACAAACGCCGGCTATGTCCTGAATTATCCGCGTATCTCTTCGTCGGCGAGGCTGTACTTCTTGATTAGCCGATACAACGCACGCCGGCTTATCCCGAGCGCCCTGGCTGCGTGCACTTTGTTCCCTTTTTCTTTACGCAAAACCTCGAGGACGTGCAAGCGTTCGACCTCGCGCAGGTGCACGGGATCGCCCGGCGGCGTCGAGCCGGATGAGACGTGGTGGTCGAACAGATTTTCAGGCAAATCGTCGAGCGTAATGGTGCTGTCCTCGGCCAGAATCTGCGCACGTTCCAGGACATTCGCCAACTCGCGGATGTTGCCAGGCCAATCGTAGTGCTTGATCGCATCCATCGCTTCGGGAGTGATGGTGAACGGCTTCGGTCCGACTCGGCGCGTCGCAAGGAAGTGCTCCACCAGCTCCGAGATGTCCTCGCGGCGATCCTTTAGCGCGGGCAGGCGCATCGACACGACATTGAGGCGATAAAAAAGGTCCACGCGAAACTTGCCGCTCTTTTGTTCTTCTTCCAAGTTTTTGTTGGTGGCGGCGACGATGCGAACGTCCGCGACGGCTTCATGCGTGCTGCCGACGCGGCGATAGTGACCGTTCTCCAGGACGCGCAACAGCTTCGCTTGCAGCCCCGGCGCCATCTCGGCGATCTCGTCGATGAACAGCGTTCCTCCCTCAGCGACCTCGAACAAGCCAGGCTTGGTCTGAACGGCGCCGGTGAACGCCCCCTTCTCATGGCCGAAGAGTTCGCTTTCCAGCAGCGTTTCTTGCAGAGCCGCACAGTTGACGGTAACTAGCGGGCGGTTTCGGCGTGGGCTGTTATAGTGGAGCGCGCGCGCGACCAGTTCTTTCCCGGTCCCGCTGGCGCCGCGGATCAGAACGGTGGCGTCGGTCGGCGCGACCTTCTCAATAAGTTGCATGACGCGCAGGTGCGCCGGGCTTGAGCCGACCATCCGATAGCGCGGCGATTCAACCGAGATGTGCTCGACCCATTGCCGTTCGCGGCGAGCCAGCGAGGCTTTCTCGAACGCCTTTTGAATATGAACGTCCAGCGCGTTGAAATGGAACGGCTTGGTCAGATAATCGTAAGCGCCCGCCTTCATCGCCTGAATTGCCATGTCGAGCGCGGCATGGGCAGTCAGCATGATGACTTCGAGCTCGGGATGCTGTTCCTTGAGCTTGGCCAGCAGCTCAAGGCCATTGATGTCGGGCAAGCTGATGTCCAAGAGGGCCACGTCGAACCGTCCCTCGTCGACCAGGGTCATTGCGTCGGCGCCTCGCGATGCGGTCGAGAGCTTGAACCCCTTGCGGTCGAAATGCTCGCGCATCATGTCGAGGAGATTCTCGTCATCGTCGACGGCCAGCAGGTGAATCGTGCCCGGTTTGTCCGTTGTTGCCATGGGTCGGCCTCTTCTATCTCTGGCGAGCGTTAATGCTGAGCTTAGCAATTTTTCTAGGCACAGAGGCACAGAGAAAATACGTGATAGTAATCCTATTTCTGCTTCACTCATGGTCTGTGCGGGCGGTTCATTCCCCCCAATTGATTCTCTCTGTCTCTCTGTGGTGAACAATTCCGCTTGGTTATTTTATGCGCTCTCCCTTCAGTCCCGCCAGATCGCGCTCGAGGCCGGGCGCTCGCGCGTCGCGGATCTCGCGCAGATACTGATGGCAGCGCACGCAGGACGATGTCAGGTCAAAATAGCCCAGCGTCACGCCGTCGATGTTTTTCTCGCGCGCTTTCTTGACAATTCCCTCGGCAGATCGCGCAAAATCATTGCTGAACTGCTCGTAACGCGGCTGCTTGTTGGCGAGCCATTCGGCGGTTTTGCTGATGCGGATCAGTTCGTTGGCATGTTTTTCGATTTTGTCAAACTTCGCGGTGGCGATGCCTTCGAGCAGCTTCTGTGCGTGCGTGAGTTTCTCGATCATCAGCTGTTGCAAGCGTGCTTGGGCATAAATCTCGGTGCCCACAAGCGCGCCCACAAGAAGCGTGAGCACGGCGATGACGATCTTCGTTTGGCGGGTCATGGGATATCCTCCTTTTCTTGAGATTTTCAACACGGTACGCGACCCGCACAGTGCAGGGCAAATCCTGGGCCAGATCGTCACGGACCAGGAAAAACCGTCCCGAGGCTGAGACATGGACTTGCCAAATGCGAGATGACGCGGCCAGCGCCTGAAGCGTCAGCAAAGGAGCGCGACGAACTATTGTGTCGATTCCGCACATGCGATGATAGGATCGCACACGTTCGGCATCCCAACGACGCCGACAATCGATTCTTTGTGCTTAATTCTCTGGACCGAGCTGGAACCACGACCTGGATTCGCACCTCTCATGTCTCCGGCATGAACCTTGCGGAAAAAATGAACATGGCCATGTCGATGTCACTTTCTTGGGAGAGTCTCCATGAATGCTACGGAAAAGGTCGCAAAATCGCAGCAACCTTGTGCGGAATCGGATGGAATTCCTCTGTATGATCGCTTGGTGCTGTGGATGTTCCTTGCCGGCTTCGTGTTGTTCGGCGTCATCTTGCTGGGCGACCTACTCGGCGGATTGCTTCAGTAGGGTGCGTGAAACGCACCGTGTCGAGCGGTGCGTTTCACGCACCCTACTTGGAAGCGATCAGCTTGTCGACCTGCGAGCGGACCTCGGCCGTGTGCGGGTAGATGCGAAGCTCCTCGTCATAGATCTGAACTCGGTGCCCCGCGTCGGCAAGTACTTTCTTGCGCTCTAGGGCTTCGCCGATGGGCAGCCGGCGAACGACGTGCGGCGGCGGAAGCCCGGCGGATTCCAATGTGGCATGCGTCGGCGGACCATGCTGGTAGCCGCGATACCACGGGATCGGTGTGATTTCGAGCGCGCCATAAGATTTGCGTAGCGGCAGCACGTATTTGCCCGCGCCGACGTATCCAGACGACTTGCCGCATCCAAAAAGGTCCGCTAACCGTACCGTCTTTTTCGCCAGGCGGCTCAGTTCATCCGACTTGGCCCACAACACCTCGTCGACAGTAACGACCTCGCTCGGCGCTCCATTGGCGTCGCTCACACTCGCCACGACGTACGCTTCAGCGAGCAAGAACTGTGGTGTCGACAGAATCACCCGCGGAGAGTCGATCACCAGGTAAAGCAGGAAACCAAGCCAGCCCAGCAAGAGAAGTGCTGCGACGGCAACACGGGCCCTAGGAAATGTCATCGGCGCCATTCTCCGAGTCCGTTCGAATTTAGTCCTCTTCCATCACGATGCGAAAATCGTGCACCAGCGCGTCATCGAGATCGAACAAGTCATCGAAATCGGCACGATTGTCGTCCGGAGTGCGGCTCATTAGTTCGGCGTCGATTAGATTGAACACGACCTCGCCGAAGTCGCTCGTATTCCGCACACCCCACATGCGGAAGACGACCGGCGCCATCAGTCCGAATTCGATCCGTGCCAGGTGGCAGATACCTTCCACGAGCTGCCGAGGCGTGACGTGAAAGCTTGTGTCTTCCGTATGGGACGACTCATCACGGCCCAGCAGCTTTTGCGCATGTTCCAGGCCGTGGAAGACGAATTCGTAAACCTCGTAGGCATAGCGAGGATCGCGGCGAATAATCGGGTCCAACTTCTTGATGAATGTGGTCATTTTCCTTTGGACCCCATCACGCTTAAGACCTCGTCGGCATTGATCATCAAACGCCGGCCATCCTCAAATTCGACGAGCAATTTGCGAGCGAGAATCTCCTGGGCGATGACGCGTGCCTGCCCCTTGGCCGTCACGACGCGTGTGCCGGTGTTGGGGAGTTGCTGCTGAAATTCTTCGTAAACATCCTGTTCGAAGCGCAAACAGCATTTGAGTCGCCCGCAGCGGCCTGAAATCTTCGACGGGTCCAGCGTCGACTTTTGCAGCTTGGCCATCTTCATCGACACGGGCGGCATCTCGAGCATATGCGAATTGCAGCATACCGGTTTGCCGCAATCACCGTAGTCGGCGAGGAGCTTGGCTTCATCGCGTATGCCGATCTGGCGCATCTCGATGCGCGTGCGGAACTCGCGGGCCAAATCCTTGACGAGATCACGGAAGTCGACGCGTTTCTCTGCGAGGAAATAGAAGATGAGCCGCTCGCCGCCGAAGAGATGCTCGACATCGACGAGGTCCATCTGCAGCTTGCGTTCGAGAATGTAGTGGTTGCCGCGATGATAGGCGTCGGATTCGAGGGTCTGACTGTTCAAGAGTTGGGTGCGATCCTCGGCGGTCATGCGGCGCAAGATTCTGCCGCGCGTCGGTTCGTCGATGAACTCCATGGCCCGAGGCGTCGATTCGCACAAAACTTCGCCGATCTCATGTCCGCGCTCTGTTTCCACGACGACTTCGTTGTTGCGATGATAGACGATGTCCGAGGCCGGCTCGAAGTCGCCGAGCAATCGCATCACGCCATGGCGAACGATGTAGTGCATCATCTTCTTTTTTCGTCGCTCAGGCTAAGCGACAAAGGTACTTGCGGATACCGAGTTATCATACAACATCTGCCCGACGCCGTGCCAGGGGAAGCAGGAAACCCCAGCCGGCGCCGGAGAAAGAGGTACGTGCGATGATCCCGCAGCGTTGGCTGCCGTTGGCTGAACTCGTGGGCGCTCGTATTCGCGAGTTTGTGCGCGAGCCGGAGGTGATATTCTGGGTTTATGGCTTCCCGTTGGTGCTCGCGGTCGGGCTGGGTTATGCCTTCTCGAGTTCGCGTCCGGAATCGCCGGTCGTCGATGTCGCTCAATCGCCACGCGCCGAAAAAGTCGCAGAGCATCTGCGCAGCGAACGCTGGAAAGACGAGTCGCTCAAGGTCGATCTGCTTCCCGAAAACGAGTGCAAGGCCAGGCTCAAAAAGGGCAAGACATCGCTCTTCGTCGTCGCTCACGCCGACAAGATCGAATACGTCTATGATCCGGCTCGGGCCGACAGCACGCAGGCACGCTATTGGACGGAAGCGATCCTGTCGCGAAAGCACGACTCTGAAAATGCGATCAGCGAAACACACATCACCGAACGCGGCAGCAGGTACATCGACTTTCTCCTGCCCGGGCTGATCGGCATGAACATTATGGGCGGCGGATTGTTCGGCGTCGGTTTCGTGCTCGTCGATATGCGCGTGCGCAAGCTGTTCAAACGCTTGATGGCGACACCGATGCGGCACAGCGATTTTCTTCTATCGCTCCTCGTGGCTCGGTTGGTGTTTTTGTTGCCGGAGATGGCCAGCCTGCTGTGCGTCGGCTACTTCTGGTTCGATGTGCCGATCCACGGGTCGACTGTCACGCTGCTCGCCGTCATTCTGATCGGCGCGACGGCATTCTCGGGCATCGGGCTGTTGCTCGGCAGTCGCACGGAGAAGACCGAGACGGCGTCCGGGCTAGTCAACATGCTCATGCTGCCGATGTACATTTTTTCGGGAGTGTTCTTCTCGTCGAAGCGATTTCCTGACGAGGCGCAGCCAATGATTCAAGCGTTGCCGTTAACTCAGTTAAACGATGCGTTACGCGAGGTGATGCTGGAGGGAGCGAGCATCATGGATGTGAACTGGCGGCTGGGAATTCTGTCGGCGTATGCGCTCGTGACGTTCACGCTGGCGCTATGGTTTTTCAAGTGGCGGTGAATATGCCGCTTGCGGCTTCGCGTTCGCAGGGCGCCAGTTGAACGCAAAGCCGCAAGCGGAAACGACGATTACACCGGATTCGCCACACGCCCGGCAAAGAGGATCCCGCCGGAGCGGTTGTCGCGAATGACGAAAACGAACGGATGGTCCGCATGGAAGTTCGCTGACGGAACTATGGGCCGAATCGGCGCCGACAGCGTTTTCATGATGACCGCCGTTGCCGCCGCCGCCTCGGTGCCTTTTTCGTGCACGTCGACGAACGCCTTGTGAATGACGTCGCTGATCATGAGCTTTTCCTGGCTCGTCATACCGCTGAAGTCAGCCGCCCGCGTGAAGGCGATCGGCATGCCCATGTCGGCCAGCGTCTGCTTCAAGCTGAACTGTGACGTGAACTTGAACTTGGGAAGCTTGACATCGACTTCGTACAGCTTCTTCGACTTCAGCCAGGCGTCGAGGTTCGCAGCGGTCAGCTTCAATTCCAAGTCCTTCAGTCCGTCCTTCTTGCGCGGAAGAATCACGAGCATCGACAGATCGTTCTGCTCGTAGGGGAGCTCAAGTAGCTGCGCCGTCTCGCCGTCGACGAACGAGTAATCGGCCTTGCGATGCATCATCATCGCCTGGACTTTACTGGTCGGCGTCGTCCAGAAATCGGCCTTCTTGGTCGCGCCGGCGAAGAACTCGTCCATCCAGGCAGCCTTGAAGTAGATCGCATTGGTCAGGACGAGCCGGGTGTCCAGGTCAATCGCGCCTTGCGGAATGAGGTCCTTGATCTTGCCTTGTGTCTGTTTGTCGATCCAGTCGTTGATGGTGACACGCGACGGCTCGGAAGCTCTGATGAAATCAAGCTCCTGCAGGCCAGCCCCGTAGTTCTTTTGCACGAGTTGGAGAAAATCAGGCCGAAACGCGCTGCCGGCTTGACCCCAGAGACGATTGGCGACTTTCAGCTTGTAGGCCCGCTCGCCGCCGACGCCGTTCTGCTGATTGATCAGCGCCGCAAAGGCTGCATGCAGCTTGTCCTCGGCCAGCGTGTAGCGCAGGGCTTTTGCCATTTGCTCGGCGGTCTGTCCACGCGCGCCAGCGTAGGTCATGCCGAGCGCTGTTGAGATGCTGTACGGCGAGTAGAACAGGTTTCCGTCCTTGGCCGCCAATTTTGCATACAGTTCCAGCGCGAACTGATTGTTGTCGGCGACGACCTTGCCGACGGCCGGCGACGGCAGCTTTCCCTGGCCATAGACGGAACCAACCGCCAAGAGGCAGAGCACGCTAGCCATTGCGAAAAACGATCTCATGTTGACTCCTTTTGGGTTGAAGACATGATTCTACCAGATTGACGATTTTCGTTTCCACATCGCTTGCAAAACGCAAAAAAAAACTGCTGGTGGCGTAGCGGAGGCATGCACTTGCTTGCGCGGCGTGCTGGCTCAATCGAAAGGCTCGATCTTCTCTCCGCCGCGCGGGGTGCCGAGCGCCTTCAGAACCTGCGGGCTGATGTCATTGCGGATCGTGCGGACCGATCCGTCGGCCATGCCGAACTGTGTGCCGCCAGGACTCGGTCCGCCGAATCCGTTGACGGTCGTGTTCAAGCCGAGTGCAGGGTCGCGCAGGCTACCGGGCTGCGCCCACGGTTTCAGGCCCGTCGTAATTTCACCGAAGAGAATGGTCTCCGCGGCGCTGTCGGTGATGTCCTTCAGGGCAATCGGTTTGGGCCCGAACACATGAATATTGCCTGCATAATGCATCAAGGGGTAGCCACCAGCTTCGCGTTCCTTGACCGATGGATGGAGGTACGGCGGTATCGACTCGCGCACGGCCTTGGCGTTCGCCGGCACGTCCCACGGTTTGTCGAGATCAATCTGTTTGAAAAGTGGTTCCTGATCAACGTAGGGCAGAATCAGCGTTGCCCAGCCATGCAAAGCTCGCCCCTGTTGATTGAACATGCCACCCGGAGGCAGCTCTTTTTTCACATGATGATGATTGTGCGCTGCTAGCACGATTTGCTTGAGATTGTTTTCTGAGACGCGCTTGGGAGTCGCCATGCGTGTGGATTGGGTGAGCCGCTCCTCGGTCGTCGCCAGCCAGAATACTTGATGCGTCACGCTGATCGCCGCGATACCGGCGAGGAAGAACATCATGATGATACCGACCAGCTTGAAGGTCCGCGACCAGGGCCAAACCGTGTCCTCCGAACGATGGGAGGCGAACCACTGGCCGAACCAATGCACGCCGATGATCAGCCCGGCGAGGCAGCCAGTGCACAGTCCGATGGCCGGCCAATCGACGGATCGTTCCAAGACGAGCCGAATCGGGTAAATCACCCAACCCGCCAGCAGGCGAAACATCATGTCGAATCCCGCGTCGCCGGGCAGCAAACCGCACAGGATCGCGATAATGGCGATGACGACGAGCAATTCGATGAGCGTGAAGGCGCGGCGCATGGGATGTCTCTTGTCTTGCCGCTTGCTTGTGGCGAGCGCGGCATGAACCCATCAGCGCAAATCACTTTGCCGCTGCAAAAACTCCGGCGTCTCAATGAGCCACACCGTCGTCCGTTGCAGGCCAACGCCGACAAGACCGGCTGCGAACATCAGGACGACCAATGCAATCAGACACATCGTCCAGCGCCACGACCACTCCGCCGGCCAAATCGTCGCATCATTCTTGGTCCGAATCGCATCGTAAAGCCAGGCAACGAAGTAATGCAGCGCGATCGTTGCCGCCAACACGAATACAACACCCGTCAGCATGCCGATCGGCTCGACCGTGATCCTCGGCACGACGCGTTCCGAAAATCGCCACCAGCCAATGAGCAGCGTCCAGCCGCCGTCGAGAAACGCTCCTGTCCACATCACAGACGCCATGGCAATCGGCAATAGCAGCATGGCCGCCAACAAGTAAAACATCGGCTCGATCAGCGTCCACGTCTTCATCGCTTCTCCGCCGGCAAGGCCTTGGCGATCTCGTCCGACGCCATCGTGCGAATCTCGCCGTCCACGCATAAGACCAGGCGCTCCGCTCCAAACAACTCCGGCTCGAACGCGAGCGGCATCTTGTCGTTGCCGCGCACGCCGGGCACATAGAGATAGCGAGCCTCCGTGGGATACGGCACGAGCCAGACGCCAACGGCGATGCTCGGCTCCGATGCGCTCGGCGGAAACTTGCCTGCGTTGGCGTCAGCGTATCTCCACAGGGCGTCCTTGAGCTTGGCGAGTTGATCCTTGCGTTCTTGCAGCTTCTTCGTCTTGTCCTCGTCCACGAGTTGATGTGTCGCCCCCTTTTTCTCCCACGCGCCCGGCGTCATGAGTTTACGCGCGCCGGAGATCATCGTCAGCACCAGGACGAACAGCAAGCCCCACAACGTCATCCAGCCCGAGCGCCTTGAAATAGCTGAGCTCCGGCAGAAACGTCCAGTCCTTGGCGAGGTAGTTCCAGAGCAGCATGATGAAGAGCGCGGAAAGCAAGAAGCCCGCCAGGAAGAACGAGATGTTCTCCAGGCGCACCCGCGCAAGATCGGTTAACGACACGGACGGCATGCCGGCAAAGAGATGCATGGCCGACCCTCCCGAAACATGACGTGAACGGAGCCACATCGACCACAATAATTGTACTCGGAATTGTCATGCCGGGTTTCTACTCTTCGCGAAGTCCCTGGTCATCTGGCGATGGAAGTGGAATACAGCATACCGCAAGACACCAGCCTCCGCTACCAGCTTCTCACGTGAGATGAGGAGGTGGAATTCGCGAAATTCCCCGTGTTTTTTGGCATTTTTCCACCCACTCACTCACTTGTGCGCTCTACAGGCTGCGCGATTTCTGGGCTGACGCTCAATCTGCATGCACCAGTTTTCTCGCGACCGACTTGGCGTTTCGCTTGCCGGCGCGGTACGATCGGAGGCAGCGCGCAGTCTCTCACAACGGAGCTTGACAACGGACGGGCCACGTTGCCGTGGCCGGTGTCGGTACTCCGACACCGGTGAAGTGTCAGTGGCGGAGAGATTGAAGTTACGTGGCACGAGAGGCGTCGCCGAGGCTTCGCCGGGGTCTGAGTACAGACTCCCGGCCACGGCCCGAACCGCTTCTCACTCCTCGCGGATGTTGTCCATCGGGTTGGAAATCCACGGCGTGACGACGCGGCCGCGCCAGGCGGCGCCGGCTGGTCCGCGCTCCTCGAAATACAGGCGAAAGACGGACCAGGCAACCGACTCTTTGCCCGTGTGTTCGCTATGTTGCTCCAGCCAGCGGATCGACTCGCCGGGCTTCACCGTTGCGAAATCGCCCTTGTGCGAGAGGCACTCCCACTTCACGGCGGACAGGCTGCTGCCGAAGCCTTCGGTCGAGCCGGTCTCGCCGTGGACGCCGGGCTTGGTGTGCAACGTCAACTCGCGCTGCGATGTATTGGTGAGCGTGACCTCGAAAGTCGCGACGATCGACTTGCCGAGGATGCCGGGGAACTGTTTGCGAACCAGCGGCGGCTTGAACTCGGCCTTGGCTTGCCATGACGCGAAGTCCTGGCAGAGCAGTCGGCGATCTTCGTCCTCCATCGCGAACGTCTGCTTGGCGCCCACCTCGATCGGCCGAATCTTGGCGCCATAACGGCTCTTGCGCCATTCGGTTTCCCATTTCGGGCCGAAATTCTGGTAGTCGTAGTAGGCTGGCCGGCTGAAGTGCAAATAGTGAGTGT
>VGZI01000024.1 GCA_016872605.1 Planctomycetota bacterium
GGCGTGGCGGCGGCGTGGGCAGTCGCGCGATTTCAGTTTCCTGGGCGATCGATTCTGATCACGCTCATCGATCTGCCGTTCTCCGTTTCCCCGGTCGTCGCGGGGCTGATGATTGTCTTGCTCTTCGGATTGCAAGGCTACTTCGGCGTCTGGTTGTTAAACCACGACATCGAGATCGTTTTCGCCACGCCCGGGTTGATCCTGGCGACGACGTTCGTGACGTTCCCGTTTGTTGCCCGTGAGTTGATTCCGGTGCTCGAAGAGATCGGGGCCGAGGAGGACGTTGCCGCCTTGAGCCTCGGCGCGAGCCCTTGGCAGATGTTCTGGTACGTGACGCTTCCGAATATCAAGTGGGGTCTGCTCTACGGCATTATCCTGTGCAACGCGCGCGCCATGGGCGAGTTCGGCGCTGTCTATGTCGTGTCCGGCCGAATTGCCGGGCTGACCGACACGTTGCCCTTGCGCGTCGAGAAGTTGTTCCAGGAGTACAACTCGCCTGGCTCTTTCGCGGCGGCATCCGTGTTGACGTTCCTGGCTGTGATCACGCTCGTGATCAAGGTCTCGCTCGAAAGCCGAGTGCGCGCGGAACGCGCGGAGGCGGCGCCTGCGACCGGAGACGGCAAGCAATCATGAGCATCATCGTCAAGAATGTCAGCAAGCGCTTCGGCGCCTTCGCGGCGCTCGCCGATGTTAGCCTCGAAATCCCGACGGGCGCCCTGTGCGCGCTCCTGGGGCCATCTGGTTGCGGCAAGACCACGCTGTTGCGCATTCTGTCGGGCCTGGAGATTCCCGATGCCGGCGAGGTTTTTTCCCATGACGAGAACATGACGCACCGGGATGCTCGCGAACGTGACATCGGCTTCGTTTTTCAGCATTATGCGCTGTTTCGCCACATGACGGTCTTCGACAACATCGGCTTCGCGCTCCGCGTGCGTGGCTGGACGCACGAGCAAATGCAACCGCGCGTCGATGAGCTCCTACATCTGGTGCGGCTCGACGGTCTGGGCGATCGCTACCCCTCCGAACTCTCAGGCGGTCAGCGCCAGCGCGTCGCGCTTGCGCGAGCTCTGGCGTCGCAGCCACGTGTTTTGTTGCTCGACGAGCCGTTCGGCGCCCTCGATGCCAAAGTTCGCGTTGAGTTGAGGCAATGGCTGCGGCGATTCCACGAAGAGATCGGCGTCACCAGCATTCTCGTCACGCACGATCAAGAGGAAGCGTTCGAAGTCGCTAATCTCGTCGTCGTCATGAATCAGGGACGCATCGAGCAGATCGGCACGCCTCAGGAAATCTTTGATCATCCGGCCAGCGCGTTCGTCATGGACTTCTTGGGCAACGTCAATGTCTTCCATGGCCGAGTCGAGCAGGGCAGGGCATGGCTGGGCAATCTGGAGGTTCCCGGGATCGGAAGCGGCGCGCAAGCCGATTCGACGCGCCTCTATGTCCGCCCGCATGAACTGGAAATCGAGCGTATCGGCACTAGCGGCATGCAGGCCCGCGTCGTTCATGTCAACCCCGCGGGACCCGTGGTTCGCGTGGAGCTCGTGTCGGTCGAGTTCGGCATGCCGATCATCGTCGAGCTCAGTCGCGAGAAAGCGGATGAATTGAATCTAAGCATCGGCGAGACCGTCGTGGTGTCGCCGCGCAAGGTGCGCTTCTTCGTGCCGGAGTACTCGATCTGATGGTGCACGCCGCCGCGGCGACGCGGGGGATCACCGTTCCAACTCGCGGGCGGCGCCGGCGTAGTGAGCGCTTGCCTCGCGGTCGCTTTCCAGGTGTTTGGCTTCGGCTCGATAGCGGCCGGCGAGCCATTCCGCAAATGCTGCACGCGCTTGCGTGCGGCGCTCCGAGGCTCGCTTGGAGATCGCACCGGTTTCGATCGCCCACGGCGAGGCGATCCGATCGAGGATCTCCGCGCGCTCGGGCGTTTTTGCATCTCGCCATTGGGTAATGAGCTCGCGCGACCACGCCGATTGCAATGCCCGCTCGAACTCGGCAAGCTGGCGAGGCGTCGAGCGTTCGGCGGTTGCCGGGTGGACGACGTTCTTGTCTTTGGATTCGAAGCCGGCGAGTCTGAGCAACGCAATCGACATCTTCGCGCGTGCCAATGCGACGGTGAGCGAATTGGACTTCGTCTCAGTGGGTAGGCGTGACACGTTGCGTTGCCGATTGTCGTCCTGATCGCGTTCGTCGGTCTCGGTTTGCAGTTTTTGCGATAGGTCGCGTGCCTTCTTTACAAGGTTGGCGCGATCGTCGGCCGGCAGGAGCGGCGAATCGAGCAAGTAGCGTAGTTTTCGCAGGCCATGGCCGTCAGTTGCCTTGAGCGCGGCGTTGATTCGATCGCGAAGCAGAGCTTCCAGAGGCGCTAGCGCGTCTTTTGCGGCCGGCAGGTTGGCGCCGTGCGTCGCCTTGAGATCAGGCTCGCGGAAGAACAGATCCCGCGCTGCGTCGGCCTCGGCATGAGCTTCGTGCCATTTTTTCACTTCCAGAGGGACAACTTCGGCATCCGCGGTCCATAACGCCATGTACGCGGGGAGATCCGCCAGCGATCGGTTCAGGTTGCGGCGCATCTGACTGAGTGCTTTGCACGCCTCGTTCGCTTCTCTAAAGATCTCTCGGGCCGCTTGCATTTTCGGAATGGCGTTTGTCCATTCACTGGGCTTGAGCAGGAACAACTTGCTCTCGGCGTCGAAGCGCAGACGGTCGCCGTCCTCGAATTGCTTCTCGATCCAGGGCAAAAGCTCTGGCTCGCGGTCGAGTGCCGCCACTACCGCTTCGCGAGTGCGGATGGTCTCCAGCAAGAGTCGAATATTGTCTTGGCGCCAGAGGTCGGGGTCGATTCGCGAAAAGTCCGCCAGGCGTTTTACGAAGAACATCTCCGCCGGGCGATGATCGGGTGCGAGAGCGTCGAGAATGATGTAGGCGGTTCTGACGTGTTCTCGCGTTAAAGGTTGAATCTGACCGATGGCATCAAGCACGGCCGAGGCGCGGCGCGGGAAGTCGGCGTCCTTTTCGTCGAGCAGGCGTTTGGCGATGTCCTTTGCCACGGTTGGAATGGATTCCTTCGTGAGCAGGGCGCCAAGGCCGGTTGCAACCACGTTCACGAGTGAGGCATTGTGTTTGCCGCCGGTCTGAGTGCCGGCCAGTGCGAGCGAGCGCGGTGGAACGTGTGGTTCGGCTAGGGCGCCGTCGATGTCGCGAAAAAGGCGTTTCACCTCGTCGTCGGAGGGCCCGATGTTTTTCCCGCGGGTGGCGCCGCCTCGCCAAAGGGATTCATGCCGAAGCAGGTGCGCGTCCAGCTTGAGCATGCCGCGTGCGGCGAGACGCAGCGCGCCGGCGGCGCCTCGCCGATCGCGATCTTGCCACGCCTTGAGCAACTTGCTGGGATATGGCTCCGGCGCCGGCGCGTCGAGCGGGCTGCTTGACTCTGGCGTCGGCACGCCAACGACAAAGTCGGCCCCGGTCCCGTGCAGGCGCGGCTGCTGGCGGACGCCCAGGTTTTCCTTGGCCCAGCGATCCACGCGGGCTTCCACGAATGCGGCTAGCTCCTGGACGGTGACGCGCCCGTTGCGATCGGCGTCTGCGTGGCCTTGCAAGCCTTGATCGAGGTAGTACGCAAACGCGGAACGTTCGATCGCCTCCGACGTCCATGAGAACTGTCCGGCGGAGCAGGGCGTCAGCACCCAATACGCCTGCGGATTCTTGCTGAGGATTTGCTCCAACGTTTCCGCTACACGGTGCGACAACACGCCGACGCGATCATCCGTCCATGGGTGCGCCAAATCGAGAATGAGCAACTTGTTCTTGGCGCGGAACGTCGCGACGGCATCAAGGACTTCATTGACGTCGAGCCAGGATGATTCATCGTCGAGCCGTGCCTCGGTGGGCAGGAGAAAGACCTTTTCGTCGCGCGTGATCGCCAGTGCCGTGATGTGCACAACGATCGGCTCTGTTTTCTTGGCATGTGCGGCGAGCGCTTTTCGCAACAACTCGGCAGTCTTGGTCTCGGGGCGATCACCGGGGGAAAAGTGGCGGGCGATCGCCTTGCTGTCTTCGAGCGTGTAGGGCCGAATCGGAAAGCTGCGAACATTGGTTTCGCTGATGGTGATTTCCAAATAGTACGGGGGCGGAGGCGGCGGACGAAGAAACAGCAGCCAGACGACGGCAAGCGAAGTGAACGCCAAGAACAACGCAGCCAGTACGATCAGCCAGAAGTGGCGCCAGGCCCGGCGATCCGGCGCGAAGTCGCCTGCCCCTGCGTGATGCCAGCTACGCGGCGCGTTCGATGCTACCGACACGTCCGATTCGGGTTCATCAGCCATGCGAGGCGCTCTCCTACATGACAAATACGCTTCCACCCGTCCATCCTGCGACGGGCTACGGGCCCGTGACAACCGATTCGGGCACGAAAAGTTGCGAGGCCGGCCAAGTCGTGGAAGGGGTGAATTCCACCTTATACTCGCCAGCGGCTCTTTTGAACGCGTTGATATCAAAGAACAGAAACTCGATCTCACGGCTTGTGAGGTCCAGATCGTAGAAATAGGCCGTGCAGCTATTGTCTTTGACGAAATAATGATGTTCCGAGCCAACGAACGGGAAATCCGGATTTGGCATGGGGTAACGTGACTTGAGGTCCACCCAGATGGGAGTTCCTTCCGGATGTTGAACTCGCACGATCAGGCATTTCTTGGACATCTTCTTTCCGGACGTAACTAGGAACTCACGTTCATCGACGGCCAAATCGACGCGTACCTTCGCCTCCGACGACCGCAACGGGATTTCGATGACCTGCTTGCGGTTCTCCGGCAGTTTCCAAGGCGTTACGAACGGCTGGGCCAGCATGAGATTGCGTTCAGTCGGCCAATACCATGTGTTGAGCTTGGCGTAGGTGGATTGAGGCCACTGCGCCATTCTCAGGCGAAACGCCGGGGCGGGAACGTCCCACGCTGTCGCCCATTGCAGGGTCTCGCTGGGCCAGGGCACTTTCTTGTCCTCTCTGAAAGTTTCCAGATCAAGCCAGACGAATCCGGGATAGCGGTGCCGAACGCGCATCTTGCCATCGGTGTTCTTTTGTTCGATCGTCACGATCTGCCTTAATTCGCCGGACCGATGATCGTTTTCCAGGAGCGTGGCGATCCAGTCTTTTTGCTGGCGTGGCTTCAAGTTCGCCGCCTCGGGCTGCTCCGCGAGAATGCCGCGCCGAAGAATGAGCTCGTTCGCGTCACGTCGAAAGACCATGAGGAGGCGCTGTGGCGGAAAAAGCCCCACGTCAACTTTGTCGTTCGGCCACGAGTTGACAATGCCAGCTTTGTAATCGCCTGGCGGAACCTTCAGCGGCCAGCCGAGCGATCCGTCGTTGAAGAAGTTCACGGACTGCGCCGAGAACGTCGGCCCTTTGGCAAGCGACTCTAGCTGCAAGCGAGGCCGGATTCCCCATTCGATGCGATCGCCCAGCTTTTCGCCTTCCTTCTCGTCGAGAAATTGCCCCCGGGGCGTGAATTCTTCGACGCAGCTAAACTGTGCCTTGGCCCGAGCGAATTCGGCCTTGCTCCTTTCGCTATCCCTATCGATGAAGCAGACGATCACCATGGAGATGTCGTTGTGAGTTTTGTTGGCGTCAATGAGTTTGTTCACGACTGTCGTTTTGTGTTGTGCATACTGAGCTTCGGTCTTGAGACTCGGAGCGTTGAATGACGCATTGTCATCGCCGTCGGTTAAAACGATGATCATCTTGGGGCCTTTGAAACCGGGCGGGAATCCTCGATCCATCGCCTGAACGACTGCCTCGGCGATCGGCGATCCGATGCCGTACTCAGGATAAAACCGAGCATTGAGGTCTTTTTCCAGGGGATCAAGTTCGCTCTTTCTCCAGTCGCGTGGCTCCCGGTATCGCGTGACGGCCTGACGGCTCTCATTCGACGGCGGCTTCTTGGCCTCTTTCCCTAGCGTGAAAATGCTGACCGAGGTGTTCTCGGGGACCTTGTCCAGAACCTGCCGCATCGCCTTCAGAGCATAATCGAAGCGACGACGCTCTTGCTTGTCGGGATCGGCGGGTCTGTCTTCTCTTTCGTTCTCCTTGGGCGGGTGCACGAATGCCATGCTGCCGGAATTGTCCAGCACGACGCTGATCGCGCCGCCGAAGGTGATTGCCGGATCCATGCGCACGGCAAGCTCCGCTTTCTCCGGTGGCGCGAAATGCCGGACGATCACATCCGGTGGTCGAGTCACGGACTTGGCTGACCTGGTCACGTGCTGGCCTCGATAGAAGGCGTGCAGGTGCACGGTCGCATCGGCGACGCCTTCGAATTCGAGTCTGGACAAAGCGAATTCCATTTCTTTCGATTCGATCGGCTTCGGCCCAAACGCGATCGATCGCCGCGTCAGGGTAGCTCGGCTCCCCGCTCCGGCACGACGCTCGACCCAGAAAGCCCCTGTCCCGTGCGGCAACAATTCACCTCGGCGCAGGTTGCCGACGACCTCCAGCTTGGCCCGGGAGGTCCAATACACATCGCTTATCGGATCCAGCGCAAACTCGGCCTTGGTTTTGGCTGCCGATACAACCCGAGCGGCTTCCGGGTCAATCAGCCGTTGGGACGCTTCATCTTCATGCAGGCTCTTGCCGCTCTCGACGTAGGCCATCGCCGCGCGCTCGTAATAGCGCTCCTGCTTGTTCTCGGCGGGTTCGAACCAGTGATCGTCCACGCTCCGTTGCGCCAGCCCGAAGCACAACCGGCTGAGCTGCAGCCGGCGCAGGCGATCCACGGGGTTAACGGCCTTACGCGCCTGATCGCGAAGCTCGTCGGCGTAGGCCGACGGCACGTGCCGGCAGCGCTCGGCTGCGTCCTCCATGCTCGCAAGCTGCTTTAGCGACTCGATCTGGGTCTTTTTCACGACGTCGCTCGGCATGTTTATGAACAGGTCGTTTACGTCTGTCTCCGTGCGGGTTTTGGATTCAGGGTCGAACTTGCGCAGGGCCAGGAGACTCGCCCGCAAAAGGCCGCGTTGGCGACTCACGTGTTCCTCCAGCGGCGGGGCCGCCTCGGTTTGGCCTTCCGGCTTCGGGTTGTCGAACATCTTTCGCGCAATTTCGCGATGGTTCTGAAGCAGCTTGCTGCGTACCACGGCGTCCGGCCTTGACTCGTCTAGCTCATGGAATGGCGCCAGCAAGACCGCATCGATTGCATGCCAGTTTTGCTGCAACCCCGCCATGGGCTGGAGTCGAACGCATGTCGCTCGAAATGCGTCGCGCAGTGTCTGAAAGTCGCCGGACATCCTTTCGACGAATCGGGCCGCAATGTCCGAATCGTCATTTTTGTCAAGAACGTCCTTGAGTTTGACCAAGCCCGGCCCCAGTCGTCCGGTGATCAGCGTCCGGAGTTTTTCCAGGTCGTCGTTCGATTGATCCTGCACGGGATTCGCCGCCGCCAGCCAGCGTGCAAAGTACGGCAGTTCGCTCGATAGCTCGTCGCGCAATGCATATGCTCTTTGCAGCAGGCGCGCCCTCTTGCGGATCGCCTCGTAGGCGGATTGGGCCTCCAGCAGTTTCGCTTGTGCCGGTTGGGCTGCGGCGCTGGGGTTGCCGAAGAGCAAATCCTCGCCTTCTCGCCGTATCGTGTCGGCTTGCAACAAATCACTGCGGATGGCGGGCCAGATCGCCTCAGCATAGGAAACACGGGACATCTTTTCCGGAGCGCTGACGGCCACTTCGTCTGCCAAAGTGCGGACACGGACTGCCAGGTGGATCAACCCATCGCTGAGGCCCGAGTCGGCGGCGTAGAGCAGCATCTTCAAAAGGTGGGCCTCCGCAGGGCGAACGGCGGGAACCTTGACGGGAAACGTGTTCTCCAGGTCTGCCAAGCGTTGAAACTCCAGCGCCCGTTCAAGAGGAGCCGTGGCGCGCAGCTCCTGCAGAAGGACCTGGCTTAATCTCGTTCGAAGAAAAACGTGATGGGCTTTGTCATCGAAATTGGCGTAGGATGCTCGGGCGGCGTCGCGCACCTTCGGGTCGGTGCTTCGCAGTTTGATCATCAGGGACCTAAGGGCGTCGTCCTGGAATTTCTGGCCCGACGGCGCGTAACCCCAGACATGGCGCATGGCCAGGCTGTTGCCCAGACTAAACGCCCCGGCCTCCAGAGCGTGCGGAGCGGCGAGGTCCGCTTCGAGTTCTCTGAGTCGAGCCTTTAGCTCCGGGGCTTTGTCGGTCGGGTCGCCGCAGCGCAAGAGGCTTTCGTAGCGAAGCAACGTGTCTTGATATGCTCGCCAGAGGTGAGGAGCGACCACATGCGGCGCCGTGGTATCCCGAAGCCGACGCCAGGCGTTCCACGCTTCATCCAGCCCCGCCACGTCCAGCTTTGGGGCCGCTATTTTCTCAGGTTCGGAATTGTACGCTTTGGCAATATGAACGATTCGAATGGCGTTCGCCCGGTCTTCGCCGCCCAGGAGGAGCGGCGTTTGCTTGCGAGCCCGATTCGCCTGCGCCCAGGTGTCGACCTTTTTCTCGACGTACTTGAACAGGCTGAGGGCTGTTACTTTGCTGTTCGCCTCGTGCCCGTCGCCCTTGAGCGCTTCCGCCACAAAATACGCGAATGCCGAACGTTGCAGCTCATCCGATGTCCACGAGCGCTGATCGGGCGATGCGTTGCAGATGACGACAAGGTTTTTATTGGCGTTGATCTGGTCGGTGTACTTTTCTTGCAGACGCTGGACGAAGTCGTTGTGAAGCACGCCGGTCGACCAGTTGGTATCGGCGGCACTGACATCGAGCAAGAGGACGACCCGTTTCTTGCCCAGGTTGGCCAGGCCGGCAAGAACGTCGCGGAACGAGATTCGGGATTTCTCCGGCGCTTTGAGATGCTCCTTCGCGGAAACGTCGGGAATGAGATACGCGTCGGAAGCGTCGGCGAACCCGTGCAGGGAAACGAACACTACCACCGTCTCCTCGCGGAAGGAGGAAAGCCCGAGCTTGTCCCACATCGCCTGCCAATGGTTGTCGATCGGCCGTGCGATCCCGCCGACGCGTCGCAGCTTGGTCGGTTGATCCCAGGGGAACTGCAGGATGTCGGCAAAAAATCCGCTATCCGCCGTAACTTCTTTCTCCAAAACGATGAGGCCGTTTTGGCCGTGAACGTTCTGTGGAAAGAGAAGATTGGCTTCGTAGCCTGAACCGATCAGCACAAGGCAGGAGGGCCGCAGCGGACTGAGCCATTGGTAAACAACGGCAACGCCGACGCTGAGAAGGACCAAGAGCACAGCGGCGGCAACACGCTTCACCGTCAGCCACGAAGCGGGGGGCTCGGTCGGCGCGGGAGGATTCCCGGAGTGCCAAGGCTTCGTGGGACCGCTTTCGGCTCCCTCAGCGCCGCTCGTTCGCCAGTCGTGAGGCATAGGGGTCTCCCCTGGTGGTTGCGTATGACGTGACTACGTGAGACGTTTACTTCTCGATGTCGTCGGGGTCTTTCGGGCCCTTCATGCCTTTTTTCTCTTCTTTTTGCACCGCAGCATCACGAACCTCCGGCGAAATCACGAGAGAGATCAGGATGTATGTGGGAAACCGCGCCTGGCCCGTGCCTACGAGTTCATTGCCGCGCTGAGTGATTTTCACGCCCGCTTCTTTCATGTCGCGGGCCATGCGGCCGTCCGGGGCCGCCTCAATGTCGCTTTTGGCCTTGGCGGCCGCATCACTGTTCTGAAAGGTCGCGACGATCTCGAAGTCAAGCTTTGCATCGACGTTGCCGGACAGGACGACGCCCGTGACGTCATTCAGGCTTGCGGGATTCGCTTCCTGTGCAAGACTCTCGCGGACGAGGGAATTCCTGAACGCGGCAACGAACATGTGCCGCCCGGATGAGACGAGACCGATTCCGCGTTTCATAGCGGGGTCCGTGGCCCCCTTGTCGGCGCCAGAGAGAAAGTCCTTCATCCCGGCCGCGGTATGCGTGATCAACATAACCTTGTCGCTTACGAAATGCACGACCATGACCACGTGGCCATCGCGTTTCATGACGTAATACTTGGCGCCGTTGTGCGTCTCTTCCTCTTGGCCTTTGGAGAACGTGGAGAGGATCTTGTTCTTGATAGTTTTTTTGAAGGTCTTATTAGTCAAAAGAACGACGGCGTGGTCCTCAACGTTCTTGGGCGGAATGATGAAGGTGGCCCGTTCGAGGTCGGCGAGGCTCATGCCGAGCTTGCCCTCGATGTCAGCAAGTTTTTTCTCGAACTCCTTCTTATCGATCGCCTCGTGGCGGAACTCGTTGATTCCGTCCTTGACGGCGCGGGTTTTCATGACGTCGGCAACGCGAAAGGAGTAGAAACCGATGACGCCGTCATGGACGAAAGCCAGATCGGCTTCGGGGCCCTTGAAGAAGAAGTACCAGACGCCGAAGCCGATGCCCCCGCAGCACGACAAAAGCGCGACGAAGCCGGTGCAGCCGCTGACGATCCATAACGTCCAACTGCGCGAGTGCGGACGCGGCGAGCCTGGCGCTGAGTCGCCTGACGGAATACCGAAGGGATCGTCCGGGTCGTCCTTCGGCGAAGCCGGCTCTTCCTTCTGTTTCTTCTTGGCCGATTTCGGCTCGGGCGGCGGCGTGACTGGTTTGGCCGGCGCCTTCGAAGGGACCGGTTTCGGCGGGGCAGGTTCCGGTTCGATCTCGACCGGTATAGCAGGCTCGTCGCTCGGCCCGTCCACCAAGATCGGCGCCTTGCATCCCGGGCACGCTGCCTGTTTGCCGCGATAGCGCTCGTCAATCTTGAGCGTACGTCCGCACGTGCATTTGATGACGATGGCCATACGAAAATCCCGATCTTCGGGAGACGAGCTCCGCGCCCACAGAAAGGGAAAATGGGAGTAGGGGAGAGGGGGAGAATAAGCCGACTTCGGCCTCCCCGACTCCCATTCTCCTTTTCTCCCCCTGTCCTCCGCTCCCCTTCGCTTATGCTTCAGGCTCTCAGGTCGGCGGTTCGATCATGCGAAACTCGCTGCCGACTCCGCCTTTGAGCGGATAATGCCGCTTGCGTTCCGGCACTGGCTCGTCGATGATATCCGCTTCGCCCTCGGCTTCTTCTTCCTGCTTGACGAGTTCCGCAGGCAGCGCCTCGCGCAGCGACAAGGAGATTCTCCGCTGTTCCGCATCCACGCTCAGAATCTTGACCTCGACTTCCTGCCCTGGCTTCACGATATCCGCCACGCGCATCACGCGGTTGCGAGCCAATTCGGAGATATGAACCAATCCCTCGACGCCCGGTTCCAATTCGACGAAGGCGCCGAAGTCCATTGTGCGCGTCACCGTTCCCTTGACGACGCGGCCGACGGCGTACTTGTCGTGGATGTTGTCCCATGGATTCGTTTCGAGTTGCTTCAGCCCCAAACTCAGCTTCATCTTCTCGCGGTCGACCTTGAGCACAACGACCTTGATCATTTGGCCTGCCTGCAACACCTCCGTAGCATTGCCGACGCGCTTCCAACTAATCTCGCTGACATGCAATAGCCCATCGATGCCGCCGATATCGACGAAAGCGCCGAAATCGCGGACATTGCCGACGACGCCGGTGCGGACTTGGCCTTCTTGTAGTTCTTCCCAGAGCTTGGCGCGTTGCTCTTCGCGCTCTTTTTCGAGATGGGCGCGCCGACTGACGATCAGGTTGCGTTGCTCCTTATCGACGTCAGTGACGATGCAGAGCAACTTCTGATTGACAAACTGGGCCGTGTTCTCGACGCGTGCCCGATCGATCTGGCTGATCGGCATGAAGCCGCGGATGCCGTTGACGTCGACGGCGAGGCCGCCCTTGTTCGCTTCGAGGACCCGGGCTTCGACGATCATCCCCTCGGCGACGCTGGACCAGTCGGCATGCACGGCGGCGCCGCGCCGGGATAGGAGGAGCAGCCCGTTCTGTCCGTCGTAGCCCTCGATCGAGATTTCGATCTCCTCGCCGATCTTGGGCGGTCCGTCGGGAAAATGCTCCATCGTGAGCACACCCTGCCCGCGACCGCCGGGGACGTCGATGAAGATGTCCGGCCCATGAATGGAGATGACTTTCCCCTTTTTGCGTCCGGTGTCCCCTTGGGCGGCGGCTTTCTCGCGGGCGCGCTTCGAATCGTCAGCGGCGTAAAAGCTCTTGTCGTCCATGCCCTGCAAGGCGGCTTCCAACTCGTCGGCGATTTCCGCGTCCAGATCGCGCACATTGGGAGCGTTTTTCTGATGATACAACTCCGCGTCAAGCGACGGCACGGATTCGCGCATGCGCTTGCGCGGCCCACGATCGTCGCCGCCGCGATTGAACGGACGCTTCTCGGCGGGTTTGTCCGGCTTCGGCGCCGGCTTGTCGGTGGACGCCGGCTTGGACGCGTCGGCGGGCGCCGGAGGCGTTGCGGGAATAGACGGTTTATCCGTGTTCTCAGCCATGATCGTGAATCCGTGCTCCAAGGGTGGCGGGCGCAGTCTCTTCGTCATTCTACGGAGCGCCGCCGCTTCGTGGCGCAGTTTTCAACGCGCCCTGGGCAACGGAGCACGAGGAAGACGTGTCCCACGAATCTTAATGGGTCATGCCGGCGGCACGTTGGGCTACTAACGCTGACTGGATGCCTGCCGCGAGTTCCGTTGGCCGGCCTTTGGCCCAGAAGTGGGTGAAGTAGTAGGCCGGTTGCTCGCCGACCATGTGGTTGTGCAAGGCGACGATATGAATGTTCGCTTTGCGCGAGGCTTTGAGCACCGGCTGCACCTCGTTGGCGGTCATGATGAAGTCGCCATCGACCGCGGCCAGGTCGTCGCTGCCCGAAAACGCCGCCCAGGTCGTCAATCCCATCGACCCGCCGACTTTGACGCCGTGCATTGAGCCTTCGCGTCCGATGGTGAACTTGACCACGCCGTCTTGGACCAGCGCCTTGTGGCCCAGAATCTTCTCAAGCGGCGCGGCGGCAATCGTCCCCGCCCTGGGAACTTTGCCGGAAAATCGCGTCGCCGGCTGCGGCTGATCCTTGCGCAACTTCTTGATCGCGTCCCACGTTGCCTTGACTCCCAATGCAAGCTTCTCCGGGTCCCCCTCGCCGCCGATGTGCATGAAGTAGACTTTAGGCTCGTCGTAGAAGAAATGGTTGTGCAGTCCGGTGACCTCCAGGCCGCCGGCAAACGCGGCATCCATCGCCGGCGTCACCTCGTCCTGAAACACGACGGTGTCCCCCATGACCATCGCGCCGTGCTTCGTCGGCGTAAGAGCGGCCCACGAGCCGAGCCCGGCCGCCGGCTTGAACGCCATGCCGTCGACCGTGACGGGAACATCGTTCCGCGCCCAGCCGAGACGCACGACCCCATCCGGCGTCGTCGTTGCCTTCGACTCGGCAACCTGACCGATGCGCTCGGCGTTCAGCTTCCCGATGGGCTTGGAGGCGTCAACGGGGCGGTCGGCAAACAACAGCGCCGCCGTCATGATCATCGCGCCGACGACCACAATTATCAAATCGTTCTTCATGATAGGCTCCCGGGAATTGAGTTGGAGGAATTGATCCACGAAGGACACCAAGGACACGAAGGCGGAATGGAACAGAAACGAGGTCAATAAGACCGAGAACAAGAATGGGGCATTAATCGTCTACCACCATCCTTCGGTTGCCTTGACGCTATCCCCGATGGTTGTCCCTTCGTGTACTTCGTGTCCTTCGTGGACAAATCACTGATTTCAGTTGTGCAGAAACGCAACGCGCTTCGGCGCCTTGCCCACCACGGCTTTGCCCGCCGACTTCATGTGACCTTCGGGGCCGACATCCACGAATTGCAGCGTGTTGTCGCCGAGGTTGCTGAGCATCACGCACACGGAATCATTTTTCGGTCCGGGAATCGGCTCGATGCAGCATGGCTTGGACACATCCATCAGGCGGCCGAGCAGCTTGCCCGACTTCATGTCCACGGCATCGAGAAACGACCGGCCTTCATTGGCCGCCAGCACGATGTTGCCGTGCACCATCTGCACGCCGTGATAGGTCACTTCTTGCGGCGCGGCATTGCCCTTTGGCGGCGCCAGTTCGATCATGCGGCTCACCTTGCCGGTTTTCAGGTCGGCCTCGAAAAACCCGTTGACCCAATGCGATCCGCAAAAAATCTTCGATTCGTCCGGCGAAAAGGTCAGGCTGCGCGGATTGACGGTGAGCGGATAGAACTTGACCAGCTTGCGCTCCGCGAGATCGACGACCGCGACGCCAGTGGCCTTCTTGCAGGTGACGTAGACGTACTTGCCGAGCGGGCCATAACGAACGACGTGCGGGGCGCTCAGGTCCTTGATGCGGAACGACTCTTTCATGGTGTCGATGTCGATGCCGACGATGTCGTCGCTGTAGTAGTTGGCGACGACAATGTGCTTGCCGTCGTTGGTGAGCACGATGTGGTCGTTGAACATTTTGCCGATGGGCGTCTTGCCCTTGAGTTTGAAATCGGGCAGGGAGTAAAACTTGACGCATTCCTCGTCCTCGACGCCGACGGCAACGGTTTTGTCATCGCGGCTGACGGCAATGCCGTAGGGGCGTGGCCCGACCTTCCAGCGATTGACTTCCTTCATGGCGGCGAGATTGACGAGCGAGACGGAGCCGTCGCCGGTGTTGACGACGAATACTTGTTTCGGGGCGTTGCCGGCTTTGTCGCCGGCGAACGCAACGGACGCCAAGCCGATCAGCAGACCGGCGAGAACGGACGCATGCACCATCAGTTTCCGGTTCACGGTTAACTCCTTTGCGAGTGGAGGGATTTAGACGCTCCAGGAAAGAACCACAGATGGACACGGATAAACACCGATTGATAGCGAATCCGTTGAACACAGCGTCCGTGGAACGAATCAGTTTCAGACATGGGAAGGGCGAATCCCGGCAAATGGGACAAAATCCCGACGCCACTATCCGTGTTCATCCGTGTTCATCTGTGGTTTTTTCGCTTACTCTTTTTTGGCGATGATCTGCACATTGGCGAAATAGGTCTGGGCGTCGGCCTTGCTCCAAAGGCCGACGAAACCGGCTTCGGTGAATGTGTCATCGGTAATGTCGATGAGCATCTTGCCGTTGAAGAAGCACTGAATGCGGTTGCCCTTGTGGACGACGCGGATGGTCTGCCAGGCGCCGGGGGTCTGCTTGACTTCCACCTTTTTGAGCGACATGCGCACGCCGTTGACGGTTTTGTAGAGCCAGAAGTTGTCTTCGAGCGGATTGAAGCGCACGACGTAAAAGTTGTCTTTGTCCTTGGCACGCCAAACGATGCCGCCGCCCTGGTCTTTCTCGCCGGCGATGGCTTTGACGGAGACGGAGACATCGACGTCCTTGAACCTGCCCGCGCCCTCGTCAATGCAAACGTTGAACGCCGTACCCACGTTCTTGGTGGTTTGGAAGAGAGCGAGCTTTCCGCCCGGCGCCGACTTGTCCTCGACAAGCCTCCAGACGCTCTCTTTGGCCCCTTTGCCCGTCACGCTTGCCTTCCAGCCGGGCGGCATGCCGCCGATTTCGCCCTTGTCGAAGCCGAGTCGCATCGGCGCCGGATCGCCGGGTGTAAACGCTACCAGCGAAGCGAGGAATGTGCATGCCATCGGAAAAGCAAAGCTCACCATGGTTACCTCCGAGTTCAGATTCGTGTTGAGTGCATATTGAAATGGTTTGGCATTATTGTCGTGAATGCACTGCCAAAAGGAACTCCAGTCGCATTAATAATAGGTGAGGAATGCAGGATCATCTGCGAGTCAGCGCACAGGATTTTGCGTCGTGATTCTTGTCAATCGCGAGGATTGGCACTGTAATGACACTCAGAACCAATTCGTACTCGAGTAGGGAACACGATCGATGGACCTTCTTTGTCCGCATTGTGCGCGGCGTGTGACGGTGCCGGATGATTTGGCAGGGCAGGCTGCGAGTTGCCCGTTGTGCGACAAGAAATTCATGGCGCCGGTGTTGCCTCAGGGGGCGAGTCCGCCGAAGCCAGTTGCACCGGCGCCGCCCCCCGTTCCGCCGGCGCCGAGCGAAACGCCAGCCGACGCATACGCCGTCAGCGAGCTTCCTCCACCGCCTCCGCCCTCGCTACCGCCTCCGCCTGTTCCCGCGGCGTCGAGCACGCCGGTATTGCCCCCGGTTCCGCCCGTGGGCCTGCCGGCTTCATCGACGACGACCGGCCCGTCGCCGCCGGGAGAATACACGCGGTCATTTGCATTCCAACTGACGGGTGAATGGCTCGCGTTCGTGCCACCGATTTGCGTTCTCGGCATCTTTTTTTTGTCGCCGTTCAGTTGGCATTACCTCGACGCCGACCGCGCTTACTCGCTCTGGGGCCTGTCGTTTTCCTCGGTACATGGACAAGCGCCGTTCCTGGGCTACACGATTCTAATGTTCCTCTGCCTGCCGTTGACCGTTGTTGCCACATTGCTCGACAAGAACTGGATTCCGTCGCCTCCACAGCTCGCGCCGGCGCTTTTATGGAAGAACCTGGCGATCGGCGTGATTCTAGGCCTGGCGTACATGTCGATGTGCTTCGACTATCTGCACAGCCACGTGCTGATCGGCAATCATGCCAATCCGATTGCATTGGCCATGAAGCTAGCCTTTCGGCTGCACTTCATCGCGCTGGTCGCATCATTCGTGATGTTTTGGCTGACGTGGCGCAAGTCGTTCAACTTGCCGCATCCAAAAGCGGAAGTGAACTGGTAGGGTGCTTGATACGCACCTCCGTTATTGGTGCGTTTTGCGCACCCTACATGTCGCCCCAATCGGCCGCGTCCTCGCCGTCGAGGCGCAACGTCAAGCACTTGGCGCTTCCTCCGGCCTTGATGAATTCGTCGAGCTCAACGAATTGGCACGCGTAGCCTGCACGGCGCAGATCTTCCGCCAATTGGTCGCTACCGGCGTTGACGATCACGGTCTTGCCGACCACGACGGCATTGCACGCAAACCGCTCCGCTTCAGTTTCCACGACCGGGATCAACTTGGGAATGTGCTGCTGCAAGACGGTGCGGCCATAGGCGTCGAACGCGTCGGGAAAGTAAATCGCCTCGCCGGGCGCCAACGGACAGAAGCACGTGTCGAGATGGTAGAACCGCTCGTCGACGAGTTCCATCGGCAACACCATGCGCTCTAGCACGTTGCCCAGGTGCAGATGCCCGGCTGCATGACTGCGAATGCGGTAGCCCGCGAACAACGTTGGACCACAAAACAGTGCATCGCCGGCGCCTTCGAAGTACACACCCTCCGGCAGATGTTCGACGCTGAAACCGTGGCCCACGAACCACTCGTCGAAGTACGGCGTCTCGCGCTGCCGTTCCGGATGGGCGAAGCGCGAACTGAAGAAGCGATTGCCGAAGATGAGCCCCGCGTTGGCGGTGAAGACCAGATCGGGGAGCCCGGGTCGCGGCGTCATCAATTCGACCTGCACGCCCAGGGCGACGAGCGCGTCGTACAGGTTGCGCCACTGCTGGCGGGCGCGATCGGGGGCGGCGCCACGTGCTCGGCTCATCCACGGGTTGATCTCGTACTCGATCCCGTAGAAATCCGGCGGGCACATCAAAATGCGCGGCGTTCTCATCGATCGCTCCTCCCCGTTTTGCGCTCGCTGTGAATCGTCAGAATCTCACGCGTCTGGCGATTTCCTGCCAACGCTAAACGAAGACCTATGCCTTCAGCTCCGCGACCAGCGCTCGCAAGAACGGCTCCGCGTCGGTGACGACGCCGACAGTCTGGTGGCTGCCTCGATCGGCGAGCTTGGTCACGGTGGCCGGATTGATGTCAACGCACGCCACTTTTACGGCGGCGGGCAGCAGATTGCCGACGGCGATCGAGTGCAGCATGGTGGCAATCATCAAACAGAAGCCGACACCACGAATTTTCTCGCGCATGACATCTTGGGCCGCAAGCGTATCGGTAATGACTTCGGGCAGCGGGCCGTCGTCGCGGATGCTTCCGGCCAGCACGAATGGAATCCTGTGCTGAATGCATTCGAACATGATGCCGCTCTTGAGCTTTCCCTTGTCCACGGCAGCCTGGATGCCCCCGAGCCGGCGTATCGTGTTGATCGCGCGCAAGTGGTGCTCGTGCCCTTCCTCGGCCGGCAGGCCGCGGTCAAGCCAAACGCCGAGGCTGGTGCCGAAGAGCGCTTGTTCAATATCGTGCGTGGCCAGTGCATTTCCCGCGAACAAGACATCGAGATAGCCGAGTTGTATCAATGCGCAAATATGTTCGACGCTGCCGGTATGCACGACAGCCGGGCCGAGCACGGCCAGGATTTTCTCGCCGGCCGCCTCGGCGCGTTTCATCGTGGCAGCGATTTCGCGCACCGTAACGCCTTTGGGTTTCTCGCTCGACACGGCACTCGACATGAACTCGAACAGACTTTGCCGCGCCGTCGTCTCCGCCGGCATGACGCGCACGCCTTGATGTCCGACGACAATCGGATCGCCTTTCTTGACGTGAACCATCGCCAGGCAACGCGCGGAGTTGTTCTTCAAATCGAGCACGATGCCGCAGTCCATCTCCTGATCGTCGACGTCAATCCAGTCGTGCTTGAGGCGCACCTGCGTACGATAGTTCGTCGTGCTGTAGAATCGTTCGGGGAATGCGCCCTCCATGTCGGCCAACTCGTATTCGCAGTCTTTTTGTGCGGTCGGAGCCGCGCCGTGTTCGTGGACGGCGCGCAGGATTTCGTCGAGTTGCTGCTGAGCGTCGGCTTTCACTTCGATGCGGGCATAGCTTGGATCGACCTGGCGTTTGCCGAGCTTGATGTCCTTGATGACATACGTGCCGCCGCGCGTGAGGATTTCGTCGAGCACCTTGGGTAGAAGCAAGGAGTCGATGATGTGCCCCTGCAACTCGATCTCCTCGACGAACGATTTGCCCTTGGGCATGACGATTCCTCCCGAACGTGTCCTCGTTTAGCGCCCGCGTCGCGCCGGGCGGACCTTCATCTGAACGCGCCAAGGTCATCCTGTCACGGCCTCGGTCTGGGCCGGCTCGGCCGTCGCCGATTTCTCGTCATTCACCGGCGTCGCCGTCGGCAGATTCCCCGCCAGCGCCATCGCGCCGGCCACGCAAAGGATCGCTGCGAGGTTGACAAACACGCTGGCCAAATGCCATTGGCCGAACGTCGCTCGTGCTGAGGCGGCTTCGCCGTGGGCTTTGTCGGTACGTTCCAGAAGATACACTTCGGTCGCGCGATTGCGCGGCTCACGCAGCTCGTGCACCTTGCGTTCCAGCGGCCAACCCACCAACACGAGCGCGACGGCGGCCAACAAGAGATTGACCCGCCAGCGATGAACGCCGCCCGGCTCGCTGAGAAACGCCAGAGCCGTGGCTAACGCGATGAACCCGCATACACCCTGAAGGGCAAAGTACCAAGTGAACATCGGACCAATTGCGAATCCCGCGGCGCGCGTTCCTTGCTCCTTCGGCCCGTCCACCAGTTCGTCGGCGGCGAGATAATCGCCCACCCGCGGGAACCACGTCTCCCGTTTCTCCGCCTTGCCCATTGCCTCAAACGACCCGAACAGCGAGAATGCGACGACGAACGTGAAGAAGATGGCCATGCCGAACCACAGGCCCAGGGCGAGCACGTGTAGGCTTCGATTGAGTTGTTGCATCATGGTGGTATCCTCTAGCTGATTCTCGGTTCCCTGAAACAAGCGGCCGATATTGGCGTGATGCTTTGCGATCACCAAAGTCCCGGCGACAATGCAGAACCAGGTGCGAGGCTCAAGCCAGTCCCACGCGGCCGGTTGCCGAAGCTGAGCCGCACACAGCGCAAATACCGCGGCAATCGACGCCAGCGACATCAAGCGCGTCGTGACGAGTAGGACCGACCAGGCCGCCAGAGCCATAAGCGTGGGGACCGGCAGAAGAACCGCGACGGCGCCACACCCCGATGCAACGCCTTTGCCCCCTTGAAAGCGCAGGTAGACCGGAAACAGATGCCCCAGAAAGGCAATCAGCCCGGCCGTGACTTCGACGAACCCGCGCGACCAAACCGGTTCCTCGAAATTCGGCTTCAGCACCAGCGCCAGCGCGACGGGTATCGCGCCTTTGGCGAAATCGAGCACGAACACAAGCGCACCGTATTGCCAGCCCAGGATGCGGCCGACGTTGGTAGCGCCGATATTGCCGCTTCCCTGCTCGAAGATATTGACGCCGCGCATCCACGCCACGACATAGCCGAATGGGATCGCGCCGATGAAGTAGGAAACGACAACAGTTACGGAAGCGGCGAGCCAGTGCATGAAGGACCAACGAGGCCCAAGGATGAGCGCAGCGAATCCCTGGGATCGGCGGGTTCGGTATCCCAGGGATTCGCTGCGCTCATCCCTGGGCGTCGTTCATGGTTCTTCGTTTGCCTCTTCGATCACGCCGTCGGCGACGTAGATCGGAACCTTCGCGGTCACAGCGACGGCGATGGCGTCGCTGGGTCGGCAGTCGACCTCGACGATCTCGCCGTCGCGCCGCACCCGCAGTTTGGCGAAATACGTATGTTCGCGCAGGTCGTTGATGTAGATGTCTTGAAGGTCGCCGCCAAGCAACTCGATCGTGTTGCAGATCAGGTCATGCGTCATGGGACGCGGCCAAATGACTCCCTTGATGCGCCGGTCGATGCTCAGGGCCTCGAACAAGCCGATGACGATTGCAAACGCCCGCTCGCCGTCCACTTCGTGCAACAGGATTATCTGTTGATCGTGGATTTCGTTGATGATAATCCGTTTGAGTTCCATGAGAACTTGCACGGCAACCTCACTTTCCCGGTCGTGCCGATCTCGTGGCACATGGCAGCGCATCCGCCGGCGGGAATAGTGGACGAGGTTCAAGCAATGACAACAGCCTTCCGACGATGAAGGACAGGCGTCTCCCTTTTTGCATTGTAGCGATGCTGCCTTGCAAGAAGAAGCCGACCGTGTTGGTTGGGCACATGCCGTTGGTTGCGTACCTGGCGGATGCGATCTATACTTGAGTTGCATGCTCTGGACATTGCGACACGGGGATTCCCTGCTATGATAAATCAAAGCCTGTCAACGGCGGCGACCCGCACAACCGGCAGCGTTTCTTCCATTCCGGAGGCCGGCGGCGACATCGCAACGCAATTTCGAGGTGGCCCTATGGCCTTAGCACTGAATATCGGCAAATGCACGCTCTTGGGAAACTATCGCGAAAATAACGAAGATTCCATCGAAGTTAAGGTGTTCCCGGACATGACGATTTGCATCGTCGCCGATGGCATGGGGGGACAGGCCGCCGGCGAAATCGCCAGCAAACGGGCCATCGACGTTGTTCCGCGCGAGTTACGCAAGAACCTTCCCAATGCAAATTCCGAGGATAACGTTAAGCAGGTTATTCGGAAGGCTGTCGTGCAGGCCAACGAAGAAATCATCACTATGGGGACGCTCGACCGCGACCTCAAGAATATGGGCACCACCATCGTGCTGGCCCTGTGGCGGAAGGGTCGTGAGCTCTACCTCGCCAACCTGGGCGACTCGCGCGCCTACCTCATCCGCGGCGGAACGATCACGCAGCTAACCACCGATCATTCCCTTGCCCAGGCGCTCGTTGAAAACAAAACCATCAGCTTGGAGGAAGCCAAGGAACATCGTTTCAAGAACGTATTGTGGAAATATCTCGGCAGCAAGGACGTCGGAGAAGGTCCCGACGTCAAGCCGATCATTCTTGAAAATGGCGACCGCTTCTTGCTTTGCAGCGATGGGTTGACGGGCCCCGTTCCGGATGCAAAGCTGCTCAAGTTCATTCAGGACCATCCCAATGCGCAATCCTGCGCCGACGGCCTGGGCCAACTCGCTCTCGATGACGGTTCGCGCGACAACGTGTCGTGCATCGTCATCGAGGTTGTGGAGGGCGCGGGCGGAGGAGCGGGGTCGACGCAATTCCGCTCCAGCGATAGCGTCGAACGCCCGGCGCCGCCTGCGACGCCGAGCCCGTCAACGCCACGCGGAGACTTGCGCGGCTCATGACAACAGCCGCTCGCACCGTAGCAGGCGCCTTCTACACATACATCTGTGACACCGGCTTGATGATCAATTCGGGAATCGACACGTGCTTTGGCTGAAGGGCCACGAAACGCACGGCCTCAGCCACATCCTCCGGACGCAGGATCTTCGCGCGATGCTCCTCCGAGATCTGTTGCGGGCGGAAAACGAGGATCGGCGTATCGACCTCGCCCGGATAGATGTTACATACGCGGATGCCGGAGTCCTTTTCCTCGGCGCCAAGGGCGAGTCCCAGCGCCGCCTGACCGAACTTGGAGGCGGCATAGGCGACGCCGCCCAGCGGATGGGCGCGGAGGCCGGACGTCGAAACGATGTTGATGATGACGCCGTCCCTTCGTTCGAACATCGCCGGTGCGACCGCGTGGATGCAGTAGTAAGCGCCATTGAGATTCGTCTGAATAAGTCGATCCCACGCGTCCGGCGTCAACTCGCGAAACGTGCGTTCCTTAAGATTGGTGCCAGCGTTATTCACGAGAATGTCAATCGGTCCGCCCAGTTTCTGCGTGACCGTGGCGACGAGCGCGGTCACTTGCTTCTGTTGCGCGACATCGCAGGCAACCGTGAGAACATTCCCGATCTCCTTGGCGACGGCGTCGAGCTTCCTCAAATCGCGACCCGCGATGGCGACCTTGGCCCCTTCGTCGGCAAGCGCCTTGGCCGATGCCATCCCTATGCCCGACCCGCCGCCGGTGACGAGCGCGATTTTCCCCGTGAGTTTTCCCATGCGATTTCCTTGTGATACAATGAACTCGATCTTGTTTCGCCGTGTCAGTTTAGGGATTATCGCCGTTTGCGTTTAGCGCTCGCGTGACGCCATGCAAACGCCAAACGTAAGCCAAGAAGGGATTTCGCCATGAACATCGACCTGCGTCGCCGGACGGATGAGGTGTTGGCCCGTTTGACTCAGCTCCGGGACTCTCTTTGACGTCGCCAACAAACGCCAATTGCGAGACAAGCTCACCGACCAGATGGGCGGGCCCAACTTCTGGGATAACCAGGAGAAGGCCCAGCAAGTCATCGGCCAACTGAAGCCGCTCAACGGGCTCATCAATCCCTTCGACGCTCTCGTCAAGCAGTCCGAGGACTTGCAGGTTCTCTGCGAACTCTGTGCCGAGGACGATAGCCTCGAAGGCGAGTTACAGCGAGAACTCTACGCCGTCGAGAAGAAGCTCGGCGAGTTCGACTTGCGTGCCATGTTCACCGGGCCGCAGGACGGGTCGAACGCGTTTCTCAAGATCAGCGCCGGCACCGGAGGCACCGAAGCCTGCGACTGGGCGCAAATCCTCCTGCGCATGTACACGCGCTGGGCCGAGCGCAACGGCTACCAGCTCGAAATGATCGACGAGTTGAAGAACGATGAAGCCGGCATCCGCAGCGCCACCATCCTCGTCAAGGGGGACTACGCCTACGGCTACTTGCAAAGCGAAACCGGCGTGCATCGGCTGGTGCGCATCAGTCCGTTCGACGCCAACGCGCGGCGGCATACCTCGTTCGCCGCCGTCGATGTCGCTCCCGATATCGAAGGCACGATCAACATCGAGATCAAGCCCGACGACCTGAAGCGCGACACGTTTCGCTCGGGCGGCCCCGGCGGACAACACCAGAACAAGACCGAGTCAGGAGTCCGCTACACGCATATCCCGACCGGCATCGCCGCCGAAAGCCGCACCGAGCGCAGCCAGCACAAGAACGACGCCAACGCCCTGGCCCTCTTGAAGGCCAAGCTCTATCGCGTCGAGGAAATGAAGCGCAAGGCCGAGGTCGAGAAGCAATACGACGAGAAAGGCGAAGTGTCGTGGGGCAGCCAGATTCGCAACTACGTTATGCAACCCTACACGCTCGTCAAGGATGTCCGCACCAACACGGAAACCGGCCAGGTGCAGAAGGTCCTCGACGGCGAGATCGACGAGTTCATCCAGGCGTTCCTGCGCGACAAGGCGGCGAAGGAGCACAAGAAGTGATTGCAGATTGGAATACTAAGCCCCGGGGTGAGCGCGGCGAACCCCTGGGATGGAGCGCTGCCATGTATCGACTTCACTACGCAGTCATAGCACTAATCCTAGGCGCAAATGCCGTTGCTGCGCAAACGCCTTCGCGCTACGAGTACAAAAAAGACCACGACCCCTATGGCACCGGCAAATTCTACCTGGGCCGCGAGATCGCGCACGTCATGGGCTTTCAAGGCGCGAGTTGGCTCGAACGCAAAGAACGTGAACAAGAGGAGGCCGTCTCGAAGCTGATGAAGGCGCTCGAAGTCAAGGAAGGCCAGACAATCGCCGATTTCGGGGCCGGCAGTGGGCATCATACCGTGAAGCTCGCGAAGCTCGTCGGTGCCAAAGGCAAGGTTTACGCAGTCGATATTCAGCCGGAAATGCTCGACATGATCGGCAAGCGCCTCCGCAAGGACAACATCAAGAACGTCCAACTCGTTCACAACAACGAAAAAGAAGCCAAGCTCCCGGAAGCCAAGATCGACATGATCTTGATGGTCGATGTGTATCATGAACTGTCGTACCCGTACGAAGTTACGCTTGATCTGGTAAAAGCCTTGAAGCCGGGCGGTCGGCTGATTTTTGTCGAGTTTCGTCTAGAAGACAAACGCGTGCCGATCCTTGACGTGCATCGCATGTCTATTTTTCAGGTCAAGAAGGAAATGGAGCCGTTCAAGGATATGAAGCATCAGAAGACGCTCAATCACCTCCCCTGGCAGCATGTTATCATTTTTGAGAAACAGGCGGCTGTGAAGCCGCAGCCGTCTCCTTAGGTCAGGCACTCCAGCCTGATTTTTCGCGGGCCCCGCCAGGCTAGAAAGCCTGACCTACGAATCCAAGCATTTGACCGTTGCGGAAACGTGACCTACGCTTGAGTGCATCGCGCTCCTGTCTGGAGGTTCACGTGTCGAAACAAAGCGTACGCCATGAGGGGGTAAGACCTGTCGCCCGACGCAATCGCCGCGCGACCATTCGATATCGCTGTGCGCCCGCGACCATCGGCAAGGTATTCTCCGCGGACGATCATGAGTTCCAGCGTGCCTGGATCATCGATCTTTCGCTCAAAGGCATCGGCATGGAGTTGGCGCGGCCCGTCGATGTTGGAAAGCTCATGCTCGTCAGTGTTCGCTTGAGCGACGGCGCCGTTCTGGAGATTTCCGCCCGCGTCATCCATTGCGACCCAATACCACATTCCGGTTGGCATATCGGTTGCGAGCTGACAGTCCCCCTGACGCCAGATCAGCTGGAAACGCTGCTGTAAGAGCGTCACTTCAGTCGCGACTGATGTCTGCACATCTGATCACAACGCTGGACACACCGTCAGGCCGCACAGTCAGGACATTGCGTACAGATTGCCGACATTGAACCACGAATAAGCCCGTCATGGCCCCGCGTTCTTCGTTTTTGGCGCGTCATCGTCGATACATCCAGCATCTACAGCAATGGAGGCATAACCATGACCAAGCGATTGACCGTATCCCTCGGCATTCTTCTCACCTTCGCAACCGTGTCGTTCGCGCAAGGGGCTGAGGAGTGGGCTCGCGCCGACACGCGATTCTGGTTCAACGGAGAGTTCCTTCTCTGGCGGCTCAAGAGCGCGCCGGCGCCGGTCCCGCTGATCACGGTCAACGACAACCCCGCCACCATCGCGGCGCTCAACGAAGCCGGCACGCGCATCCTCTTCGGGCATGGTTCTCCCGAAAGCACCAACCTCAATTGGTTCGCCGGCATGCGTTTCACGCTCGGCAGTTGGGTCGACGACGATCGTCTGTTCGGCTGGGAGGGGAGCGCATTCCTTTTGGAGCGCCGAAGCCTGATCTACGGCACTGGGTCGGCCGGTGCCGCCAATCCGGTTGTGGCTATTCCTGTCAACTCCATTGTCCCCTTCACCGTCGGGGCCGGTTTCAATCCCGCGGGAGAAACCTCCCAGAACTCCGTCGGCCGACCGAACCGTATCTCCGCTCACCTCAATGCGAAACTTTGGGGCGGTGAAGCCAACGCCGTCGCAAGCCTGTGGGAGTCTGATCGCCTTCGGCTCGTCGGCGTCGTCGGCTTCCGATACCTCGACCTTCTCGAAAACCTGACGCTCTCGGACACGATCAACTCCGGCGGCGCGGGCGACCTCTTCTACATCAAGGACAGCATCGGCACTCGCAACCAGTTCTACGGCGGCCAGATTGGCGTCCATTCGCTCTGGATGCGAGGACGCTGGAACCTCGACGCGACGGCCAAGATCGCCTTCGGCCCAACCCATCAAGTCATGAGCCTCGTCGGCGAATCCAACGTCATCGCCGCCGGCAAACCGACGCTGACCACACCACAGGGCGTTTTCGTCGAGTCGACCAACCGTGGCCGATACACGCGCAACGTCTTTGCCGTTGTGCCGGAAGTCCAACTGAACATCGGCTATCAGCTGACGCAGGGCATTCGTCCGTTCTTCGGCTACAACTGGATGTACCTGAGCAACGCCGTTCGGCCCGGCAATCAAATCGACCGCGACATCAATCCAACGCAGAACCCGGTGTTGGTCCCGCCCGGCACCCTGACTGGCCCTGCTGCGCCCTTGGCCAACTTCCGTTCCAGCGACTTTTGGGCCCAGGGCTTCAACCTCGGCATCGAGATTCGGTATTAACCGGACCGCGACCTATAGCCAGGATGAGCAACTTCCGTTCGCTTTGATGTCGCAATGTCAATTTAATGGCGGGCCAAGAACTGCAGAAGCCGAGACGCCTATTCTTGCAACGCCTTTTCAGAAATGAAGTTACGAATCTGGGGTACTAGGATTCGAACCTAGACAAACTGATCCAGAGTCAGTTGTGCTACCGTTACACTATACCCCAAGGGTTGGCACGTCTGCTGGCGTAACTTCGTCATAATATCGGATGATTTGCTGGACGCCAACATCAGATGCTGGCACGAAAAAACGGTGGAATTGCGCCCGCCTCCGGCAGTCGGGCCGTGATTCCGCCGTGACGGTGTGCCATTTTTTTTGGAACTTTTTGGTTTTCCGCCCGTCCAAAGGTGGATAATTAAGGTAAAAAGAGGTATGCAGGCTTGACAAGGTCGGCATAATCGACAAAACTACAACCGGCATCCAGATCCGTCTCTGGGTGAATCCTCCACAGAAAGCGGGTGCATGACCATGGCTGAAATGAATCGTCGGCATTTTCTGAAGCACGCGGCGGCCTACTCGGCTTTGGCGATTCCAGGTCTGGAGTTCGTCCGGACCATCTATGCCAACGCGCAAGGACTGCGACGCAACAACAAGAGCGTCATCATCATGTGGATGGGCGGTGGCCCGGCCTCCATTGATATCTGGGACTTGAAGCCCGGCGCTGCGACAGGCGGTCCTTTCCGAGAGATTGAGACCACGGCCCCTGGTGTTCGCATCTCCCAGTATATGCCCAAAGTGGCTCAGCAGATGCGTCACTTGGCCATCATTCGTTCGCTGCAAACGTCCGAAGGCGATCATAATCGCGGCCGGCAGCTGATGCATACCTCGTACACGCCGAATCCCGCCATCGCGTTTCCATCGCTCGGCTCCATCGCTGCCCATGAGATTCCGAAGCTGTCGGGCTACGCCGACATCACCCTTCCGAATTACATCGCGGTTGGCGGGGCGGCGGATGGCCCAGGCTTCCTTGGCATGAACTACGCTCCGTTTACCGTACAGAATCCAGGCACGCCTCCCGAGAACATTCGCGCTCCGGGATCACTCGGACAGGGGGCCGACCTCGAAGACCGCGTTCGACGTCGTCAACGCCTCTTCTACGAGGTCGAAGACGGCTTCATGTTCGGCCGCGTTCCGCACATGACGAATCCGAATGCTCCGCTGGCCGAGCGATTGGCGCAGCGAGCCCGGTTCGCCGACGCGTCGAAGGCGCATCGCGACATCTATTACAAAGGCTTTAGCCTCGTTGCTTCCAAGGAAGGCAAAGTCTTCGATCTGAAGGACGAAAAGCCGAAGACGCTTGAAAACTACGGAAACAACAATTTCGGCCGCTCGGCCGTGATGGCACGGCGGCTCGTCGAAGCGGGTGTTTCCGCGGTCGAGATCAACCTCGGCGGCTGGGATACTCACAACCAGACGTTCGACGCCCACAGCACACGCCTGCAACCGACGCTGGACAATGCTATGGGCAGCCTGGTCGCGGACCTCGTTGACCGCGGCATGTGGCAGAACACCGTCCTCGTTTGGATGGGTGAGTTCGGCCGAACGCCACGCATCAATCAGAACAACGGCCGCGACCACTGGGCTCGCAGCTGGTCGATCGTGGTCGGCGGCGGCGCCATTCGCGGCGGCCAGGCCTACGGCGCCACGACGGCAGACGGTATGGATGTAGCACGTGATCGCGTTAACGTGGGCGACGTGTTTGCGAGCATCTATCGTGGGCTCGGAATCGATCCGGCGAATCAGGTTCGCGACGCCATCGGTCGTCCGTTCGCCATCGCCGGTCTGGGCGGTCGTCCGATCAACGCTCTGTTCGGCGCGGCGTAATCGCTGCTATCGAATTCGCATACCCAGGCAGACCATCGGTCTGCCTGGGCTTTTTTGCTCTTGTAAAACTTTCCGCTGTATCGTATCTCCCAGTTCACACTCCAAGCTCGACGGCATCTCGATGACACGGAACAGGAAGGCCGAGGCCAAGGACAGGCTTCCGGCAAGCCAGGCAAAGGAGGAAGGACTTGGCGTCCCACCAATCGCTGCGGGTTTTGTTTGCCGACGACGAACGATCCCTCCAGGAAGTCATGCGATCTGAACTGCCTCGGCTTGGACATCAGGTCGTGGTGTGTCCCGACGGCAAGTCGGCCATCCAGACGCTGGAAACGAGCGTCTTCGATGCCGCCATCCTCGATTTGCGCATGCCCGGTTTCAACGGCATCGAGGTGCTCGAGAAAATCAAGCATGTGTCACCGGACACCGAGGTTATCATCATGACCGGGCACGCCAGCGTCGAGACGGCCATCGACGCCGTTCGCCTGGGAGCTTTTGATTACATCACCAAGCCGACCAAGATGGCGCAGATCGAGGCGATCTTGCGCAAGGTTGCTGAGAAACGGGAACTCAAGCATCAGAATCTCGCGCTACAATCGCGTGTGCAGGCAGCCGAAGGGCCGACGGCCATGGTCGGCAAATCCACGGTCATGTCCAGCGTGCAAAGGCTCATCAGCACCATTGCCCCGACCGATTCCACGGTGATGATCCTCGGCGAAACCGGCACCGGCAAGGAACTCGCGGCGCGTAACATCTTCGAACGCAGCAAACGCACCGATCACCCTTTCGTGCCCGTGAATTGCGGCGCCCTGTCGGAACACTTGGTTGAAAGCGAACTCTTCGGGCATCGCAAAGGCGCGTTCACCAGCGCCGACCGGGATCACAAGGGCTTGTTCGAAGTGGCCAATGGTGGCACGCTCTTCCTCGACGAAGTCGGCGAGCTGAACAAGAACATTCAGGTCAAGCTGCTGCGTTTTCTCGAATCGGGCGAGATTCGGCGCGTCGGGGACACGGAGCCGTTTCGCGTGAATGTGCGCGTCATCTGCGCCACGAACCGCGATCTGCGCGAGATGATCAAGGCCGACGAGTTTCGCGAAGATCTTTACTTCCGCGTTAACACGTTTGAGATACGCCTTCCTCCGTTGCGCGAGCGGAGGCAAGATTTGCCCGACTTGGCCCGGCATCTGTTGTCGCGAGCGGCACGGCGGCCGATCGAACAGGTCGCGACCTTGTTGACGCCTGAGGCGATCGACGCGCTGTTGGAGTATGCCTGGCCCGGGAATGTCCGCGAATTGGCCAATGTCATGGAGCGGGCGTATATTCTGGCCGGCGGAGCGCCGATCGCTCCGGAGCATCTGCCTTATCACATGTTGCATCAGGAGCCGGTGACGATTGCGTTCCCCGTCACGCCAACGGCCTCGCCTCAACCGGTGCAACCCAAGACATTGAAGGAAGTCGAAAAGGAGCACATCCTGCGCGTGCTCGAGAAGCATCAGGGGAACAAGGTCGCTGCCGCGGCCGAACTCGGCATCGTGCTCAAGACGCTGTACAACAAGCTCAATCAATGGCAAGAAGAAGAGCAGCAACAGCAGCAACGCCACGCGGGGTAGGTGTCGTGCCTCTGGCGGCGTAGTAGATTCATCCTTCAAACGGCAGCACGTCGGCGATCTGGCGCAGCTTTTCGTGTCGTTGCTCATCTTCTTTGGACAATCGCACCCGCGTTGCCGCGAGAATTAAGAGGTTTACACCGCCGATGCGCACCATGTCGCCGGCGAAGAGATTTGTTTTCGCTGCCAAGACGTTGTTGACGTATGTTCCGTTCAGACTTTGCAGATCTTCGACGCGCCAAACACCATTCTCGAACACCAGCCGACAATGCCGACGGCTGATATCCGGATAAGCGAATCGCAAATCGGCGTCGGTATGTCGACCGATGATCGCAATCGGACTAACGACTTCGATCTGCCAGCTCTGGCCGTCCAGGCACAGGCGCAGCGGCACAAAATCGGCCGGCATGGCGATATGCGGTCCGGAAGCTTGATGGCGCCCGTGGCCAATGATCAGTCGCGTTTCGGTCATCGCCGGTCCCTCCGACGACTCAGTTTTGGCGAATTTCGCGAGAGCTATACCATCGCCCGCAGATTCCGCAAGGGCAAATTCCCTCACGTGGAACGGGAGTCGTTGACCACGGATCATATGGACGGGAGGGATGCGGAGCCGACACCGATTTCGCTCCCGTCGCTCGATGAAATGACGCGTCAGAATCAGTCGGACGTCATCGCGAATTCGAAACCCTATTCGTCCGTGCCATGCGTGTAGTCCGTGATAAGAAATTGTTTTCGCAAAAGATGCTGGTAAGCCCAGGTTCTTGGGCTCGAAGGACATGGAGGTACGAGAGCGGACATCTCGAAACGTCATAAAATCACAGTGTCGCCGCAAACAGAGGAACAGGCTTATGCACGAACATTGGATCGCGGACCGGATGAAACTCATCGAAGTCTCCGGCATCCGCAAAGTCTTCGATCTCGCCTCCCATTTGAAGGACCCCGTCAATCTCAGCATCGGCATGCCGCATTTTCCGGTGCCGACGCCGATCAAGGAAGCGGCCAAGGCGGCGATCGATCACGACAAAAACGGGTACACGGTCACGCAAGGGATTCCAGAACTCCGTGCCAAGCTGGTGGCGCAGATTCGCAAGAGCCCGGCGCCATCGTCGGCGGACCGTGAGTTGATCGTCACCAGCGGCACGAGCGGCGGTCTGGTATTGACGCTTGGCTGCATTCTCAATCCGGGCGATGAAGTGATCATCTTCGATCCGTACTTCGTCATGTATCCGCATTTCATCACGATGGCGGGGGGCAAGAGCGTCGTCATCGACACTTATCCCGACTTTCGCATCGACGTTGCCAAAGTCGCGGCTGCCATTACGCCACGAACCAAGGCGATCATCATCAACAGCCCTGCCAATCCGACGGGTGTGGTTCATTCACGCGAGACGATGCGCGAGCTCTCCGATCTGGCTCGCGAGCGGAAGATCCTGTTGATGAGCGATGAAGTGTACCGGGCATTCTGCTATGACGAGCCGTTCGCAAGCCCGCTCGAGTTCAATGCCGATGCGCTGGTGCTCGATGGATTCAGCAAGACGTACGGCATTACGGGTTGGCGCTTGGGGTATGCCCACGGTCCGCGGCGGCTGATCGAGGAAATGATCAAGCTGCAACAATTCACCTTTGTTTGCGCTCCGAGTGTCGTGCAGTATGCGGGCGTCGCCGCTCTCGATTGCGACGTTTCCACTTTCGTCGCGGACTATAAGCGAAAACGCGATCGGCTCGTGGCGGCGCTCAAGGACAGTTACGAATTTGTCGTTCCGCGCGGGGCTTTTTATCTCTTTGCCAGGACCCCTTGGGGAAGCGGGAGCGATTTCGTGGCCGAGGCGATTCGCAACAACCTCCTAATTATTCCAGGCGGGGCGTTCAGCAAGCGCGACACGCACTTCCGCATCAGCTATGCCGTCACCGATCAGACGTTGGATCGAGGCATCGAGATCTTGCGACGATTGGCGAAAAGATAGTCCCGTTGAGGTCGGCGTCAGAGCGGCGCCACACGAACGCCAGGCGAGAGCCGGCGGCATTTGACTCGCACCGTGCCGTGACCTACGCTTCATTACGGAATAGGCAGTAACCGGAACTGAAGAGAGGTCATCCCATGAGTATCCTGTCCGCGGCTGCGCTGGTGCAGCCGGTCCGCAACCCGTATTTCCGCGACTCGGAGCGGTGCGGCGACGAGCGCCACGCTTGCGAGCTTGAGGCCACTTCCCATCCGATCGAAGTTGGCGAATCGTTGACTTGGGGAGCCATAGTGCACGACATTTCAGCCAGTGGTCTTTCCGTGACGCTGTGTTATCCGTTCAAGCCAGGAACGTACCTAGTGCTTTGGCTTCCATGGATTGATGGATGCAGGGTGCGTGAAACGCACCGGTCCGCTCATCGGTGCGTTGCACGCACCCTACGTCTATCCATCAACGGATCGTAGACGGTGCACTAGCCATCGACTTGCAATGCACCGGCGGCTCTGTTCGCAGCCTGATGGTTCGGGTCGTCCACGTTCATAATCGCAATGACGGTCAATGGCGTTTGGGTTGTGAGTTCATCAAGCCGCTCACGCAAAGCAATATGGACATGATTGTTTAGCCTTTTCATGGCCGCTTGCGGCGTAGCCTGCGTTGCTAAGCCGCATGCGGCTTTTTCTTTTGCATCGGTGCTTCATCTGATATAACGAGTAAAGCGGCGCGCGGGTGAGCGTGGCCGCTCGTGTCGTTCGCGAGGCCCGCCATGCAGTTTCAATTCGATATTTCTTCAGCTACAACGAAGCCTCCCGCTCCGCCGCAGCCGGTGACGCCGGAAACCGTGCCCGATCTGCTTCGGCAAATACTTGAATTGCAGCGAGATCAGCTAACGCAGTTGGTGGAAATACAGAAGGAACAACTCGCGCTCGCTCGAACCATGTCGCCGGACAACCTGGCCCGCTGGCGGCAGCTGCTGTCGCGCTGGGCCAAGGATCAGCCCGAGTTTGCTGCCTTGTGCAAGAAAGCCTATCCGCTCATGGAAAGGGCGTACGTCTATTTGCTCGTTCAGATGGTCGATGAAATCGCCCAGCAAGGAGACGAGGCGCTCGACGGGGACTTCGCGATTCAGGAGTTTCTCGACCGCTTCGGCATGAAGGTCGGCCAACTCAGTCATCTCGTCAGCATCGTCGGCCCTCTTGCGGACGCCGCCAATCAACTCGAAGAGATGGAAAAACAGCAGAAGCAACAACAGCAGCAGGGCTAGTACCAGAGGTCAGAAGTCAGAGATCAGAAGTCAGATAGGTGAATCCTGTTAGTGACCGAAAAGCGACCTCCGACGCTGAACTCTGACATCTGACCTCTGGTGTTAGCGTCCACGATCAATCCAACTTCACCGCGCCGCTCTTTTGCGGGTCGTAGGGCTCCAGCCATTGAATGACCTCGATACGATTGCCGTCCGGGTCGTAGACGAAAAAGCGATCGCAGCCGGGGATGAGCGTCGTTTCTTCCAGGGGGATTCCGCGGTCGCGCAAGGTTGCTCGTGCCGCTTGCACGTCCGCGACACGCAGCGCGAAATGTCGAGGGCTACGTGAGTCGGGCTGGCTCTTCAAGAGCAAGTGAAGCTGCTGATTGCCGAGTTCGAACCACAGCGCGACAAACGTGAACGTGCGCGGCTTGGCGATCTCCTTAAGCCCGAGCACGTCGCGATAGAATTGACGGCTTCGTTCGACATCGGTGATGAGCACCGAGACGTGGTCAAGTTGTGTTGCTTGAATTCCGCTCATGACTTCTCCGTATCGCGCCGCGGCTCCGGTCTCAGGACGCCCGATTCATCTGCATACGGGACCGGCTGCCCGCAGAGCCAGGCTTCAATCATCGCATTCACAGTCTCGGGGGCTTCTTGTTGCACCCAGTGCGAGACGTTCGGCAGGTAGCGAAGCGTAAAATCGCGTACCAGCTTCTCGGTTCCAAACGTCAACTCCTTGCCGAGCGCTGCGTCGTGTTCGCCCCAGATCAGGAGCGTTGGGACATCCAACATTGTTCGCTCGAATAGTGATGCGTCGCGGGCCGACGGCAGATGACGCATCAACGCCCGATACCAGTTCAGCATGGCCGTCAGCGCGCCGGGCTGCAGTGCTTGTTGGCGATAAACCTCCAACACGTCGTCGGGAAATTGGGATTTGTCGATAGCCATGCTCCGGAATGCGTCCGCGATTGCTTGCGCGCGATTCAAACCGAAGAGCCATTCTGGCAGAAACGGGATCTGGAAGAAGAAAATGTACCATGAACGCATGATCTGCGGGTAGCGAAATAGATTCTTGAAGAACAGGGCAGGGTGCGGCAGATTGAGGATGATCAATCGTGCGAGAGGTCGAATGCGCCGCAAGGCCAGGTTCCAGGCCAGGGCAGCGCCCCAGTCGTGAGCGATCAACACCGTCGACGATTTGCCGGCGGCGTCGATCAAGCCCGCGACATCGGCGACGAGGTGATGGAGGGCATAGTCGTTGATGCGCGCCGGCCGGCTGCTGCGCCCGTAGCCGCGCAAGTTCGGCGCCCACGCCGTGAAGCCGAGTCGCGCCAGGAGTGGGAGCTGATAGCGCCACGAAAAAGAACACTCGGGAAAGCCGTGCAAGCATAGGGCGAGCTGATCGCCGCTGCCACACTGGTCGACCTCGAAGCGCAAGCCATTGGCGGAAACGAATGTCGTCGAAATCTCGGCCAAGACTCACCCCTGGGAGCCACTCGCCATCGTGTGCCATCAAGTAACGTATGTCTCTTACCACAGAGGCACAGAGACCACAGAGAAAATGCATGAAGGAACTGAAAATTTCTGCCTGCCTCCTCACTTCAGTCAATTATCTCTGTGCTCTCTATGACGCTGTTGCAAATACCTCGATTCTCGCCTGGCCCGAGAGATTTCGCGAAACGGACCGACTTTCGTATTATTTCCGTAGAGTCGCGCCCGTTCCTATCAAGGAGACATCACCGTGGCATCTGAAACTCAACCCGAAAGCAGTACCGGCTGGACGTACTGGCTCGGCTGGTTCGTCACGCTCTTGGTCTCCGCCGCATTGGCCATGAGCGGCGTTTTCAAGATCGTCGGCCCTCCCGCCGGATCGCCTGATTTCGGCTGGCATTCCAGTTCACTGATCGGCTTGGCCATTGTCGAACTCGGCTGCATGGCGCTCTATTTGTGTCCGAGCACTGCAATCTTGGGCGCAATCTTGCTCACCGGTTACCTCGGCGGCGCGGTCGCGACGCATGCGCGCTTGGGCGACGCTTTTCTGGCGCCGATTATCATGGGAGTTCTGGCGTGGCTTGGCTTGCTTCTTCGAGAGGAGCGGGTGTAGTCGCTATTGCCCTGGCGGACCGACCCCTCAGCATCCGGCGCCGCGCTGGCGAAGACCGGCGCAATCATCGTCGTCATCCTCGGACTTATTGGGGCGCTCACTGTTGCCATGCCGTCGGCGTATCGGGTGTCGCGCAGCGTCGCGATAACGGCAGCGCCGTCCGACGTTTTTCCGCACGTCAACGATTTTCACAAATGGAAAGCCTGGACCCCCTGGCTCGATGACGATCCCAATGCCAAGGTGACCATCGACGGCGCGCCGGGAAAGGGCGCCACCTACCAATGGGTCGGCAACGGCAGCGTCGGCGAGGGCAAGATCACTATCCTCGAAAGCGACGCCAACGAACGCATAAAACTCAAGCTCGATTTCGTGCGCCCCATGGTCAGGACGGCGGAAGCAGTGTTCACGTGCAAGAAGGAAGACGACAAAACCCTCGTCACCTGGACCTTCGTCGGCGAACGCGACCTCGTCGGCAAAGCGCTCGGCGCCGTCATGAGCATGGAAGCCATGATCGGTGGCCGTTTCGACGAAGGACTCAAAAGGATGAAGGCGGTCGGGGAAGGAAAGGAACCACGTAACAAGTAGCCAGCCTGCTATCGATGAGTTTATCACAGGTGAACGCGGCTCGACGGCGCTACGCAATCCGTGACTCGGTGTGCCCTGGACTTCCGTCGGTCTATGCAACGATGCCGAAGACTCAGTTTGTGTGGCCGCACGCCAAGACAAAGGCGACGACGCGCTTCGTTGCTGAGATTGTTCTTGCATTCCACAGCCGATGGGTGTTTCATATAGTTCCAGAAGGCCCTTTGCTCACGGGAAGACCCGATGATGAACACTCCGAGCTTCCGATCGTTTCTCGTTCTCCTCATGGTGTGCCATGGAGCCGCGAGCGCTACCGGCCAATCGCCCGAACTTGAGAAAAACGCTCGGGCCATTCTGGAGATGCACTGCTTCAAGTGCCACAGCCATCACGCGGGCAAGGCCAAGGGCGACTTGATGCTGGACACACGCGCTCTGATGCTCCAGGGGGGCGACAGCGGGCCCGCATTGGTCGCGGGGCATCCAGAGAAAAGCTTGCTCATCAAGTCAATCACGCACGAAGACCCTGACCTGAAAATGCCTCGCAGTGCTCCCAAGTTGTCCGCGGCAGACATCGCCGTGTTAACGGCATGGGTGAAAGTCGGCGCCCCCTGGACAGATGCTCCCGCGAAAATGGGGCTGCGAAAGCCGGGCAATATCACCGACCAGGATCGCCGTTACTGGGCGTTTCAGCCGATCAAAGCCGTAGCGATTCCAGCTGGCAACGGCACGTATCCGCTCGATCGATTCATTCGCGCCCGCCTTGAGAAGGAAGGCCTGGCGTCTTCGACCCTTGCCGACCCTCGAACTCTCATTCGCCGCATTTACTTCGACGTGATCGGCCTACCCCCGAGCGCCGAGGAAATCGAAGACTTCACGGCCGCATGGACGGCGCCCAATGCGAACCGCGAGGCGATCTGGGCCGGCGTCGTCGATCGCTTGCTCGCCAGCCCACACTACGGCGAACGCATGGGCCGCATGTGGCTCGACCTCGTTCGCTTTGCTGAGTCCGACGGGTATCGCCTCGATTCGTTCCGCCCCTACGCCTACCGCTATCGCGACTACGTCATCAAGTCGTTCAACGACGATAAGCCTTATGATCGATTCGTGCGTGAGCAGATCGCCGGCGACGAGTTGTATCCCGATCACCCGGATGCATTGGTAGCGATCGGCTTCCTTACGCATGGCATCTATGAGTTCAATCAGCGCCACGTTCGCAATCAGTGGAACGAGATGATAAGCGAGGTCGTTGACGTCACCGGTGAAGCGTTCCTGGGGCTCAGCGTCGGGTGCGCCCGATGCCACGATCACAAGTTTGATCCGATTCTGCAAAAGGACTACTTTGCTCTGAAGGCGTTTTTCGACGGCGTGATGCCCAGCGAGGAGTTGCCTTACGCCACGGCGGCGCAGCAGGCGGAGAACGCGAAAAAGCTCGCGGCATGGGAGATCAAGACGGCGGCGATTCGCAAGCAGATCGCGGCCATCGAAGACCCCGTGCGAAACAAGGACCGAGCCTATGCTACGTCGAAGTTCCCACCCGACATTCAGGCGATGCTCAAGAAGCCTCAACCTGACCGCAACCCGCTGGAACATCAACTGGCAACCTTGGCATTCCGCCAGGTGATTTTCGAATACGAGAAGCTTGACACCAAGATCAAAGGCGCGGAGAAGGATCGGCTTTTGGCATTGCGTAAAGAGCTGGTGAAATTCGATGCCGACAAACCTGCGCCGCTGCCGATGTGCCAATCGGTTCGCGAAGTCGGCGTCCAGGCGCCGCCGACGCTGATGCCGAAGAAGACATCACCGATCGCGCCGGCGTTTTTGACGGTGCTGGGAGCGGAGGCGCCGTCCGTCACATCGCCAAGTCATCAGGCTTCCAGCGGTCGGCGAGCCGCGCTGGCCCGATGGATAACGCGGCCCGATCATCCGCTCACCAGTCGCGTGCTTGTCAATCGCATCTGGCAGCAGCATTTCGGCGCAGGCCTTGTCTCCACTGCCAGCGACTTTGGCAATCTCGGCGAGAAACCGAGTCATCCAGAACTGCTCGATTGGCTATCGGCACGCTTCGTCGCGGACGGCTGGAGCATCAAGAAACTGCACCGACAGATCTTGACGTCGCAGACTTACCAGCAATCGTCGCGCGGAGACAACGCGGTCGCTCGGCAAAAAGACCCTGACAACCGCTTGCTCTGGCGCATGGCGCCGCGCCGCCTCGACGCCGAGCAGATTCGCGACGCCATGCTCGTGGTGACGGGCAAGCTCGATCGCAAGGTCGGCGGTCCGAGTGTCGAATTTAAGGACCCGCGGCGAAGCGTATATCTGAAATGGTTGCGCAATACGAAGGAACCGTTGCTCGAAGTGTTTGACATCCCCGATGGCTTCACCAGTTCCGCGCGTCGCAATGTGACGACGACATCGCCGCAAGCGCTGTTCATGATAAACTCGCCGCTGATGATCCAGCACGGCGAACGTTTCGCCGACCGCTTACAGAAAGGCAACGAGACGACCGAAGACCAGAAAGTGGATCGCGCCTTTCGCCTGACGTTCGGGCGCTCACCCTCCAGCAAGGAGTTGCAGATCGCGAAGGCGTTTTTGACGGAACAACCGAAGCGGGTCGTCGCGCCGAAAGAAAAGACAGCGACGTACGAGACGGCTAAGATCCCGTTCCATGACGGAAAGGCAGCGGTGATCACGCCCGGCAGCGCACAGGCTCGTTTTCAGGTTGCCGCCGGCGCCAAGCTTCCAACGGACCAGTTTACCCTTGAAGCGTTCGTGCTCCTCAAGAGCGTTTTCGACGACGGCCAGGTTCGTACCATCGCTGCCCACTGGAACGGCGACACCAAGGGCAATGGCTGGAGCCTCGGGGTCACCGGCAAGAAGTCGGCCTACAAGCCGCAAACCCTCGTCCTGCAGCTGTGGGGCAAGGACGCCGCTGATAAGGCCGCCTACGACGCAATTTTCTCCGGCTTGCAACTGCAACTCAATCGGCCCTACTACGTCGCTGTAAGCGTCAATCTCAAGGACGCTGGCGAGAAAGGCGTAACGTTCTATCTCAAGGACCTGTCCAACGACGAAGAACCGCTCGGCGTCTACTCGACGACTCACAAGGTCGTCAAGTTCGCCGCACCACGCGGAGCGTTCACGATCGGCGGGACGGTAGGCAAACTCGAACGCTCCTGGGACGGCATGATCGACGACGTTCGCCTCTCCAACATCGCGTTGCCTCTGAAACGCTTGCTACTGCACGAGAACGCCGTCACCAAGGACACCGTCGGTTTCTGGCAATTCGAAACGACTCCGGGCATGCTGAGCGATTCGTCGCCCAACCGATTGACACTCGATCGATTCGGTACGGCGGGCTCGTCGGCGTCGGCAGCGATAGACCCGCGCCGAGCCGCCTGGATCGACTTCTGCCAGGTGCTGCTGAACGCCAATGAGTTTCTGTATGTCGATTGAAAGTGCCGCGCACGCAGTAAGCGCCGCCACGCCGACCGCTTAGTTCGTGCGCGGCTCTTTGACGGCGCTTGACTGTGACAAGGAAACCCATGGACTTTGCACGCCTGATCAGCGAGTGCCGCCAGCGCTATGCGTGCGAGCCGTTTTGGCTCTGGCGATTGTTCGGTGCAAAGGGCCGGCCGACGTACGATCCACGCGACACGCCTCATCCCACTCTTGCCGACCATTACGACATTCTTCTAGATCACGGCCAGGTTGTGTGGGGCGCGGTGGCACAAGCGAACGCAGGCCTGTTCTCGCCGGGAGACACAGATCTGCCCGCCGTCACGATTTACAGCCCCGAGCCGCATTACGATTCCCATCCGCGCGATCTTAGCAGCATTGGCTACGCGGCGTATGAACTGAAAGGCTTCGTTCCCGACGAGGACGATCTCAAGCCACTCGCCGCGCGCATGACCGATGAATACGACGCGACGCCGCGCGGCGTCATCTCGCGGCGGCTCGCGGGTGGACACGAAGTCTACTCCGGCGCCACGCTGTTTCATCGCAGCCGATTGCCGAACCGCGTCTTGAGCGGACGCATCTTTCCGATGGTGATCGCGCCGGCGCATACCGACATGAACATGGTCCTACCCCTGGCGTACTGGGCAGGCGAACTGTTTGCCAGTTGGCGACGGCTCGAAGATCTTCTGGAGCAGTCGCCGTTGACACATGACGCTGAGAAAATCGCACACGATGCCCCCAAGCAACGCTTCGTTCCCGGGCAGCGCAAGTTCGACGACGGAATTCCAATCAAGGTCTCCGATACGGCCGCCCTGGCATTCCGCCGGGCGATCGCCAGCAACAATTCGAGCAAGACTTCCTATGCGGCGGTCGGCTACCACAAATCCGGCCCAAAGACCGGCGATCTCTATGTCGACATCGCCGACAACTAAGATCCGAGCCAAGAGCATTGTTACGAGAGCAACGGCATTCGCGTGCTGATCCCCATCGACCAAGAGCATCGCTTCCAGGGAGCACTTCTTGACTATTCCGAGATGCTCGGCGGCTTCACCGTACGGTTTCCGGAATAGAATCATCTTCAGAGCCTGAAGCGTTAGCGAAGGAATGCGGCGGCCTTCGCTAACGCTTCAGGCTCTGTCGCGCAGCGCCTGTCCTACTCATTAACGAAGGAGCAACCATGACCTTTGCCGACTTGATCGAATCGCTCGATTTCAACCGTGTCAAGACCCTGGCGTTCATCGACACGCTCGCCAAACAGTCGGATGTGCAGAAAGTGCTCGCCTGGCGTCCAGGGCCGGGGCGAGCGCATATCGCCTGGCAGCTCATGCACATCGCGGCGACAGATGATCGCCACGTCCACGTGCGCATGACCGGAGGCCAACCACAAGAGCCGAAGCTGGTGGAGCGCTTCGCCGGCGGCAGCACACCGGATGACGAGGTGCCGACGCTCGAGGCGATCAAGAAGTATCTCGAATCGCAGCGCAACGAGTTGTTGGCCCACCTGAAGAAGCTGCCGGATAGCGCCCTGACGACCAAGCCCAACGAGCAAGCCCCGTGGACGTACAAAGAATGGCTCAAGGTCCTCGCCTGGCATGAGGCCCATCATCAGGGCCAGGCGCATTCGACGTTCAATCTGTACAAGGTGGCGCACGGGATCAAGTAGCTGTTTACGTTTAGCGCTCGCTCGGCCCTGGGCGAGCGCTAGACGATAAACAGGAATTATCACTTCCGCACGCGGGCTACCTCGCGATGCACCGCCGCCACGATCAACTCCTCGATGCGCGGGCCCCACGCGCACGGCATCCCGTAATAAATCATCGACGTATCGCCTTCGTAGCGGCCTTCCTTGAGCACTTTAAGCGACGGGATGTACGCCATCACGTCGTTGGCATATCCGGCTACCCAGACCGCCTCACCCCTGGCCCCTCTCCCTGAGGGAGACGGGAACGCGGCCAGTTCCTTTTTGAGCCGCAGCGAGTACTCGACGGTGACTTCGCCTCCCAGCGCGATCCAGGTGAGGTCGTCGCCGAGTCGCCAGGCCTGTACCGGATACGGGTACATTCTCTTGAGCGAACCGGTTTTCTCCAGCTCGGCCAGGAGCGACTTCGCGCGGGCGACGATGAAGCGGTCCTTGCTCATCGTGTCTTGAACGACCTTCTCGCGCGTCGGCAACTCGCCGAACGGAATGTCCACCGTCGCGTACGCCGCCTTGAGTGAGGGGCGAGCCGGCGCCATCGGAGCGCGAAGGACTTGATCGACTGCCTCGGCCAACTGCTTTCCGTAGGCTTCCGCCAGTTCGTTCTTGCGGCGCGGCAATGGGTTCTGGTCGGCTCCGCATCCCGCGAAGAACAACGCCGTCGCATTGGGATAACGTTTTTCAAGCTCAAGCTGTGCAAAGCCCGGATAGTCACCGGACCAAAGGTAGAAATCCATCACTGTCGCGTGACAAGCGTAGCCGAAGACGATCGCACGCACGTTGGACGATCCGGAAGCGTCAGCGACGGGGCTTCGCACGCACAGGACTGGCACATCATGATCGACCGGCCCCTTGAGTTTGCCGAGCGCTCGCAGTTCCGGCACGTTCTTCTCGACGTTCTCTCGGCGATTCGTTGCGAACGTCGCGAATCCTGTCGCCCAAGAAACGTTCGCCGGTTGCAGGTTCTTGGCTGCGGCGCCGACGACATCGACCAGCTTCATGTGCAGGTCTTGCGTGTAATCCCGGACGAGCTTGGTCTGCTTATCGTCGAGGTTGTACATCGAGAATAGATTGCGCCCCACGACCGGCCCGCAGTGGGTGTGCGACACCGACAACATGATCTCGTTGCGATCGAAGCCATGATGTTTCTTGATGTCGGCGCAGACTTCGTCGGAAAGCGTGCGATCAATGCCGACGAGGTCCATCGTTACGATGACGCAGCGTTTGCCGGCCGTATCCTGCAGAACGAGCGCCTTGGCCCACAGGTCGTGGACTCTGCCCTCGGCAGGCTTGTTGCGGCCGCCGTAGCCGGACATCCACATGTACTCGCGCGGTGTAATGACAGTCTTGGCGACGCCGGCCTGCCAGGTCTTATCCTGACCATGGACCAACGCGGGAATCAACAAGAACAGTAATCCGACTAACACACGACGAACCATGAATCGCCTCCCCGTTTAGCGCCCGCGCGGCGCCACGCGTTCGCAGGATCCACACGGTTCATGCAGGCGCGCTGCGAACGCTAAACGAAATCAAAACGAAATCAACGCACCGACATCAGAAACGCGATCAGATCCGCCATCTCCTGGTGGTTGATCGACTTCTCCAGGCCCTCCGGCATGAACGACATGCCAGTCGAACGCAGCTCCTCGATATTGATGCGCAGGATCGTCTCGTTCGTCCCGTCCGGTTTTCGCAGCGTGATGCTCGTTGCCGTCTCGGCGAGAATCATACCGGTGAGCGTGCGGCCGCTGTCGGTCTGCACATAATACGTGATGAACTTGGGCAACACTTCGCGGTTCGGATCGAGGACATTGAGTAGAATGAAATCGGGCCCGCGATCGCGAATGGCGCCCAGTTCGGCGCCGATCTGCTCGCCGACGCCGTCGATGCGATGGCACGCGGCACAGTTCTTTTTGAAGATTTCCTTCCCGGTCTTGATGTCGCCTTTGAGGGTGAGCGATTTCTGGTAGCCATCAACCACGTCCTTGCGTTTAGAAAGCTGCGTTCCCTTGAAGAGCTTGTCCGCACGCACGCGGATTGTGCCATCGGCGAAGACCTGCAGCAGCTTGATGCGGGCCGGATCGACTTCGCCTGTCTTGATCTTGCCCCTTTCGACGGCGTCGAGAAACGCGTTGATCCACGCCGGCCTCGCAAACAGCGTTTCGGCCGCGGTCGCTCGCACCTGTGGGCTGAGTCCCGGCCAGGCGTCGACAATAATCGCGGGAACGCCCAATTGTTCGAATCGGCCGAGCGTTTCGAGCGCCGCCTTCTGCACGGCTTCGGGTTGTTTGAACTTCAGAAACTCCACAAAGTTCCGGGTGACCGTGTCGAACTCAGCAAGTCCGAGCGTGCGCACTGCCGCTACGCGATCGCCCACGGCTTGCTTCTCGTTTCCCGACGTTTTGATGGCATCGGCGACGAGTTCTTTGAATAGCTGTCCGGGCTTGCCCGATTTCGTGATGCGATCCCGGGATTTCGCAGGCAACTTCGTCATCAGGCTGGCCATGTAGGCGCGCCCGTCATCCGCCGAGAGCCGATCGATGGTCGCCAGGAAATCAGCCAGCTCGTTCGCCTGATTGGCGGCGCCGATCTGAACGGCCAGCGCGGTCAAGAGAGCCTTGCCTTCCGTGCTTTGGCGGAGGCGCTCATCGTTCGCGAAGGCGCGGAACAGTTCGCCTCGCCGCGAGTGTGCGGAAGTCAGTATCGCCAGACGCATCCATGGATCTTTGCCGTCCTTGATCGCGAGGTTATGCAGTGCGCGCGCTGCCAGCTCTCCTTCGACCGCGCCAAGAGAAAAGGCGAGTTGATAACGCACGCGCAAATCCGGTTCTTGTTCGCTCAGAAGCAACAGATGGCGGCGCACATTCACCTCGGACGAGTATCGCTCCAGAAGCCTGACGGCATGCTCGCGCACGCGCGGCTCACTGTCGCTGATCGCGCCGAGCACATCGCCGACCTCCAAGGCGTTCAAACCGTCCAACGCGTAAAGTGCATGAACGACAGCGAGCGGCGATTTTGTGTCCCGCGCCAGCTTTTGCAATAGCGGCGCCGCACGTCCGTCCTGCCTCTGATAAATCAGCCGCGACGCCGTGTCGCGGTGCCAGCCGTTTGGATGCTCCAATAGCTTGACGAGGTCGGCCGTCGTCGCCTTGCTCAGCCGTGGAATCGCGGGCTTGTTGAAGCCGGTCGGCGCGACGCGCCAAATGCGGCCATGGTTGACGCCCGATTCGATGTGCAGGTGCTTCAGAATCACCGGCGGAATCGACTCGATCGTCTCGATGATCTCCCGGTAGTGATCGATGACATATAGAGTACCGTCCGGAGCGTTGGCGAACTGCGCGGGGCGGAACCAGTTGTCCGTCGACGCAAGAAACTCGAAGCCATCCTCGACTCGCTTGGCGTTCGCCGTGATCCCCGATTCGATGACGCGGCCATGCCAGACGAGATTATTCGATACTTCGCCGACGAAGAGTGTGCCCCGCTGCGCCTTCGGAAAGGCGTCGCCGCGATAAACGGTGACGCCGGTCGTGCCGGTAAAGTGGCCGGAGACTTCACCGGTCTCCGTCGGGCCCGGCACTTCGCCCTTGAGCCGAAGCCGAGTGCGAACGATGCGCCACGGCTCATTCGGACTGATGCGCTTTAGATAGTTTTTGCGAGCGTCCGTGTGGATGTTCACGAGCGGGGACGGTGCCTGCACGTACGGGTTTTTGAGCAAGTAACGGCCATCGTACATAATGAGATGCACCGGGTTCGAGTTGTCGCATGTGTACTTGCGACCCCAGTCGTCCATCGACATGCCGTGTTGAGCGCTGCCCGCGACGAGCTCGAATTGCAGCGTGCGCGGATCGAACAGGAACCCGTGGCCTTTGACGTTGAACACCTTGGCGTCCTTCGCTTCGGCGAGCTTGACGTTGCCGCCGGCTGCACTGGTCGAGACGTGAAAGCGATTGTCGAGGCCCCAGCGGAACGAGTTGAGCATCGCCTCGCCCGCCTTGTCGCGGCCGAAGCCGGTGTAGACGATCTTCTTCAAATCCGCCTTGCCGGTGCCCTTGGTGTCTTTGAGATAGTAGATGTTCGGAACCGAGCCGACGAAAAGCCCGCCATCCCAACATGCCAGCGCCACGGGCGAGTCGATCTCCGCAAACGTCGTCGCCTTGTCGTACACGCCGGTGCCTTTGGTGTCTTCAAGCAGCTTGATGGCGCCCCGTTCCTTGAACGTCGGGTTGCCATGCTGGTTGTACTCCGGAAACTCGGCGACATACATGCGGCCATCTTCGTCGAAATCGACCGCGACCGGCGAGCGAATCGCCGGCTCCGACGCGACCAACTCAATCTTGAAGTCGGCCGGCATCCGAAATGTGTTCACCGCATCCGCCGGCGCCTTCGGCGCGACCCGCGGCAACTCAGCGGAGAAGTCGCGGTCCTTCACGTCTTTCTTCGTGCTGCCCGAACTGGTGACGTGCCAGGCGAGAATAGAGACAAAACATGCAGCGAGAAGCAAGAACGCGCGCATCGGATTCTCGAAGAATAGGCGAGTGCCATGGATTGATGTTACGATAAGGCCCAAGCAGCGACGTGTCATCCAAAAAAAGAACTTTGCGTCGCTATGTTCGTCAAGCAATCTGACGTAACGTACTGTGTACGTGCAAGGTGCGCTCATGAACTTGGTACAGTAATTCACTCGTTTGTTGGGAGAGTTCACGGGAAAGGAAGCGCAAGGGGGGTGTGAGCGTTTCCCCTAATATTGCCCATGATCGAAACCGTTCGCCAATCCATGAACTGCTCCCATGACGGCGTGACTCGCGATCTCTTCTTTCAGGTCGACGATGAAGGGAACTCCAAGATCATGACCCCCAAATTCCCCGAGGTCCTGGGTGAAAACGTGGGCGGCACAACGCTGGATCGACCCTATGCGAGCGGTTCATATTCCGTGTCGGACAATGGCACGATCGCATTCACACTCACCGCGCCGTCACATCCAGCCGAGGTGGCCGTGCGAACCGTTAGGGACAAAAGGCCGAGCCGATTGACCAACCTGTCCGCAAGCCTGCTCGATCAGAGGAAACTGGCGACCGTCGAGGAAATTCGCTACAAGTCGAGCCACCTCGGCCGCATGATCCACGGCCCGATCGTGAAACCGGCAAAGGTTCGATGCGAAGAAGAAGTATCCGTTGATCCTGGAGATACACGGCGGTCCGTTTGCCAACTACGGCCCGCGTTTCGCTGCGCAAATGCAGCTCTACGCCGCGGCCGGCTATGTTGTCTTCTATGCCAACCCACGCGGCAGCACCAGCTACGGCCCGGAGTTCGGCAATCTCATCCACCACGCCTATCCGGGCCACGACTACGACGACCTGATGTCGGGCGTCGATGCAGTCATCGCGAAGGGTTACATCGACGCCGACAGTCTCTTCGTCACCGGCGGATCAGGCGGCGGCGTTCTGACGTCCTGGATCATCGGCAAGACAGGACGGTTCCGCGCCGCCGTCGTCAGCAAGCCGGTCATCAACTGGTTCAGCTTCGTCCTCACCGCCGACATCTATGCGTTCTTCAATCGCTACTGGTTCCCCGGCCCACCGTGGGAACACGCCGAGCATTACCTCAAGCGTTCGCCTATCTCGCTGGCCGGCAAAATCACCACGCCGACCATGATCATCACAGGAGAGGTTGACCATCGCACGCCGATTTCCGAATCGGAGCAGCTCTACCAGGCGCTGAAACTGCGCAAGATCGACACGGCACTGGTGCGTATTCCCGGCGCCTCGCATGACATCGCCGCTCGGCCGAGCCACCTGATCGCTCACACGGCCTACGTTTTGGCATGGTTCGAAGCGTATCGTCGGAAGTAGTTTGAGGTCGCGAATCTTGGCGGTCAGCTCGACATCGGATACACGCACGCAGAACTCGCGCGGCTTCTGTCTTCGAATGCGGCGAAGGGGAGTATCAGAAGTGTGCGGATGTGCGGCCTGATGTGCGGATTCGAAACACTGAAAAGCCCAGGGGTTTGAAGTGCCTCACCCCTGGGCTTCTGCGAGGCTATTCCTTGGGGCGGCGAACGAGGATCGGGATCGTCGCACCGCGGATGACTTTGTCGGCGACGCTGCCCATGAGGAGCCGGGCGAGCCCACCCCGCCCATGGGTGGCAATGGCGACCATGTCGATGGACGATTTCGCGACATCGAGAATCGCCACGCCCGGTTGATCTTCGACCACGACGCGCGTGTCCACCTTCAATCCCTCACTCCGCAACTTCTGAGCAACCTTGTGCAGGTATTCAGTCGCTTCAAGACGCATCTGGGTATGCGCCTTCTCGACGCGTTTCATGATGTCGGTGGCCACGCTGCCGAAGATCGCGGGCTCGGCGGGAATCGTCATCGGATAGACCGGCGACACGACCCTTAGCAACGTGTACTCAGCTTCCATGGCTCGGCCGAACATCAGAGCTGACTCGAGAATCTGCTCGGCGGCCGGCGATCCGTCCAGCGGAACGAGAATGTGCTTGATCGGCGTCTCCGTCGCCAGGTTCGGCGGCTCGTCACGGGGATGCACGGCAATCAGCGGAACCGTCGAGGTCCGCATCACTTCATCCGTGACGCTGCCCAGCCAAAATCGGCCCATCGGTCCGCGGCCATGCGTCGTCATCACGATAAAGTTCGCTCGCAGGCTGTCGGCTTGTTCGCAGATCACCGTGGCGATGTCGCCGTCGACGTTGCGGATCGTGACCGGACTGGAGGTGCGATCCTGGAGTTTTTTCTGCACCGCCCGCAGGTAATCGCGCTCCTTGTTGCGCAATTCCTGATCGAGCGTGTTGTCGAATACTTGCAGCTCCGCGTAGGTGGCGTCCAAGAGCGAATGGACGTGAATGAAGTTCAATGACGCGTGCAGCCGGCGGGCCATGCTCATCGCCAACGGCAACGCGTGTTCGCCAAACGCCGAGCCGTCCAGCGGAACCAGAACGGAACGGATCATGGGAGTCTGCCTTTCATCGGGAAGGTGGTGCGGCGGAGGATGAGGGAGCAAATTGGATGCCAAAATCGGAGGGGCG
>VGZI01000025.1 GCA_016872605.1 Planctomycetota bacterium
GCCCCATGACCGATCTCAACGAGCGGTTTTGGAAGGACTATGTCGATTTCGTCCTCGGCCTCCACGAAACCGGCGCCAACTCCTATTCCAACACTGACGGCGAGAATCCGTGGACCTCGTATATCGGCAACGGCGACTTTTACAAGTGGGGTTCCACCGCCGTTCAGATCAAGCCGCGCGCCGACGGCAATTATAAAGCCTCTGTCGCCAACAAAAGCTGGTCCAACGGTTCCGCGACCATCGACATCAACTCAGTCGTCAATTTCTCCGGCTCGAGTGTTACGCCGGCCGTTGGCGATTTCGTCGAGTTCAAGTTTCAATCGACGACCTACAAGATCACCGCCGTCTCCAACCAGGGAAGCTATTACGCGCTCACGCTCGATCAGCCTCTTGCGAATGGCGTGGCAAACGGCGCCACCGCGACCCTCTACAACACCGGCACACCGCGCTACATGGACTATGCCGACAACCCGTACCGTCCTCGACATCAGTTCTGGTTCGGCGCCATGACCTTCGTCGATTGGCTCGGCAACTACAGCGTCTACCACGACGGCACGAACTATACGCTCCGCTGGCCGGGCAACGTCCATGAGGCTCAGGCCTGGACCTGCAAAATGGGCATCTCGGCCTCAATCGACGACATCAAGAACAACCATCCCAATGACTTCGTCGGCTTGACGTTCTTCAGCTCGCCCAACTACAGCACCTCGGGCGGCGGACAACACAACATGGCCGTCATTCCGCTTGGCCGCAACTATCAAGGCCTCAAGGATTCGCTCTGGTTCCCGCCGTCGACCGTCTCCGGCGGCAAAGCAACCATTACGCCGTACGACGCCGATTTTAACAATGTTCCGAGAGCCAAGGGGGGCACCTCACCGGGGATGAGCCTGATGATCACCTACAATCTGCTCAGTTCCAGCACCACGAACCTGCGCAACTACGCGACGCCCAGTTCAACGTACCGCGGCTACGCGGGCGGTCTGGGACGAAAAGGAGCGTCACGCCTGGTGATTTTCGAGACCGACGGCGCTCCGAATACCCGGTCCATCAAGTCCATCGTCAGCAGTGGCGCCAATTCGTATTACCCCATTCGCGTCAAGGATCCGACCACCCCGGCCGGCTCCCAAACAGAATTCCCCAGTAGCGGAACGTATTCGGACGCAGAGGTGTTCGCCATCGTCACGCAGATCTGCGCCCTGGACACCGCGTCGACGCCAGGTTATTCCACCAAGCGTAAGCCCGCCCAGGTCTATGCGCTCGGTTTCGGTTCGCTCTTCGAGCCCTCGAACAGCACTACTGCCAAGACCGATGCGCTGAACTTCTTGCAAAGCGTTCAATATTATGGTAACGTCGCCACCAACACGACCGGGAGCAACTTCCCGGATTGGCAACGCGTTTACGGCGACACGTCGACCAGGCAGCAACGGTTGCGCGACGCGATCACCAAGATCATGCAGTCCGGCGTGCAGGTTTCACTCATCGAATGATCGATCAACAGCCCGTCGCCGAGTTTCAGCAGGTGGTCAAGGACTACCAGCAAGGCCTGTTCGGCCTTGACCGCCTGCGAGCCATCGATGGCGTGAGTCTGCGCATCGAAGCCGGCGAGACCTTTGCCTTGCTCGGGCCTAATCGCGCTGGGAAAACTACCCTCGTCAAGCTCCTTCTCTCGCTGTGCCAGCCGACCGAAGGCGCAATTCTGCGTTTCGGGATGTCCAGCTCGGATCGGAGCACCCTTGCACGCGTTGGTTACGTGCACGAGAATCAGGCGTTTCCGCGCTACCTGACAGCCCGTGCGCTGCTGGAGTTCTATGGCGCTCTTGGCTTCCTGTCAGAGCCGACGGTCCAGGAGCGTGCCCCGCGCTTGCTCGAGCGCGTCGGGCTTGCCGACCGCGCCGACGAATCGATCAGCTGCTTCAGCAAAGGGATGATTCAACGCCTCGGCATCGCCCAGGCGCTTTTGAATGAGCCGGACTTGCTCGTCTTCGATGAGCCGAGCGAGGGACTTGACCTGGCCGGGCGACAACTCGTGCGCGATTTGGTGCGCGAGCAGAAAGATCGCGGGAAATCGGTGCTCTTCGTCTCGCACGTCCTCTCCGAGGTCGAGTTGTTTTGCGATCGCGTCGGCGTCATCGTCGGCGGCAAGTTGGCGTTTGTCGGTCCGATGCGCCACCTCTGTACCGATCCCAAAACCGGCGCGCGCACCTCGCTGGAGGTTGCGATCCGTCCGTACTACGAAGGCGCCGCGGCGCCGCTGCATACTTCGTGAGAGCTTGCCATGGATGCCCCCGCTGTCATCTACGCGCTTCGCTGGCTGATCAACGACACGTTTCGGCAAACGCTTGCGAGCCGCGTGTTCTGGATTCTGCTCGGTCTGAGCGTGCTCGCCATCGTTTTTTGCCTGGGCGTCTCGGTGGAGGGGGGAGCGACTCGCGACGAAGGAGAGTTCTGGACCAGAGACGGTCAACCGCTTCAAGGGCCCGGCAGCGCGGGCCGGCTTACGCTCATGTTCGGCCTGTTCCAGGCGCCCTTCTCACGAGACGCCAGCGAACCCGTTCATCTTCTGTTGAGCATTTTCGCGTCCTGGATTGCCGGCACGCTTGGCCTGCTGATGGCGCTGGTCTGGACCGCCGGCTTCTTGCCCGATGCCCTGCAACCGGGGTCCGCATCGGTCCTTCTCGCCAAACCGGCGCCGCATTGGCTCATACTCTTGGGTAAATATCTCGGCGTGATCTGCTTCGTGGGACTGCATGCGACGATCTTCTTCGTCGGCACCTGGCTGGCGCTCGGGCTGAAAACCGACGTTTGGCAAGGCGCCTACCTGCTCGGCATCCCGATCCTGACGCTGCACTTCGCCGTTATCTTCTCAGCTTCCGTACTTCTGGCCGTCCTGTTTCGCAGCGCGACCGCGTGCGTCATCGGCAGCGTCCTGTTTTGGCTTGTTTCCTATGCCGTCAATTATGGCAGGGATTTTGCCCTGGTCTATGCGGAGTTGAACCCCGGCGCGCCGCCGCTGCCCGCCTTCACCTCGGCGTTCTCAGAGCTTGGCTACTGGCTGTTGCCCAAGCCGGCCGATTTCTTGATCGTGTTCGAGCAATGTCTAGAGTTAGGCCAGGTCACAACGACGCTCGCCTCACAGCCACCGTTTTCCACGGTATTGCGAACGGAGCAGTTTCATCCTCTCGCCTCGCTGGCCTCGTCCGCTTTGTTCCCCGTCGTCGCGCTCTGGGCGGCGTCGTCGCACCTGGCGAGCCAGGATTATTAGCCATCACGAGCGCGACGGCAAACTCAGCAGCGCCGGCACGCGGCGCAGAACGCGAACCATGTTCGGCCGATCGAAATGGTAATCGATCTGCTCGATGATCTCGAACGCCGGGATTTCACCCACGCGGCCCACGACCTCGCGCAATTCACGGTCGTTCCCGGCTCGCTCCGACGCGACCGCCGCCAAGGCCAACTGGTACCAACGCAGGCATTCGAACGCGCTATCGCGCGTCGCGACTTCCAAAACAGCGTCGCGTGCTATCTGAATCAATTCATCCCGATCGAGCGGCGTTTCAGCCGCTGCGGCGGTGTCGAGGGCGGTGACGATTAGATTGCCCAGAGCATAGCTGCGAAAACGCGTCGCGGTCGGCAGATGGTCGGCTTCGGGCCGATCTTCGTTCAGCCGTGCGATCAACTCGCGCATCGGCCGAGAGACGCTGAGCGGGTCCGCCTGATCTGCCAGGCGCTTCATGATCGCCAGATATTCGTCGCGCGCCAGGAACTTGTCGAGGACAACGTACAAATCGAGTTGAGCAAACAGACCGAAGTACGATTCCGGGCCCGCCAGGCCGATCAGCAAGCGAGCACCGGCGCGAAGCAGGCGAAACTCTGCTTCGATCGCCGTCTCGGAGTACGCATGGAGCGCGACGAGGAAGTCGGCAACCAACTCGGCGCGCGTCCCGGTCTGTGGGCCGGGGCCCGTCTTTAGAGCCTGCCCGAGCGCCAGGAGTTGCTGTTCCAGGCGATCGGCGTCCACGTCGCGGATGCCTTCGCCGTGCCACTTGGTGACCAGCCGCGACGTGGCGCCGCGCACGACGTTGAGCGCCTCGGCATAAAGTTGATCCACATCGATGCCGACGGTTTCGCCGGCCAACAATTCAAATCGCGCGCACAGGGTGGGAATCCTGGCGAGAAACGACTGCATGGCGCTGAGCTCCTTTTTTCGTTCGAGCTTGCCTTCGATTTCGTCGGCTTGTTGCCGCGCATGTGCCAGACGACGCACGACTTTGATGAGATCATCGCCGGAGTAGGGGAGCGGTTCGCCGCGCCGCCAGGCTTCGTCTCGCCGCCAAGGCGGATTGCCAGGAGCGCATCGCCATCGGCGCGAAAGAGAATGGTCGCGCCGACTTTGAACGCGCTGGTCTTGAATGCATCGCCCACCTGCTGGCCACCAGCGTCCATGACGCGCGTCTGGTCGGTGACCTTGAACACAAGCTCCTTGCCATCGCTTGACAGTGTAAGCGTCGCCTTGTCCGCGTCAACCTTCTTGATGACCGCTCGCCTCGGTCCATCCTGAGCGGCGCCGAATGTCGCGAGCAAGAGCATGCCAATGCCGCCGAACACGATGTGCATCCGCATGGAATCACCCCCGTAGGTCAGGCTTTCCCGCCTGACGGGACGCCGATAACGTCAGGCTAGAAAGCCTGACCGACTTTGCTCGTGTCATCCTATGGGGTTTGTTTTCGATTGTTTCGCGTTTTTTGTTTGGCACTTTGCCGCGGCCTCGCGTATCATCTTTTCAATTCAATCACCATATCCACTTGGGGGTCTTTATGTTCTCTCCCCTGCTTCGGACATCGTTGGCGTTCGTCGTTCTGGCGATGCTCGCCTCAACGGGCGCGGCATCGACGGACGATTCTGGCAAGAAAAAGAAGCCGAATATCCTGTTCATCTACACCGACGATCAGTCGTTTCGCACGGTCAGTTCGTACCCCGGCGCGTATCCGTTCGCCAAGACGCCGAATATCGACAAGCTCGCCAAGAAGGGCATCCGCTTCGTCGGCGCTTACAACGGCTCGTGGTGCGCTCCGTCGCGGGCCTCGGTGCTAACCGGCCTGCATCCGTTCGGCGTCAAGTCGATGACGTTCAAGGGTCAGTACCCGTCATCGAGCTACGATCCGCTGCTTTGCCGGTATTGGCCCTCCTGGTTTCGTCGGCTCGGCTACTTCACGGGGCAGATCGGCAAATGGCACACGGGCGCCGACGCCGGCTTTGGCCGCGACTGGGACTATCAAGCCGTCTGGAATCGCCCCGCGCATCCCGCCAACGCTCCCAACTATTACAAGAAGCAACTCATCAGCTTTAACGGCGGCAAGCCCAAGGAGGTCGACGGCTACCCGACCGACAACTACACCAACTGGGCCGTCGACTTTATCCAGGGCAGGACGCGCGACAAGGAAAAGCCGTGGTTCCTCTGGCTCTGCTACGGCGCGACGCATGGCCCCTTCACACCGGCCGAGCGCCACAAAAACGCTTATCCCAACGTCAAAGTCGATGTGCCGCTCGACCTATTCGGCCCTCGTGAAGGCAAACCAGCTTACGTGCAAGGATTAAACGTCTGGAAGAAGGGCAAGGACGGCCAACCGGTCTACACAGGCAAGGGCGACTATCAGGACAAAGAGGGCATGACGCTGGCCGAAGGCGTTCGCATGTACAACCAGTGCGCCATGGCCATCGACGAGGGCGTCGCTCGATTGTTGCAAGCGCTCGAAGAATCGGGCCAGCTCGAAAACACGCTCGTCATCTTCACCTCCGATCAAGGCTACTCCTGGGGCTATCACGGCTTTCGCCACAAGCTCGGGCCCTACGACGATACGATCCGCGCCCCGCTCATCTTCTCGATGCCCGGCACCATTCCACAGGACAAGACCTGCCCCGTCCCGGTCAGCGGCGTCGACTTCGCCCCGACGATCTTTGGCTTCACCGGCCACGACCTGCCCTGGAAGATGCACGGCCGAGACATCACGCCGCTATTGAAAGACCCGTCGCGGAGGTGGACGGACCCGATGCTCATCACACACACGGGCCGCAGCTTCGGCGACGACACGCACGATCTGTCCAAAATGGACATCATCGAAGGCGTGCCGTGGTGGGTGGCGTCGCGCGATGGCAAGACCAAGTACATCCGCACGCTGGTCAAGGACGAGATCGAGGAGCTTTACGACCTTGATCGCGATCCTGACGAGTTGACGAACCTCGCCTTGCAGCCGGCGCATCGCGCGACGCTGGAGCGCATGCGTGCGCTGACGGTGACGGAGCTGCGCCGCTGCGACGCCGGGTTCGTGGATCGTATGCCGACGCCGAAGACGGCAAAACGGTGATTCGATTGAAATCAGTAGGCGCACGACTTGGGTTGCGATCGCCCATTTCGTGCGCAAGGTTCCTTGCGGCGCACGTTCGGATGGTGTCAGCAACGCCAACACCAACAATCCAACCCAAGGAGCCCATTCATGTTTCGCAATGTTATTCTCGGCACCGTTGCCGTTCTCGCCGTCGGCGCCATCATCGCCGCGGTCCCTTCGGAAAGCTATGCTGGTCGCGTCGGCGGCGCGATCACCATCCAGGGACACGCTGCACCGGACGATTATGACACCTACACCATTCGGTTCCAAGGCGGCCGCCTGGCGCATGTGTTTGTCAAGAGCATCAACCGCGCCGATCTTGACATCAAGATCATCGACCCAGTGACGCTGCGAGTCGTCGCGCAAGATTTGCGTAGTAACCCCAACGCTCACGTCGACTTCATCCCGGATCGTACGCGGGAGTATATCGTGCTGATTCACAATTTCAGCCGAGACCGTGGCACTCGCTATGTGCTGCACACGAACTAATCGCCGTGAATTGCCAGAGCCGCGCACGTTGTAAGCGAAACGCTTCGCTTACTGCGTGTGCGGCTCTTTTGTTGCGCCATCGATCAGCGTTGAACGCGGGCGGAGCCTCCCTTGGCGAAGGCTTCGACTTCGTCGAGTTTGGCCATTGTGACATCGCCGGGAAACGTCGTGAGCAAAGCGCCGTGCGCCCAGCCGAGCCGGAGGGCTTCGTCGGGCGATCGACCGGCGATCAGGCCATAGATGAGACCTGCCGCAAAGCCATCGCCGCCGCCGATGCGGTCGTAGACATCGAGTGTGCACGTTGGGCTGACGTAACGCTTGCCGTCGAGCCAAAGCACGGCGGCCCAGTCGTGGCGATTGGTGGAATGCACTTCTCGCAGCGTCGTGGCGACGAGCTTGATGTTCGGGAACTGCGTGACGACCCGTTCGATGAGCGTAAAGAACGCGTCCGGATCGAGTTTCGACTTCCCGGCCTCGACTTCCGGGCCTGAGATGCCGAGCCCTTTTTGCAAGTCTTCCTCGTTGCCGAAAAGGGCGTCGATATTGCCTGCAATACGGCGAATTACCTGCTGCCCTTTCTGTGCCCCGCCGACCGATGCCCATAGCTTGGCGCGGTAATTGAGGTCGAACGAGTTTACCGCGCCGGAAGCCTTTGCGCCCTGCATGCCTTCGAGAATCAGCTCCGAGGTCGTGGTTGAGAGCGACGCGAAGATGCCGCCGGAATGAAACCAGCGCACGCCGCGCGCGAAGATCTTGGCCCAGTCGAAATCGCCCGGCTTGAGCAGCGCGCCGGCTTCGTTGGCGCGATTGTAGAAGACGACCGGGGCTCGCACGCCGTGGGCGCGATCGCTGTAGACGGTGGCGATGTTCGGTCCGCGCACGCCATCGTGCTCGAACCTTTTGTAGAACGGCGTCACACCGGTCTCGCGCACCCTTCCCTGCACGAGTTCGCCGATCGGATAGTTGACCATGGCGGTCGCGATGCCGGTCCTGAGGCCAAAGCAGTCGGAAAGATTGGCGGCGACGTTGTACTCGCCGCCCGACACATGGATCTCGGCCGACCGCGCCTTGCGAAACGGAATCACCCCGGGGTCAAGCCTATGGATAAGCGCCCCGAGAGAAAGAAAATCGAGTTCGCACGCATCTTTGCGGATGTTCATGAACTGTCCTCACCACTTTGGAGTGCGGCGGCTCGACGCCGCTTTTTTTTCTTTCTTTGCTTGAAAAAAAAGCGGCGTCGAGCCGCCGTACTCCAAATCTAAACCTCGATTTGAGCCACGAGCTTCTTCGGCGCGATGGCGCGATAGCTCTCATCCACCCATTCGAGCAACATATCGATAGGCACATCGTCGCCCTTCGTGAATCGCGACGTCACCCAGCCATGCTTTCCCAGGCCATAATGCGTCGGCGAGGCAAACGAGAACGTCAATGCCCACCGGCCCGACACCGGTAGCTTCATCGAAAGATGAAGCTACCCGCTTTTGTCGTCCAAGTACGTCGAGAGGAAGATCTTGCCTTTGACCTTGAATGCACAATGGCCCCACGGAAAATCCTCGACGACTTCCGGATAGCCGAGCGCACATTTTCGCAGCTCGGCAACGATCTTCTTCAGCGCGATTCGCTTGGCCATGCGGGGATTATAGCGATTTGCCGGACCCTAATTCATCCATCCACGGGAACCTTGGCCTGGGCTTCGCGGACCTTGTCGACCACCGTTTGAATGTGCTCCTCGTCCACGAACGGCGACAGGATGAACGACTTGAGCCCGACGATCGGCTCGCCGTAACTGGTCAGGCGATAGCAGTCGGTCAGCGACAAGAGCACGCCGCGGCCGGCCATCGCTTCGTCGTGGAGATAAGCCGAGATACGGCGGTTGTATTCATTGTGCTTGTGCAGCAGGTCGCGGTATGCGGGGTCGCCGAACTCTTGCTGCTTGATGGTAAATGTGTCGACGTTGGGCGGATAGACGCGGAAGATCGTGACGGTGCCGACGTTGTCGCGATTGAGCACCGTGGTGGTAGCGTAGCCTTCGAGATATTCGCGCAGGAGCTGGGCCATCTCGACCAGGTGGCCGAGCATCACTTGCAGCCCTTCTTGACCGAGCAGGCGCAGGTTCGCGAGCGCCGCCATGATGCCCGTGCCGGAGCGCGATGTCTCCAGCGTGAACATACCCGGCTTGTAGGCGCCGAAGTGGTAGAGGTACGGCATCTGTTCCGGATCGCGGCTCAGAAGGTCCAGGTCCTCGCGATTCTTCAGGAGAATCTGGCTCGAGACGTACGGCACGAAGCCGGTCTTGTGATAATCGATGCCGATCGAGTCGGCCAAGTGCAGGTGCCGCAAGCGCCGACACGCGCCGGCGATCGCTCGAACCGTTCGGCGGCGAAAGCCGAGCGGGTTGGCGTCGATGTTGTAATCGTTGAACACCGACCAGGCCCAGCCGATGACCGCGTCGGCGTGCACGTGCGGGCGGTAGGGCAGTTTGTACTCGGCGGCAAGGCGATCGCGCAGGGCGACGATGCCTTCGAGATTGTCCAGACCAAAGGCGTCAGTGGAGCCCATGGTGGCGATGATGGCCGCGATCTTGCCTCCTTGCTCAATCACCTCGCGCAGGCGATGCTCAAGGAAGGTCAGGTCGATCTCATTGGCCTGGTCGCACGGGATGGAGACGAAGCGGTTGGCCCCCAGGCCGAGCCAGCTGGCGATGTTGTATTTGCAATAATGGGCCGCCTCGGAGGCGAAAAGATAGACCGGCTCGCGAATGCCCTCGCTCATCGTCTTGGGGCAGGCTTTCTCCAGGCCGATCTTGACGCCGTAGAGCGTCGTGCCGGTGCCGCCGAAGGTGAAGAGGCCTGCCGATTGGGCCGGATCATAGCCGACGAGCCGAGCGGCGATGCTGGCGATCTCGACCTCGGCGAGCGCGATGAGCCGACTGTGCGCGTCCCAGCACAGGTTCGGGTTGTACAGCGCGGATAACAGGATGCCGATGAGGCTGGCGATCGACGGCGGCGGGATGACGTTTTCTTGGAAGCGCGGATGTCCGTGGATCGGCATGCCTTGCAGATAGCCGACGAGCTCCGCGGTCACCTCCTCGATCGACACAGCCTTCGTACGCAAACTCGCTTTCCGAGCCGCGTCGTAATCGGGCTCGACCGGCTTTCCCAGGAGCGGCACCTCGGTCTTGAGATCATCGACGCGATCGAGCGCCCGCAGGATCGAGTGGACGAAGTAGGAATCGTGCACCTTGTCGGAAACAGGCCGCGGAAAGGCCAGGCGAATCTTGTCAAGCAAATCGCGATACGGCGACGGCATGGCGGTGGGTCCTTGAGAAAGGGCTCGTTTCGTACTGCGACGAATTGGGATATATTACCGGAGGTGGACCATCACGGAAACAAAAGCAGCATTGACGCGGAGACTACCATGATCGACACCGACATCATGCCGCCTCTGATCTGAAGCCGCTGATAAAGCCGCCGTCCAAGTTCGAGCGAGAAATGGCAGCCTTTCGACGCCTCTTGCCAACGCTGCTCGGTCCGTATCGCGGCAAATATGCGGCGATCCACGAGGAACGGGTGGTCGGTTCCGGCGACGACTTGCTTTCGTTCGCATTGGCGGCCTACAAGGAATCTGGCTATCAGCCCATCTTCGTCGATCGCGTTACGGACGAGCCTCCTCCTCCGGCCCGAATCCCGCATTTCAATCCGGTCTGACGCCCGCGCCATGATCCGCTATTAATATGTTTCCGAGTTTTCGCCGACGGCGCCATTCGTAAAGGCATCCTGCAGCAATCCCAGTGGCATACCCGGCGCGCTTGCTGGCGGCATCGGGGCTGCGGCAGGTCGCGATAGTGCGTCCGTTGATCAGAAAACACAGTAACGTCGCCGTCCTGCCAATCTTCCCGTTCGCGATAAAGTAACTCTGTTGTCTTTCGACCGTACCCTGCGGTTCCTTCCGTATTGGTCCCGCCGTGCTCTGGTGCTTTTTGTGACTTCCCCCGTAATTGACAAGCGTGAGACGAAGATTCGGAGCATGTTCAACAACATTGCTCCAAGCTACGATTTTCTCAATCATTTGCTGAGTTGCAACATCGATCATTATTGGCGTTGGCAGACGACGCGGATGGTGCCGCCGATGCTTGCGGCAACCGGCCCGTTAGCGGGCTCGGGTCGCCCAATCCTCGATCTATGCACGGGCACGGGGGATTTGGCGATTGCCTATGATCGGGCGGCGGAGGGGCGGGTGCCGATCGTCGGGGCCGACTTTTGCCATGAGATGCTGGTGCGAGCCGTGGATAAAGTGCGTCGCCAAAAGGCGCACGATCGCATTCGTTTTCTGGAGGCCGATGCCCAGAAGTTGCCCTTCCCCAACGACATGTTTCAGATCACGACGGTAGCGTTCGGACTGCGCAACGTGACCGACACCGACAGGGGCATCGCCGAGATGGTCCGCGTCACGCAGCCAGGCGGGAAGGTGGCGATCCTCGAATTCTCGCAGCCGCGCGGCTGGTTGTTCGGAACGCTGTATCGGTTCTACTTTCAGTACATCCTGCCGCGCATCGGCCAAATGATATCGCGTTCGAAGGACAACGCTTATCGTTACCTTCCCGAAAGCGTGATGCAGTTTCCCGACGGCGAGGAATTGGCGGAGCGGCTGCGCGGCCATGGCCTGGCCGATGTCGAATGGCATCCGATGACGTTTGGCATCGCGACACTTTACGTGGGGATGAAACCGGCATGCGTTTAGGCGAGCGGCAAGTCTTTTCCGCCCCTCTCCCGAAGGGAGAGGGGCCGGGGGTGAGGGTGAGACTTTCAGTTTCCCTAGATCTGCCCTCACCCCCAACCCCTCTCCCGGAGGGAGAGGGGGGTAAATCAAGTCCTGCCGCTCGCCTTAGCGATCGCGCGGCGCCATGCGGGCGCTAAACGGAGACAGAAATGACACAACCACGCGAACATCTCCTGGTGCGGGCGGCGCGGGGCGAAGCCGTGGAACGGCCGCCGGTTTGGGCGATGCGCCAGGCCGGCCGCTGGGACCCGGAGTTCAACAAGCTTCGCGCCGGGCTGTCGTTCTACGAGTTCTCCGACAACGTCGAGCTGGCGACGAAGTGCTCCCTCTTGCCCAAGCGGTTCGGCGTCGACGCGATCATTCTCTTCTACGACATCACGACGCTCACGGTGTCGATGGGGTTGCCGTTCACGCTGCAGCCCAATCGCGGCCCGGTGCCCGATCGGCCCATTCGCACGATGGAGGACGTCGAACGGCTCGACCCGCAACCGCGTCCGGAGCGATTTGCGGCGATCATCGGGTTATTGCAGCGCGTACGTAAAGAATTGACGGCCCCTAATGGGGAGCCGGAGTTGCCCGTCATCGTCTTCGCCGGGGCGCCGTTCACGGTAGCGACCTATTGCATCGGCACGGGTAAAGACCTGAACGCGACACGTGGTTTCATCCAAGCCAATCCCGTTGTCTGGCGTGCTTTGCTCGAGCGCATTCAGCACGCGACGATTCACTTTCTGAGCACACTGGTGAGCGAGGGCGCCTCGCTGTATCAGCTGTTCGACTCATGGGCCGGCGAGCTGACTCGCGATGAGTACTTGCGCGAAGCGCAGCCGTATCATCGCGCCATCTTCGCCGGCGCGACGGGAGTGCCACGCATCTTGTTCGTGAAGGAATGTCCTTATCTTGACCTGCTGACGTCGAGCGGTGCGGAGGTCATCAGCTTGGGCAAATGCCACGATCTAGCGGCGGCGCGGCGCGACTATCCAGAATTGGTGTTTCAAGGAAACGTCGACGAGGAATTGCTGCGCGATGGGACGCCGGAACAGGTCTATGCCGCGACGAAGGCGTGCGTACAAACGGGAGGCGGGCGACGGCATATCGTGAATCTGAATCACGGCTGTGATCGGGCGATGCCGGTGGCGAATTTTGAAGCGTTCATCCGTGCGGTAAAGGGGCCCCACTGATCCCAGGGGTTCGGTGCGCTCACCCCTGAGCTTCATTACCACTCACCTCTCACCACTCTCTATTTCGTGAACCAGCCGCCAACGCGCTGGATAAAGCCGTTGCTCCCGTCGGTGGGAATGGGCTGGACATTCTCGCGCTGCCATGCGTCGTACGAAGCAGGCCAGCGTTTGCCCGTTGATTCATGCAGCGATTGCAAGGCGCAATCCCGCAGAGCGATGTCCTTTTCCGTTTTCATCACGTAGAACAAGGCGTTTACGCATTCTGGATCGCGATACTTGCCGAGGGCACGGACGGCAACGAGGCGCTCATCCTGCGTCTGCTTGCGGTCCTCCAGGTCAGCCTCCGCCGGCGGACCGGGCTGTCGAGCCACGTTGATGAGAAAACGCCGGGCTTCTTGGTCCCGCGTCGTTTCGAGAGCGACGATGGCTTCCTTGCGGATGGTGCTATTGAACTCATTCGTGAACGGCAGAACTTTTTCGCCGGCCATCTTCGGCTTGCGAACCGGCAGTTGATAAACCTCTTCGAGGATGCGTGCCGCCTGAGGATCGCGATACTTGCCCAGCGCGCGAATGGCCGTCAGCCGGCAGATCGGTTCGGTGTCGGTGGTGGCGGCGATATGGAGCAGCTTCAAGTAGGTCTCTTGGTCCTTGGCGTTCCCCCCATGCGTCGCGGGCTCGCGCAGTTCGGCGAATGCCTGTGAACGGCGTAGGCCGTCCGCGTTTGGCATCCCGTCGGCGTTGTTGCGGATCACGATCAACGGGTCCGGCTTTCCGATCCCCGTGGCGTAGGCCCAATCACGTTCTGTGCTCAGGGCCTCGTCCCAGAACGTGGCGCACCCCGGGACCGATGCCAAAAGGCACATCAACCCAACGATGTGAGGCCAATAGCGTGTCACCGGATCGCCTCCTTGCTCGATGCGTCCCAGGGCAGAAACAGGGGAGTATGGACATAACCGAATCGCCGCCATTTGCAAGACAAGAATCAGCCATATTTATGTGTTCATTGGTACATTAGAACGGACTCGGCCATCGCTTCCTCGAACTGCCTGCGCCGTGTGCGTCCCAGATGCAGTTGCGCGACGTACGCGAATTGTCGCTTGGCAAGAAAACAAGGCATGGTAAAATACGCTGACGTGCAAGCCGACTGTCCAACCCAGCCGTCGGCCTAACCGCGAGGCCAGCCAGAACCATGTCTACCATCGACGCCGGAGCGATTGCCGATTCCGCCGTTCGGCTCGGCTTGCTCGGACCACACCAGGCCGAGGAAGCCTGGGCGGAGCTTCCATCGCGCAAAGCGCCGGCGGAGGATTTCTTGCGCTTCATGGAGAGCCGCGGGTATCTGACGCCCTTTCAATCCAGCAAACTCCTCAAAGGGGACAACGACGGGTACATCCTTGGCGGCTACCGCATGCTGTACAAGATCGCGTCCGGCAGCTTCGGGCGCGTTTACCGCGCCTCCGATCCGAGCACGGGCCAGGTGGTCGCCATCAAGGTGTTGCGAAACAAGTGGTCGAAGGATCCGCGCAAGATCGACATGTTCACGCGCGAGGCCAAAGTCGGCATGAGCCTGCGGCATCCGAACGTCGTCGAGATTCTCGCCGTCAATCACGAGAAAACGACCAATCAGCATTACATCGTCATGGAGTTCGTTGAGGGCGGTAATCTGCGTGACTTCTTGAAATCTCGGAAGAAGCTGGAAGTTTCCGAGGTTCTGCGCATTCTGGAAGATGTCGCTTCCGGATTGGCGTACGCTTTTTCGCGCGGCGTCACGCATCGCGACATGAAGTTGACGAATATCCTCTTGTCGAGCCAGGGGCCTGCCAAGCTTGTCGATTTCGGCCTCGCCGGCGGACAGTTCAACGTCACTGGGGACGAAAATCAGGCCGAGGTCTACGTTGATCGAACCGTCGATTACGCCGGCCTGGAGCTGGTGTCCAACGTTGAGCAAGGCGACAAGCGCAGCGACATCTTTTTCGTCGGCTGTGCTGCCTACGAACTGCTATCGGGCCGATCACCGCTCGAGTACAGCCGCAGCGCCCAGGCTCGCATGTCGGCCCAGCGGTTTCACAAGATCCTCTCGCTCAGCCCAGAGGAAGTGTCGGCGCCGACATCGGTGTTTCGCCTTGTCGAAAACATGATGGATCTCGAACCGGAGTCGCGCATTCAGACGCCGGCGCAGTTGCTGGAGCGAATCCGCATCTGCCGGGCCGAGCTTGCGAACAAAGCGGGATCCGGTTCGCATCAACGACCCCAAGCGACCTTGTTCATCGCGGAGCATGACGAGAAGCTGCAGAATGTGCTGCGCACGAAGCTAAAAGAGGAAGGCTTTCGGGTCTTGCTCGCCGCCGACCCAGTGCGGGCGCTCGATCGCTTCAGGCAACAGCCGTTCGACGTACTGATCGTGGACGCCGCGACGACAGGTGAAAACGGGTACTTCGTCTTTGAGCGCATCATGGAGGACGCGGCGCGGCAGAACGTTTTGATCCATGGAATCCTGCTCGTCAATCCGGAGCAATTGGAGTGGAAGGATCGCCTGACGGAATATAAGAACGCCGTGGTCCTGGTCCAGCCCGTGAAGTACAAGCAACTCCTGCATACGATCCGGGGCGTTCTCGCGGGTCAGCCGGTCGAGGAATAGCGCGGCCGCTCGCGCTGCGGTGATTAACTCAACTCGAGGACCTCAGCGGCCGTGCCCGTTCACGATTGGACCCGTGTTGACGCTGGCGTGTTTCGCGATTTCCACAACGTGTGGATTGCCCTGCTGCGCATGGCGATGAATAGCGGACTGCTTCCCAAGGGTTATTACGCGATGTAGGAACAGCACGGCGGAAAATACTTTGGCGATGTATTGACCTTGCACCATCCGCCGACGGAACCGCACTCGCGCATCCCGTCCGGCAGCCTGGCCGTTGCGGAAGCGTCTTCCAAAGTCACCCACAAGCCATCTTTGGTGCCAACGATTCGTTCGCTTCGCAAGACGTTGACGATTCGTCACGTCAGCGGCCATCGCATCGCCGCATTGCTGGAGATCGTCTCAGCCGCCAACAAAGATCGCAAGCAGCACATAGACCAACTATTGAACAAGATGGAAGGTGCGTTGGTGAACGGCGTTCATTTGCTAATCGTCGATCTGTTTCCGCCGGGCAAACATGATTCGCACGGCATACATGCCGCGCTGTGGAACCGGCTGGGCGACGAAGCAGACGGTCCTCCTGTGCACAAGCCGTTGACTCTGGCATCCTACCTAGCCGATACGGCGATGACGGCCAATTGGGAGTATCTTTCCGTTGGCAGCGCGTTGCCGGACATGCCGCTGTTTCTTGATCCAGACTATCACGTCACGACGCCGCTCGAATCCACCTACATGACCGCCTGGCAAAGCACGCCGGAGCCCTATCGCGAAGTGCTGGAAATGCCGCTCGCAACACCACGAAGAAAGCGCGGAAGATAGGTGAGATTCCCCTGCTTACATCCGCCGCAGCGGCCGCTCGTCGAAGCTGTGCGTCTCCGGGGTTTGCTCGGTCAGAATCCGCCACGACTCGCCCGTCTCGCGCAAGGCACTAAAATCGCGCGGCTGGTAGGCGATTTCAAGTTGCGGCGTCTCTACCGCTTCGCCGGCGGCGCGCGATTGCACGGCGGCAGCCAATGCGCCTGTCGTCAGCAGCGTTCGTTCCACCGGGTACACCGCTTCACGGCGGCCGATGAATGTCTGGATCGCGTTCGACAGCGCCATGAACAGGCAGCGATTGCGCCACGGGCCAACGTAATGGCTCGTCACGCGCGGCGTCCGTTCTCCCGCTAGCTTGCAGGCGAAGTTCCAGCGCGTGCCGGAGGAGCCGAGCTTCAGGACGACTCCCTTCGTGCCGTCGCGATAGGTGACGAGAATGCCCCACGGCTCGACGCCGCCTATGGGTCGCGTAATGTCAGGCACGTTGTCTCCGAATTCGGCGCGCATAGCGGCTCGTGCCAGATCGAGCGACCAACGTCCCTGGCGCGCCGCCGCGAACAACGGCTCGCGTGGCAGGAACTCGATCGCGCGGATACCGGTCTCACCGCCGCGGCGGGACTCGACGAAAGCTTGCAGGACTTCCAGGCCGTGGAAGTCGTAGATTTCAAACGGTCCGCCATGAATGCTCACCGCTTCCTCGACGACCGCATTCGCCGGCATGTCGAAGGCAGGCCGACGCTGCGCCAACGGCACGGAGCTTCCCGCCATGAACGGGATGCGGTGCTGCCGGCATACATCGTACATTTCGCGCGACCAGTCCCAGCGATACGACAGATGCTTGTCGTTGAAGATCGGCACGAAGCGGTTGCTGCGCCGCATGACGGCAACGATCTCGTCGAAGAAGCGTTTGCGCGGATACTCGCGCACGCCGAGCCGATCGGTCGGGTAATCGCCATGCTCACCGATGGAGACGACGCCTTCGACGGCCAACTCCCGGCCACCCAGGGTCAACGCTTCGCCGATGGTGCGAAAACGCGGGATGCGGAATCGCCGTTCGATCTCCGCGGTGAGGTCGCGATTGACGATCGGCGAAATCTGATCGGCATAGATCGACGCCACTTCGACGGCCGGGTGCGTGAGCCGTCCATTGAACAGGAAATCAGTAAGGAAGTTTTCGAGGATGACGTGCGCATGAGAGCGATGGAAGCACTGGGTATAGATAATGGCGACGCGAGGCCGCCGGCCGACGCCGGCGCCGAACGCTGCGCTTACAGGCGCCGCGGCCATCGCTTGCAACATCTGCCGTCGAGTGAGGTTCATGGCTATGCTCCGTGGGGTGTGCGTATTGTATTCGATTTTTTCTTGTGACGTGCGGCCGATCGTGCAACGAAACTGAGCCAGCCTCCCGCGTTAGCGGGGGGAGTAGAACGGCATTCACGGCATCCTCCCGCCGCTTACGCGGGAGGCTCGCTAGGGGAGTTCCATCGTGACCACTTGGCTGCTCACCTCCACGTTCTATGGCCAAGGGCTGCCTGGTGATAAACGTGGCTCCGTCACCAACGTGCGCGATCGGCGCCCTGATGATCCAGAAAAACCATGTCGCCTTGAACATGCATTGCGCGGCCATGAGTTCGATCAGGGCATGCCCGGTTTGGAACGCGCTGCGCAAGCTCAACTGAAGGGACCGCCCGTTGCGCTTGATCTGGAACAAGCTGAGCAATTGCTCGACCAATTCCAAGAAACGGCCCGAGATCGAGGTTGGGACCTCCTTGCGGCGTCGATCATGCATAACCACATTCATCTCGTTGTCTCGGCGCCGCCAGAGGTAGGCAAGTCTGAACTCCTTCGAGATCTCAAGAGTTATGGCTCGCGCCGGCTCAATAAGCAATTTGGGCAACGAGCGTCAGGCACGTGGTGGAGCGAGAGCGGATCATGCCGGCCAATGCGCCAGTGGGCTGCCGCGATTTTCTATGTTTGCCATCGGCAGGCACGGCCGTCGGTGGTTTGGAGGAAGGAACGTGGGCGGATTCCACCGGCGGAGTCGGATCCGAAGAATGTGTTGTCGGAGTGACCTCCCCCCGCTTACGCGGGAGGCTCGCCAGGGATGGCTCGTTGGGGATGGCTCGCTGACATTTTTCTTATTTCGCAATTGCGTTTGATGCTATGATAACATTCAACGAACGCTGGCGTTTTGCCGACATAGGTGTTTGGGGGCAATCGATGAGCAATCGTACGAACGTATCGCGACGGGATAGCTTGAAGCTTGGCCTCGGCGCATTGTTGGGCACGGGGCTTGTCGATCTGTTGCGCCTCAAAGCGGCAGCTTCCGATGGCTCGGCCCCGGTCGCGCGAAGCTGTATCGTCATCTGGATGGACGGCGGGCCGACGCATTATGAGACGTTTGATCCGAAGCCGAACGCACCGTCGGAGATTCGTGGGGAGTTTCAACCGATTGCCACGCGCATCCCAGGCGTGCATTTTTCCGAACACATGCAACGACTCGCCCGCATCGGCGACAAGCTCGCGGTCGTTCGCTCGATTCGGCACGATCAAGGCAACCACGGCGCGGGCAACCATTACATGATGACCGGCGCGCCCCCGCGCATCCCGGTCGGCTGTGGGGCGTTTGTCAGCTTTCATCCAAGCCTCGGCTCAGTCACGGCGCATGAACGCGGCGCGCCGCACGGGCTGCCGGCGTATTTTTCGATGCCAACGATGTCGCGTTCGGGCGGTCCGAACTTCTTGGGCGCACGCTATGCGCCGTTCGTCGTCGAGGACAATCCAAATAGCGCCGATTTTCGCGTGCGCGACGTCGCCTTGCCGCGCGGTCTGGCCGAGAGCCGATTTGATTCGCGCCGCACCCTGCGCACGCAGGTCGATCAGCTGCCACGCATCCTCGAACAAGAAGCGGGTGATCCGGCCAATTCACTCGATGAACATTATCAACAGGGCTACAACCTGGTGACCTCGGCCCAGGCGCAAGCGGCGTTTGACATTCATCGCGAGCCGGACCGAACGCGCGAGCGCTATGGCCGCAATCCGTTCGGCCAGCGCGCCCTGCTCGCACGTCGGCTGGTTGAAGCAGGTGTCCCGTTTATCACGTTGTACGACGGCGGATGGGACCAGCACGTCGGTGTGTTCGCGGCATTACGTCAGCGCTTGCCCTCGTGGGACGCCACGGTCAGTACTTTGATCGAGGACCTCGATCAGCGCGGCCTGTTGGCGAGCACGCTGGTGATCGCGCTGGGGGAGTTTGGCCGCACGCCGCAGATCAATCGCGACGCGGGTCGCGACCACTGGTCAAATTCGATGTCGGTGCTGTTCGCCGGGGCTGGAACGCCGGGCGGCCTCGTTGTCGGGGCTACGGATGTGCGTGGCTACGCGCCTCTCGGACGCGTCAATAGTCCGGAGCAGTTCGCGTCGACGATTTACCTCAAGCTGGGCATCGATCCTGGCAAGATTCTCTACACGCCGCAAGGTCGGCCGACGCACCTCGTCAGCGATCCGACGCCAATTCGCGAATTGATGGGCTCATGATCTGGCTGCGGTGAAGGGCCTTCTGAGAGCCGATGGTGGGATTTGAACCCACAACCCCCGCTTTACGAAAGCGGTGCTCTACCGTTGAGCTACATCGGCATGTTCTGCATCTTATTCTCGCGCGCGAACTGGGACAACGGCAGAATGCACCACGTCGGCAGTCGGCAATGGTGAGAAGCCGCTCATCTAGGAGTCCCGGCAAGATGAGAATCTGTTCACTTTTCCTTTGACAAATCCAAGCCGATGTGCGAAAAAGAAGGTACTCATTCGTTCAGGGACGATTGAATTCATCATTCCAATTTGTTTGCGGAGGAAAACCCATGACTCAGTCCTGGTGTCGCAGGCGGCGAGCGTTTACGCTCATCGAATTGCTCGTCGTGATCGCCATTATTGCAATCTTGATAGGCCTGCTTTTGCCTGCAGTGCAAAAGGTTCGGGCAGCAGCCGCCAGGATGCAGTGTTCGAACAATCTCAAGCAGATCGGCATCGCCTTGCACAATCTTCACGACACCTACAAGTACTTCCCACCGGTGATGGCGCCAAGCGCGATCTCCTTGGTCGTCGCTCCGGGGACCCCTTTCAACGGGACGACCGCGACGGGTCCTTACGGCTATACGATCTTCCACTGGCTGCTGCCGCATATCGAGCAGGACGCGATTTGGAAAGCGCTGATCCCGGCAAACAACAACTACGGCGGCATTCAGTACGACAAGGTGATTCCCGCCTTGTTGTGTCCGTCGGAAGTGTCGACGTTAAATGGCAAAAGTCAAACGAGCTACGGCGGCGCCAATGCCTGGGGCGCCACCAACTACGGGGTCAACTACTTGGCCTTGGGCAATCCTAAGCAAGGTAATACCAATATGGCAACGAGGATGGGGGCCAATTTCCCCGATGGCCTTTCGAACATCCTTTTCTTTACCGAGGTCTACGGCACTTGCGGCTGGACGAACGACATCACCTTCATGTACGGCAGTTTGTGGGCCGACTCCAATAGTATTTGGCGAGGCATGGTGTGCACGAATCAGTCGGGCAAGTCGCCGGCAGGCGCCGGGTACTTCCAATGTCGGCTCTTTCAGCAACAGCCGGACTGGCGCACCCAGTGTGATCCGAGCGTTGCGCAATCGCCGCATTCGGGTGGGATCAACGCGCTGATGGGTGACGGCGGTGTCAAGTTCGTTTCCTCGGGCGTTTCCGCGGTAGCATGGGGGGCCGCGTGCAATCCCCAAGACGGCGTCAACGGCGATCCATCGTTTTTTAACTAATTGCGTCCATAGGCGTTGTACCGCGGCGAGCATCGATGCGCTCGCTGCGGCTGCCAGTTTTTTGAGATTAATTCCGTGAACTTCCGAATTTCGTCAGCAACCATTGCCCTGGCGTTTGGCGCCGCCTTTTTCTTGACAGCGTGCGACGCTCCACCGCCGCCTCCGCCGAAGACGTATCCCGTGAAGGGAAAGGTCGTCTTCATTGGCGGCGGGAGCCCATCGGGCGGGTCGGTCGATTTTCGCAGCACGACCGATATGGTGACGGCCGTGGGCAAAGTCGAAGCGGATGGCACCTTCGTGCTTCAAACGCTAAGCAGTCGTGAGAAGGTGAATGGCGCGGTCGAGGGGGAGCACACGGTCACGTATACCCCGGGACAGGGGCAAGACCAATCGACCTTGCTTCCCGTCACGGCTGCCGAGAAATACCGCGTCAAGGCGGAAGAGAACAACATCACGGTCACGGTCGCCAAGCCCAGGCCCCCTCAATAGCTCAGCGCGGCGGGACGACCCATCGGCCGGCTTTCATCACGGCGCGCATTTTCTCCAGACACGTCAGATCGTGGAGGGGATCCCCTTCGACGATAATCAAGTCCGCGCGTTTTCCCGGATTGATGACACCGCGATCGGGCAACCCGATCGCTTCCGCCGCTGTTGCCGTCACTGCGCGCAAGATTTCTGCCGGCGTCAGCTTCAATTCGACCTGAGCGGCCCGTAGCCCCAAGGCAAAGCGATCGATCGGACAAAGGCGCACTCCGGCGTCGGAGTGAATGGTGTAGCGGATGCCGAAGTCGATCATTCGCCGCTCGCAAGCAAACCGCGCGTCGAGCCGTTTGACCGGGCCGATGTCGAACGCCCTGACCTGCGGCAGAAACGCTCGTCGCGCCAGGCCGGACATCGTCAAGCCGACGAATTGATTCTGATCGACGATCCGTTTCGCCAGTTCCGGATCGAACTCGTAGCGGTACTCCTCGACGCGCCAGTCGCAATGCTCGATCGTGCGATAACGCGCCGCGACCACCGCTGGCAACGCTGATCGGCTCAGGACATGAGCGGCGGAGTGTTTTTCGGCGGCTCGACCGATGTCGGCGATGCGGCACAACGTTGCCGCGTCGTACTGGGCCTTCATCGGATCGCTCGATGCGGTCATGTTCCCGCCCGTCGCCATGACCTTCAGGAAGTCCGCGTCTTGCGCCAACATGCGCTCGGCCGCGTGCTCAACCTCCTGAAATGTGTCGGCCGTGAGGCCCAGCCAGTGACAATGTCCTCGCGTGGTCGTGATCGGAGAACCGCACGCCAGGACGTCCGGGCCGACGATGTCGCCGCGGCGGATGCGATCGCGAACCTGCTGCACGTGGTTCCTGGTGCCGCCGCAATCTCGAATCGTCGTCAACCCTGCGAGCAGGGCCGATCGCGCGTTGGCTTCGATGCGTGATAGAAGCTGGGCTTCGTTTTCGCCGGTGACCTGCGCGATAATCGCTTCGTTCGTGTCAAGAGCGGACATGACAAGGTGGACGTGCGTGTCGATGAGGCCGGGAAGGATTGTGCAACCCGGAAAGTCGAAGCGCTCTCCGCCGCATGCGGCCGGCGCAAGCAAGGACGTGTCGACGGCCGAGATTAATTCGTCGGCGACTCGAACGACGGGCCGCAGACGCGTCGGCGCCCCGGTGCCGTCCCACAAGCGATCGGCAGTTACGAGGATTGGATTCATCGCTGCCCCCTCCCTCCTTGGATATCATAGGTCCGGCAACTGCCGTTTCAGCGGGAGCGTGCAGCGCAAAAAAAAGGGAGAACCCGAACGGGTTCTCCCGAAGATCCAGCGTCAAGAGTCTCTCCACGCCGACACGGAATGAGCAGCGAACGCGCTCCAGGCCAAGACTAGCTCGCCGCTAACTCAGCTATCGGCTGGCAACGCCTTGGCTTGGGAACTGGAACAGCACGGTCGACGTTTCGCCGCCGCGAACCGTGACTTGCTGCGTCTGAAATTGCCCGCCGACTTCGGCTCGGAACGTATACACGTAGGATTCGCCGACTTCGAGAGCCGGGGTAACCATCGTGCGGCGTTCGGAGGTGGAAGTCGTCGCCACGCCATCAACCGTCAAACGGGCATTGGCAGGAAGATTGACGACGATGGTAGCCGGCGCCGAAACCACGTCCGGCTTCTTATCCTTTTTCTCTTCCTTCTTTTTTGGAGTCGGAACTTCTTCCTTCTTCTGAGTCGTGGCAGCGCACGTGGTCACGGCGCGTTGGCTGCAACGACCGGCAAATAGGCGAGAGAGCAAACCACCTTGGCATCCATGGCTGGCGGCGCCGTGGCTGCGAGCACACGTCGTGGCCGCGGCGGCAGGTCGCGCGCTCGTGTGAGCACACCGATTACCAAACAGACGGGCGCGCGCGCAGCTCGACGCGGTCGAGCAGTGCGCGGCGGTTGCTTTCGGGCATGCGGTCGTCGCCGCTGCCGTGCAACCTTGACAACGATTGCGGCCGAAATCGGCCGTCTCAGCGCCGGCCGTCAAAGCCAGCATCAACACTGCGGAATACATTTCTCAAAACCTCCTCAGTCAAAAGAGAAGCCAACCCCTGCAAAATGGCAACATTGCAAATGCCTGGAGTCGAAGTAAGCGCTTTCGAGATGGCCAGATAGCCTTTCCGTCCCTCTTCAATCATCCGGCGTGCTGGGAAAATTTGCCGTCTGTGAGGGATAGTAAAGATAGTCAAACAAAGTGTCAACAGCAATTTGGGAAGGATACGACCGTTATTCCGGCCTCCGATCCGTTGTTATTGGCACGACTATCTTTGCGTTTTTTATCAAAAAAGAAAAAATCGGCAAGATGGATAATCTTGGATAAAGCGGTTTGCCGAATCCTTCGGAATACGAACATGCTTGTGAAATCGCCTATCAACCCCGAGAATGAGAGCCAACGATGCCGGAAACCTGCGGGAGCCTTGTGCAAGTTCTCCAGGTTGCTGCGTTCTCGTTTTGGCAAACCCTGCGCCGCAACGAGCCAGCCGAAACTGGAAGTACCGGAAACTCCGAACCAAGGACGGCTTTGCTATATTGACGGTAGTGTCAGTGGTCGGAAGTCAGAGATCAGAACTCGGACACGAGCATTCTGCGGCGCCCGAACCTCTCGGACCTATGACTTCTGACCTCCGACCTCTGACTCCTGATACGTGCGAGGACGGACCATGGGAAAAGTCCAAGACGCCGCTGCCGTGGGCAGTCCGCAACCGAAAGCCGATGTTGCCGACTGGATGCTGGCGAATCCTTGGCTTTGGCTGGCAAACGGACTGGCACTCACCCTCTGGTCCTGGCTTTGGACGATCTCATTCGGCGCTCTCGCCAGTGACTATCGCGTTATCGTGTTGGCGCTCGGCTTGTTGTGCTCCGGCGTCGGCTTGTGGCTTCGTTGGAACGATCGGGAACTCGTGTATTTGCATCCGTGGCGCGTGCCGATCGCGTTCGTGCTCGGGCTGATGTTCGCCGTCTTGGGCATCGGCACATCGGTGTTGTTCGTCATGTCCTTCTTCCCGGCGTTCTCCAACGCGATCAAATCGGCGCCGATGTTCCTCGTTTGGCTCACGACCGCGCCCCCTTGCTTCGTTGCCGCCCGGCATTGCTTGAACTTCCGGGCCGACGACACTGTCGATCGCGAGGCCGAGCAGGAAGTCGGCTTCGCATTCGTCGTGACAGCCGCGATTTGCTTGCTCGGCAGCTTCACTCTGTATGCCGATCCGAAAGACCCTGCCGATTGGGACACGCTGCGGATGTTTCTGCGCGTCTGCACCGCAGTCAGCGTTTACGGCTCGGCGTTGACGCTCTCGACGCAAGGCGTTCGCCGGTTGATGCTGGGCGTCTTGATCACGATCCACTTCATCGGCATCAATACCGCGGCGCTATCGGCGCCGCCGGCGCCGTGGATCATTCAGCAGGCATGGATGCGGTTCTTTCGGCCTTACCTTCAGTTCGCGTATCTCAACAACGCGTATCACTTTTACGCGCCCGATCCGGGGCCCGCTTCGTACCTGTGGTTCCGCGTGATCTTTGAGTCGCCCGACGGGCGTGACGAGGCTGGACTTTGGTTCAAGGTTCCGCAGATCGATGAGCAGGGGCGGGTTCAGCACCCAGTCGCGCTGGATTACCAGCGTTTTCTGTCGTTGACCGAAGCGGCTTCCAAACCCGGGCCCCACCCGCCCGAATACACGTGGAACGCCATGACGGAACAATGGGAGATGCACCCGTTCTATGCGAAGCGCCTGACTATGCAACCACACGCTCTATTGATTCTTGGCCACGAGAAAAAAGTGTTCCGAGCGCCGCTTCATCAAGAACTTCCACGAGCCCACCAGGTCTTTGTCCCGAATGATGAGTCTGCACGGTTGTTGAGGTCGTACGCTCGTTTTGTGTCGCGGAAGTTCGAGTCGCACCCCAACAAACCTGATTGGACGTTTAAGAGTGTGAAGATCTACCGTGTCGTGCACTGGATACCGCCGGTGCAATGGTTCTTGAACGACATCCCGCCCACGGCCCCGGAATCGTTCTTCCCGTATTACGTTGGGAACTACAAGGCTGACGGTTCTCTCATCATCGAGGGAGATCCGTTTTTGTTTTGGCTCATCCCGATCGTCCGCGAAGAGCCCAACAATCCCGAATCGCAGATTCTTGACTTTTGTCGAAAGCACGCAGGCGATCTGCAGTGGATTCGCCGCAGCAGCGACCAAGCGTGGGTAACGTTTGAAGAACGCGAGTTGTAATCGCCGAATCCTCGCAATCGTGCGGTGGTTCACGAGAGGCAGTGAAGGCAAGATATCATGAGCACTCCCGACAAAGAAACCTACGCTCTGCCGGAATGGATGCGGCCTTGGGAGCAATTCTGGTACGCCCCCGCGGATCCGGCGCTCCTGGGGTTGATTCGAATTTCGTGCGGATTGATCATCGTTTACACGATGTTCGTGTACAGTTTCCGGTTGCAGGAATTCCAGGGGCAATACGGCTGGCATGACCTGGAGCTTCAGCGCGAACGCCTGGAAGAAGCGCCCGTCACGACCGGGCCGCTAGTTCAGTGGAACGAGGCTGGACCATTGCCTACCCCGAAAAATGATACCCAACGCACCTATGTTCGAGCCTATCGCAAGAAATTTGGCACGGCTCCTCCGCCACCCTATCCGACTTCAGCCGAGCAAGGGGCCTATCTTGACGCATTCCGGCTGAAACACGGTGTCGACCTGCGCGTGAATGGCATCGTGCCGTCGGATGAAGAGTGGAAACGTGTCTACGCGGACGAATATACGAGCCGCATGCGCCAACCCCCTCCCGCCTATCCGGAATCGTTCGAAGAAGCCAAGGAGATCAACGATTACATCATGCGTATGGGGCCTGATCCGCGCCGGCTTTATGCCAAGGGAATGTCACTTTTTTCGATCTGGTTCCACGTCACCGATCCGACCGCCATGGCGATTGTCCACGGCTTGATCATCGCCGTTGCCGTCTGTTTCACGATCGGCTTCTGCACGCGAATTTCCTCGGCCCTGTTGTGGTTCGCGTCGCTTTGTTACATCCATCGCAACCCGACGGTGCTGTTCGGCGTCGACACGATGATGACGATCCTGCTGTTCTACCTCATGATGGGACCGTGCGCCGCTTGCTATTCGGTGGACCGCTGGATCGCCCAGTGGTGGGCGAGCGCCAAGGCGCATGTTGTCGCGTGGTGGTATGGGTTGCTCGGCCAGCCGGGGCCGCAGAACCTAGCGCCTCCCGACCCCGTGCCCGACGACCCGGAACCGACGATCAGTGCCAATGTGGTGATTCGCTTGCTGCAGATTCACGTGTGCATCATTTACTTTTACGCCGGCGTGTCGAAGTTGCAGGGGCAGTCGTGGTGGAACGGAACGGCGATTTGGCAGACGCTGGGCAACTACGAGTTCGCACCAATGCAGTTCGATCTGTACCTCACGTTTCTGAAGTTCCTTGGCTCTAACCAACTTGTCTACGACGGCTTCATGACGTTTGGCGGATTGTTCACGCTCGCCTTCGAGATCGGCTACGCATTTCTGATCTGGCGGCCGAGCCTGCGCTGGCTGTTTCTCGCCGCCGCCATTCTCTTGCACGGCGGCATCGGACTCTTCATGGGTCTGAAGACGTTCTCGCTGATGATGCTCGTGTTGAATATGGCCTTCTTGCGAAAGGAAGAAGTGGTTTGGCTTATGTCCGTTCCGACCAGCCTGTTCTCCGGCGGCCCCGCTGCAGCCACGACGCAACAAACTGCGCCGCCCGCACCGGCCGCCCCACTTCCTGCCGCGGGAGTCAAGGCGACGTGAGCGCATGCGGCGGAGCAAACGCTTCACCGCATGCGACGCTCAACGGCTATTCGTAGGTCACTTTCTTAACGGCGATCACTCTCTTCTTGTTGGCCTCCGTAACGACGCCGACCACGGTGCCCTTCTTGGAGCCGGTGCAGATGTCGTCGTGATATTTGCCGTGCGACTTGGCGTCGAAATAGTAAATCACGTCCTTCTTCGATTTGGCATCGTTGACAACAATGACCGTATCACATTGCGCAGCCGTGCCCAGATCGCACTTGCTGCACGTGATCTTGCCCTTCAAGGTGACTTCCTTCTTCGCTTCCTCCTTCTTGTCGGCGGCGACATTCGTCCCGGTCGCGACAAGCAAGGCGGCGACCATCAATCCGATGCCCAAGAAAACGTGACGCATGATTCGTCCTCCCAATGGATGTTGCACCTCGGCACAGGCGCTCTGCCTGCCCGACGGCGTAGCCAGTTCACTCATACCGTAGTTTCAAGGTACTCTTTCAATCGACAACCGCAAGCGAAAAAAACAGATTTCAGATCCACAACGCGGAACCTGCACAAACATTCACATGCCGGCATTTCTCCCCTGGCTTTGCCACGTCCACTAATCGTTGCAGCTCGCATGCAAAATACGGCATCCAGCGATTTTCGCTCAAGTCCAAGGGGGCTCCGCGTTGACAGGCCGTCTACCTCAACGTAAACTTTCGAAGCGAAATGGCCGCGACGAACCTTCCTCGCATCCAACGGGACCCGTGATGGCTTTTCTCGATCTCACCTTCGACACCTTCAAGCCCGAAGAAGGCTACTACGATTCCGAGTTGGAGTCCTTGGGGTCCATGCCCATTCGCACTTTCGCTCCCGTCGGGTATGAACCTCGCTATGCCTATCCGCTGCTGGTATTTCTGCATGGACAGGGAGGCAACGAGGAAGAAATCCTGCGCCTTGCTCCCGGTGTCAGCCGGCGCAACTATGTCGCCATCAGCTTGCGAGGTCCCGTTGCCGTTGGACTGAACCGTGAAGGATCGCTCGGCTACAGCTGGGGCGATGGCGCTCAACTGGCCATGATCGAGGACTACCTCTTCGGCGCGATCGAGCAGACGCAGCAGTATTACCACATTCATCCCGATCGCATCGTCCTCGCCGGTTTTGCGGAAGGCGCCACCCTGGCTTACCGCATGGGGATGCTGTACCCAGGCAAGATCAATGGCGTCGTCGCATTGAACGGACACATGCCGCGCGTCGATCGCCCATTGCTTCGCTTGCCCGAACTGCGATCGCTGGGCGTTTTCATTGGTCACGGCATCGCCAACTCAGTCGTTCCGGCCGGGCTCGTTCGCGAGGACTGCAAACTTTTGTGGAGCGCCGGCATGGAGGTGAAAGTGCACCGCTATCCGACCAATCACCGCCTGCATCCCGACATGCTGCGCGACCTCAATCGCTGGGTTATTGCGCGTTGCTCGTGATTTCGCCACCCTCCCGCCTCTTCGAGGCGCGGCTAAACAACTCCGCACATCCGTTTTATTTGACACAACCGGACTTTTTGAGCTATATAACATTCGAGCACCCATTGCTCACACTGACATCCCCGATACCGCAAACCCACGGCGACGTGGGGACGCAAAGCCCTGGATCTCCAGCCCGTCGGAGACCGCCAGGCCGCCGAAAGGATGAAAGCGATGGCGCACTCCCGCGCGTGCTGCGTCGCCGTTCTGGCGCTCGCAGTTTCTCCTCTGTTTACATTCGCGAACGATCCGCCCGCCAGCAAACTGTCTCGCTCGACTCCAGTCACCGAAGCCGTCCGCAAAACGAAAGCCGGCGTCGTCGCCATCCGCATCCCGCGGCAAGGCGATGCCGACATGGTTGGCGCCGGCGTCATCGTCGATGAACGCGGCCTGATCGTGACCAATCGTCACGTCACCGCCGGCCAAAAGCAGGTCAACATTCGCCTCCACGATGGAGCCGATCTCGTGGGCCACGTCGTGCTCGCCGACTGTGATCTCGACCTTGCCATCGTCCGGATTTCCACCAACAAGAAACTGACCGCCCTGCCCTTGGGCCCGACCGATCTCATGGTGGGCGAAACTGTTCTCGCCATCGGCAGCCCCTACGGCTACGACGCCACCGTGTCGCGCGGCATCATCAGCGCGATCGATCGTCAGATCAAGATGCCCAACGACGTTGTCATGGCAGGCTTGATTCAACACGACGCTCCGATCAATCCAGGCCACTCCGGCGGACCGCTCGTCAACATCAACGCCGAGGTCATCGGCATCAACGTCGCCATGCGAACCGGCGCTCAGAACATCGCGTTCGCGATCAACACCAACATCGTGCAAAGCTTCCTCGAACGCTATGCTCGCCAAGCCAGCGGCGTGAAGCTCAACATCAACTGCGAAGAGAAGGTCATTGCCGAGGTCGGCGATCGCCAGCGAGTCGTGGTGAGGAACGCCAGCGCCGAGCTGAAATCGGGCGACGAGATTCGCGTGGTGGAAGATGTGAAAGTCGCCAATACGTTCGATATCCAGCGAGCGCTCTGGGCGAAGAAGCCGGGGCAGCAGGTTGAAGTCAAAGTGAATCGCGCCGGCCAAGAACTGACGGTGCGTTTGACCCTGGAAGCCAGCCAAGGGGCCGGATCGGTGGCAGTCGTCTCTCCGGAGTCGCCAGCGGCGAATTCCTTCGCGACGCCACCCAGCGTGCGCACGGCCAACGATCGCTAGGACGCGATCGTGACAACGCGCACGCAGAAGAGGCAGCCCACGGGATTGGAACCCCGTGGGCTTTTTTGTTTCTGCTGACTCACCCCAGTCCAAGCTTCTCAATCAACGCCTCTTTAAGCGAGGCCTGTTGGGTTGTCAAGTCGAACACGGACCATGCCTTCTTTGCTGTAAAAAACTCGGCCTCGGCAAGACTGACGTGCACGATCAACCCGATCCAGGAGACGTTACCTCCAGAACTATCCACTTTCGTTCGAAACGCATTTTGGAAGGCTTTGATTTGGACACGTTATCTCTGTACCGACGCCCCGACCGCCGTCCAAAGTTCGTATTCCGCATCACATTGATAACGTAGCCGGGGACGCATTGGCGTACTTTCTCTCCATCGTTGTCGAGATGCTGTCCCGACATGTTCCGCCAATTGCTCTTCTCCGTTCCAAACTCGATCCCCACCAACGGACGTAAATACTGTTTCTCTGAGTTTTGCAGCTGAGGCGTAACAATCGAATGAATCTCTTCCGGATCGAGAATCGCAAGGTCGATCCTGAACGGCCCTTTCAGGTTGCTGCCATACTCCATCTGCAGTGGAGTAGTTTTGAATGCCTCTTAATGGTAGATGTCTATAGAGTGGTTCTCTTCTTTCCGAATCGACTCAAGCCGCCGGCCATACCTCGTGCCTATGCTCGTCGGCCGGGGCGTAGCGATCTCAGGGACGGTCAGAAGCCTGGCGGCCAAGCGAAGCTGCAGGCTCTTCTCAGAAAAATGGCTAAAGGGCCGGGCAACGACTTCCAAAAGAATGTCTCTGATCGCGTACTTCACCTGGTGAGTGATTGAATCGCTGGCCATAATCAAGCTTTCTTGAGGTATACGCTGTGGCACAAACTAAAACGACACGCCGACAGTGTATGATAACATCAGTCTATTTTCCGAGGCAGGTCATGGCACGCAAGGGGCGAAATGGCGCTGTCAAGTCTCCGGGCCGATCGACTCGCAGGCCGGTCGTGCACTCCGATCCCGCATGGGAAGCGATGAAGGCCGCTCGCCGCAACCTGCGTCCCGCCGACGCGGTGCGCGAGTGCGCGTTCTTGAGCGAGCAATACCGGAGCATCAAATCAATGGCGGAAATCAACCTCAAATCGATCATCCTGGCGCTTCAAGCGAAGAAAGTGCCGTTTGTCCTCACGGGCGCGCATGCCATCGCCACCTGGACCGGCCGGCCACGCGCCACCGCGGATGTAGACATCTTGGTCAAATCCGGGCGTAATCACGCTCGCGCCGTCAAGGCAATTCAGGCGACTTATCCCGAACTCGAGATGCGCAACTTCGCTGGCATGGCTGCGTTTTTCGTTCCTGGCGAGACGCAATCGGTGATTGACGTCACGTATCCTCACCGTGAAGACATCCGGCAATCGCTGGAAACGGCGATCTGGATCGAGGATCAGGGCTTGGAGTTTCGTGTCCCGCGATTGGAGGCAGCATTAGCGAATAAGTACGGCGCCTCGTTGGCGCCGATGCGAGACGCGGGCAAACGCGGTCAGGATATGGTCGATTTCTTCAACATGGTTCGTCATTCCCTCGACGAAGGCCGGGAGCGGATCGATATGGAATGGCTCGCAGAGCTTGGCGAAATGGTGTGGCCCGGCGGCGGCGGGAAGGAACTGGTCGAGCTCGTCCAAAAAGCCAAGGCCGGCGAAGTGCCGCGCGTGGACGTTCGGAAGAAGAATGTCGGACGAAAGTCATGATCCGGCCGGCCAGCGTTTCAAGGCGGCGCGAGCCTCCTCAGCAATCCAGGGCTCGGTGTGCCCTCGGGCGACTTCTTCCATCACCTCGCGGGCAGCCGGCGTCGCCGCCAACTCCAAAGCTTCCAACGCACGCGTCCAGTGCAGACGACTGGGGCCAGCGATCGGCGCGGACTCGGCCGGCAAGAGCGCGCGGATGCGCGCCTTCGCTTCCGCCGACAACTCGCTCGCCAGCGCGTTACGCAGCGCCTTTTCGATGGTCAGTCCCAATCGCTATAACTCCACCATCGCTTTTTCGCGCACGGGAAAGTCGTCGTCATCCAACGGGTGCACGACACGGTTGGCAAACGGCACGGGAGGGCGAATAGTTGTCGCACCAGTCGGTACCGTCATTCAAACACCCATGCAACACAATGCTCCGCGGGGATTGGAACCGCGTGGGCTTCTTTCAGTTCGCCATGCCTTGTTACTGCCGATTTTCTGGTCACGGAATGGCGTCGCATGCCGTCGCGATCGGTCGTCAAGGGCGTGTCCGGCACAGTGATCCTGGCCATCACCGGTGCAACCAAAACCGAACTCGAACGATTCACGCTCGTTGCTTGCACAGGACCCAGTGCAGCCAGCGCATGCTCACCCAAGGCACCGAAATTGTGCGATCAGACATCTTGATTCGTTGATGGGCAAACGTCTTCAGGCGACGTGGTATTTCTGCGGCCTAAACGTCCGTTACTCTTTGGTCGCCGTGATGAATTGGCACAGCGTTTCGACGTTTCGGCTGAAGACATCGCTGGAGATAAACTCAAAGCCGACGGCGAAGTTCGGCCGACCGACCAGGCGACGCCGGACCAGTGCGTCGTGGTTGACACGAGTTCTTCGACGCAAAGCGACAAACCGAAGTTACCCGAGCCGCCGCCACTACCTCCGAAAGTAGAGCCTCGCCCGCTCGAGAACCTCTTTGTGCCGCTTCCCACCATCCCTTCGCCTGAAAAGCCGCTGCCGGAGAAGTCTTTGCCGCCGGAAATGATGCCCCCTGCGCCTTCGCCTGAGCAAGCCGAGGTGCTCATCGAACGGGCGTTCGGCAAGGATAGTCCGCTGCTGAAGCGGCCGGTACGCTTCTGGGTCGCCGATCTTGGCGTCGCTATCACCGCCGAAAAGAACTCGCTCTCCAATGCCTCCCGAATGTCCCGTGAGGTCCAACTGACGTCGGCGAGCGTCGCCTTCATCCAGAACGAGCCGGTGATGAAGATGATCGACGGCGACCGCATTGTCATTTCGCTATCCCAAGGAATCGGCTCTGTCGAAGAACTGAGAAGCCCGGGGCAAGTCGTCAGTTCGATCGAGCTGCACCGAGGGAGTTCGGTCATAACGCTTACGCCGCAGAAACCGGCCGAAAATGGAAAGGGCGGTTTGGTCGGCGGATTGATCGGATCGGTGGCAGGCGCCGTGCCAAAACAGTCGCCGGAAAAAGGGGCCGACGTTTCCTCTCCGGACATTCGCTTCCGATTCAACATCGACGCGAAGACATCGCTTACCGACCTTTTGCCGGCGCCGCCGAAAACGCAGTTCAAATTGCCGGTCTGGACGAACGAGGATTTGACCAAGGTCCCCGAAATTGCGTTCGGCGAATCGCTGTCAAAGGACTTGCCCAAGCTCAAGGGACTCGAAGCGATGGCGTTCGCGATGGCCAAGATGAATCATCTGAACGGCAAGAAACGCGATGGTTTCGTGCTCGCCCTGCTCGAACAGCGCTCCGACCTGCGCGGCTTGCCGTTCCTCATGGGGGATGAATGCCGAACGAATCAAGAACAGGCCCGCGTCTTCGCCAAGGCCGCAGATACCGCGAATCTGCTCAACCTTGCCGTCAAGCAGATCAGCGTCGGCGACAAAGAAAAGGAGAGGTTCACGTTCCAAACTGCGCTGGGCGAAGTCGTTCTTGATATGCAAATGAGCCATGTCATGAACAGTGTCTTCATGGAGATGCCGATCGTCAAAAAGGAACTTCGGCAACGCGCGACGGTGGCGGCGGTGACGCAAGTCTTCATGCCTGAGCCCGCCGATGTGCGCGCCGGATTAGCAAAACATCTGGCGACCGTCCCGCATATCGATGCCACCAAGGCCCTCGCTAAGCTTGCCATCTTTTCGGCGGAGCATGAAGTGCGCGAGGCCGCCATCGAGGGGCTGAAGCTACGACGCGAGCGCGACTACACCGATATCCTGATGAGCGGTTTCCGTTACCCGCTTCCCGCCGTCGCCAAGCGGGCGGCCGAGGCGCTCATCAAACTCGAACGCAAGGACCTGCTCGGCAAACTGATCGACGTGTTCGAAGCGCCCGATCCGCGCCTGCCCGTAATCGAAAATCGCGACGGCAAAGAGGTGACGTTCGTGCGCGAGATGGTGAAGATCAATCACCATCGCAACTGCCTCTTGTGCCATGCTCCGGGCAACACCGAAAACACGCCCGAGGGTGTGCTGAAGGTGGCAGTGCCGTTATCGAGCGAGCCGTTGCCCAAGCCGGCGGAGGGAGGCTACCAGAGCACTCCGACGCCGATACCGGACATCGTCGTTCGGCTCGACATGACGTATCTGCGGCAAGATTTCTCGCTGATGATGCCGGTCGCCGACGCGCACCCGTGGCCGGAGATGCAGCGTTTCGATTTCCTGGTGCGCACGCGCGAGTTGACGCCGGCGGAAACGAAGAGTTACGTCGAGGAGAATGAGCCGGGCCGACTGTCGCCGTACCACCGCGCGGCATTATTCGCGCTACGCGAGTTGACGGGCCGCGACACCGAGCCGACGCCGGCGGCGTGGCGCAAACTGTTGAGGATGCCGAAATAGGCGCGTTCGTTTAGCCGGCGTTCTTCAAACGCCGGCTAAACGAAAAGCCGAAACATCAATCCGGCACGGGCACCTTGTTCTTCGTCAAATCCTCGGTCATGCGCAGGTACACGGCCGTCAATTCACGCACCACTTCGGGATGCGCCGCGGCGACGTTCTTGGTTTCGCCGATGTCTTTGGCGAGGTCGTAGAGTTGGACGCCTTTCTTCAGGTCGAGCTTGTCCTTTTTGCCCGCGCCTTCGGGCCAGGGGTAGAACTTCCAGTTACCGCTGCGTAACGCGCCGTTGAGATGCGGGAAGAGGTAGTGCTCGTGCGGAGTTTTGGCACCGCGCTCGCCGAAGAGGAGCGGGCGGATGTCCTTGCCGTCGATGGGGCGATCGTCGGGCGCCTTGCCGCCGCAGAGAGCGGCGATCGTCGGCAGCATATCGACGGTGGCGGCGATTTCGTCGGTCGTGGTGTCGGCGGTGATCTTGCCAGGCCAGCGGGCGATCATCGGCACGCGAAATCCGCCCTCGTACATCGTTGCCTTCTTGCCGCGCAGGACGCCGGCCGAGCCCTGATGCGCCCCGTTGTCGGACGTGAAGACGACCAGCGTGTTCTTCTCGATGCCATTGTCCTTGACAGATTTGAGCACCTCGCCGATCGACCAGTCGAGTTCCTCCATCACATCGCCGAAGAGTGTCTTCGTGCGCCCTTTGAACGCGGGCGAAACGTGCAACGGCACATGCGGGAACGTCTGTGGCATGTACAGGAAGAATGGTTTCTCTTTGTTGTCCTTGATGAAGCGAAGGGCTTCCTCGGTGTAGCGTTTGGTCAGCGTCGTTTGATCGACGGGGTATTCGATGACTTCCTCGCCGCGCATGAGCGGGGCCTTGCCGCCGATGCCTTTTTCGGTGCGGACCATCGCCTCGGTCTTGCCTTCGCGGAACAGGATGTCCTTGGCGAACTTGGCGCTGACCGGATCGATGGCCATATCGTTGGAGTACGGGATGCCGTAATAGTAGTCGAATCCCTGGCGCGTGGGCAGATACTTGGCGAGATGGCCGAGGTGCCATTTGCCGATGATGCCGGTGACGTAGCCGAGGCGTTTGAGGAGGCGGGCGATGGTGATTTCGTTGGGATTCATGCCGACCTTGGTGCCGGGGAACATGACGGGGACGACGCCTACTCGCTTGTAATGCCGGCCGGTCATGAGCGCCGCCCGCGAGCCGGAGCAGACCGAGCAGCCGGTGTAGAAGCTAGAGAACTTGACGCCTTCCTTGGCCATGCGATCGAGGTTGGGGGTCTTGAACCCCTTGGCCCCGAAGCAGCCGACGTCGGCGTAACCGAGATCATCGGCATAGATCAGGATGACGTTCGGCTTGCGATCCTGTGCGGACGCTGTGCTCGTAAGTAGGAGGGCGAATAGGCACGCGGTGATGAAAGTTCGATGCATCATGATGAATCCTCTGGCGAAGATCTTAACCACGGATGGTACGGATAGGGAGTTTTCCGGAAACGCTCATTGCTGCCTGAAAACCAAGTATCTTTGTCATCCGTGCTATCCGTGGCGAGGTCATTTGGCGACATTGTCACGGCTGAGCGGCGACATGTCAAACAAGAAATGCTAATTCCGCTCACTTTCCTTCCAGCTCTTCGATCGAGCGAGGCCAATCGTCCTTGAGCAGGCGCGAGAGGGAGCGGTCGGCAAGGATCTTGCCTCCGGTTTGACAACGGGGGCAATAGTTGGTTTCGTTGTCTGCGTATGTTATGCGCTGCACCTTGGTTCCGCAGGTCGGGCAGGGCAAGCCGAATCGGCCATGGACGGCCATGTCGGGGCGAAACGCCGTGACCTTCTCGGGAAAGCCATCGCCGACATCGCGGCGCAGACGCTCGAGCCAATCGAGCAGCGTATCGCGCGTGGCTTGAAACAGGCGAGCAATTTCGTCGTCGCTGAGCCGATGCGTCAGCGTTAAGGGCGACAGCCGAGCGCGATGCAGGATCTCGTCGGAGTAGGCGTTGCCGATGCCGCTAAAGAGGCGGGGATCGGTGAGAGCGCGTTTGAGCGTGTGGCTCTCGCGCAGCAGAGTGACACGAAAAGACGCCTCGTCGGCGTCGAGCACTTCGAGTCCGCCCGGGTTGTGCTTGGCGAGCCCGTCCTCGCCGACAACGAGGTGCAAGGAAGCCCGCCGTTTGCTGCCCACTTCGGTGAGCGTCAACGTGCCGGTGGTGAAGTCAAACGCCGCCAGACCGATCTTGCCGGGCGGCTTGGCGCCGACCTTTTTCCAGTGCAGCCGGCCGGCGATCATCAGGTGCAGGACGAGAAAGAGATCGCCGTCCAACCCAATGACGATGCGTTTGCCGAGGCGCCGCAGTCCAACCACCGTGTGCCCGTGCACGGCTTCCACCGGCGGGTCAAAGGTGCGCAACAAGAACGGACTGAACATGCGCACCCGCTGAAGCCGTTGGTTGACGACGCGCCGGTGCAGGGCTTCAAGATAGACAACGATGTCCGGCAATTCCGGCATGGAGAGCCCCGTTACATTAGCGGGATCGCGCCGGTGCGCGCCGGCCATTTCTTGAACGGGCCTCGCGGCGTCGTTGCATTCAGTTCGGTGAACGAACTCGTCGTCGCATACAAGGATAGAAACCGCTCGATGACCGCGGCGAACAGATAGGCGCCGCGCCTTGGAAAATGATCCGGATCGAGTTCCATCGTCACTTCGAGGCCGCGACACAAACCGCGCTGCGGATCGCTCGGCACCCGGCCCAGGACGCGGCGGTAGCGAACGCTGAGCACGCCGTCGACGATTTGCATCGCTTCGTCCTTGAGGTGCTTTTGGCCCGCGGCGGGATCGGAGAAATCGTAGAGCCGCAGAAGATCGCGAAAAGCCGCCAGCCCGGCCGGGCCTGCTTCGAGGGAGAGCGGGTTGACACAGAGGTGTGAGATGAGTTCCCAGGCCTTGCCGCCGCGCGGCGCCGGCCGAAGCGGGGGCGTCGGCAGCCGCAGACACTGCACCCCGCTGATCGGCGCCGGTTGTTCGAGCACCCATTCGATCGGTTGGCTCGCGCTGCTGATCGCCGACGGAAGGTCGCGATTGGTGCACATCACGCGCACCTGCAACATCTCGTCGGTCGGCCAACTCGAGACGAAGTCCCGATCGACCAATCCCAGAAAAACTTCCGTTCCCGAGTCACCCAGCGCCAACGATCGATGCCTTGTCGTGTGCCAATAAATCTCCGCACCGTCGAGCGGGCGGGAATGGTTTAGCCCGAAGAACGGAAGGTACGCGGTGGTGCGGTTCGTCGTCCCTTCCGTGCTGGAGACTCTGGTGGCCGCGTACACCTCGACCGCTTGCGGAGTCGTGCGGTCGGCGACAATGCGATACTCCGGTTGCTTCGGATGAACTCGAATCGGTTCGGCGTCGCGCTCGAACAGATTGACCACCGGCGTACATCCCAGACGGAAGGTGTCGGAATTGACTCGCTGTTCGAGGTCGCGGTGCGTCTTTTTGCAGAAGATCAGCACATCGCAACGCTGCTTGAATCGAGGCAACGCCGCCTTCAAAGCTGGCGCTGTCCACCCTGCCAGGTCCACAAACTGAAATTTGGCGGGAAACGTGAAGAACTCCGTCAGCAGCCGGTAGCCGAGGCGAGCCTGATCCGGATACGGGAGCAGTCCTTCGTCGCGCTCGAAGCCGACCGGACAGAGTGCTACCTCGGGCGGCAAGGCTACCGCGCCGCGTCCGCCCGTCGCGCGATCCGGAAGAAAAGCAACTTGTATTGCGTGATTGAAGATCATCTCGTAGAGGTCCGCAATGTTCTGCGGATCGCCCGCCAAATGAAGACGCAGGCGATCGAGCCGAAGCTGAGCGAACGTCAACTCGCCGCCGACGCACTCCAGCGTCAAGCCGATGGCGGCGCCGGCGCCGGCCGGCGGCTGCAGCCCAGGCGGGAACGGCGGCGCGAAAAAGCGCGCGGCGCTGACTCGCATCGGCCAAAGGGTCACCGGATAGGCCGTGCGGAACTTGCACGCCGCCGGCGCGGTGGCGGCTTCCAGCGTCGCGCCGCGTGGAATCGTGTGGCCCGTCGCCACTTGAACGCGCGAAGGGTCGGCCTGAAACTGCACCATCGCCATCGAAGGAATTGGGGCCAAAAAATGTGGATAAAGAACCTGCAAAAGCGCGTCGGTCACCTCGGGAAACTCATCCTCGAGCTTGGCCTTGGTTCGGCCCGCCAGTAATGCAAACGTCTCCAGTAATCGCTGCACATAAGGATCGGAACTGCCCGTCGCCTCGAGTTCCAGGCGCTTGGCGGCGTTCGGATGGCGCTGTGCGAACTCCTGTGTCAATTGGTTGAGGTAGCGAAGCTCGCGCTCATAAAAGGGAAACAAATGGTCGATCATGGCTTATCGTTTGTGGCGCTCGACACTTCCAGGCGGCGCCAATCGAGAAGGCAGGACTCCACGCCGTCGATGTAGAAGATTTTGGCGCCGACGCCGCGCGTCGGAGATTGGTCTCGCCAATCGGTGAGTCGACCGAGCTTGAGCTGGGTATCGCTTTCCTGATCCGAACCTGGGTAGAGCGCGGGGAGGAAAACAGGCCCCTCCTCGCCGCCTTGCAGTTGCAGATGGGCCGGAATCCACACGAGGTCGCGAGGAAAACGAGGCGCATTCATCGCGAGGGCGGCTACTTGCTCAAGTGGGACCCAGAAGTAGCGGCCATGTGCGTGGACCTCGAGGATCGAGCCGAGCCGATCGTCACCATCACGCAATGTGGCAAACGCCTTGCCATTGAGCGTGCCTTGAATCGGGCCAATTTGGCTGTTTGCTTCCGTGAAGCACGTGCCCGCGTCGGCGGCGCCGGCGTTCAGCTTCACGAGGCCGAGAATCCGAAGTTTGGCGTGCTCCGGCGGCTCGGCGAGAAACTGCGGTTGAACCTTGCCGTTGAGCGCCTGGCGGCGGGCGCGTTCCGAATCGAGCAACTGGCGATATTGAGCGACGGCATTGTCGAGCTCGGGCTGTTCGTAACGAACCGCCTCGATATGCTTCTGAGCGCGATCGAGATCGCCGGCAAAAACTAGTAGCTCGAACAGAAACAGGCGTTTGCCCTGGTCAAGCGGACTTGCCTTGACGGCAGCGATTTGAGCGTCAATGGCTTCGGCAACTTGGCCGGCTTTATAGAGTGCGCTGGCGTCCATGAGGTGCCCTGGGTCCAGAGGTCTAAAGTCAGAGGCAGAAGTCGGAAGTTCTGACTTCTGACCTCTGCCACCTACTTCGGAGCGTCGGCGGGCTTGTCTTTGGACAGGGCTTCCATGGCTTTGTCAGTGTTGTTGAGCATGTCGGCCATGAGCTTTTCGACTTCGTCGTTGCCTTCCATCTTCGCTTGCAGATAGGTGAGCTTGCGGCGCATTTCCAGAAGTTCCTTCAAGGCCGGAACTTGCTCCGCGACCTTTTCGGGATCGAAATCGTCCATGGTCTTGAAATTGAGCTCGACGGCGAGGTTGGTGTCTTCGTCGGTGAGCTTGTTGCCAACTTTGAAGGCCACGCGCGGCGCCGCCCCGTCGAGCACCTTGTTGAAGTTGTCGCGATCGATCTCGACCATCTTGCGTTCTTTGAGGGGCTTCTGCGGAACCTTGGAAGCGCCGGAAAGGTCGGCCAAGACGCCAACCACAAAGGGCAACTCGGTTTTCACCATCGCGCCGCCCGTCTCTACGTCGCAAGTGATCTGCACGCGCGGACGACGGACGAGATCGAGGTCGTGTTGCTGACTTTTCGCCATGAGAAACCTCCTGGGTGGATAGGTACCTGAGCTTCGGATTTGCTTGGAAATGCCATGCCATTCGCGAGCAATTGCCATAGCATCGAAGTTATAGGAAAGTATTCTATCTCCCCTAACCGCGGGCTCACAGAGAAATCCAGGAAATCTGAAAAAAACTGGATGCATCCGCGCCCGTTGCTGCGCGCCGCCAAGGAATGCGGTTTGCGTCGCGCTCATGTTACAAGCGAGTCAATTGGAGGCCAAGATGACCTCACGCGCCGTGCACTGGCAGGAAGGCATGTTCCTTCGGCCTCATCACTTCCAGGCGGCCCAGCGCCATCTTGAGGAGCAGCGCTGCCGAAACCACAAGTGGGACCTCCACTACAACTGGGGGCTACGGCAGATCGATTTGGATGAAGACGCCCTGGGGAACTATCGGCTGGTGCTGCATTCTTTGGAAGCGCGAATGCGCGACGGCACGCTGGTGGTCGCGCCGCGCGACGGAATCGTGCCGTCGCGCGACCTGCGCTCTGTGTTCCAAGACCGTCAGACGCGCGCCTTTGTCGTCTACCTGGCCGTGCCGGCGCTCTACCTGGGACGGCGCAATCTGTCCGGGAAGCCGACGACGGAGTGCCGTTACTACCCGGAAGCCGTGGATTGCGTTGATGAGAACAGCGGCGGCAATTCTCAGCCGGTGCCATTTCGTCGGCTCCATTTTCAGGTCTTGGTCGGTGACGAAGACCAGACCGGTTACGACGTCATTCCCATCGCCCGATTGGAACGCAACGACCAGGCCAACGGTGCGCCGCAACTCGATCGCGCCTATGTTCCACCGCTCCTGGCCTGTACCGCGTGGAGGCCTCTTTGCGAAGGCATCTTGGGGGCGCTCCATGCCCGGCTGGATCGCAAGATCGAATGGCTGGTCGAGCAGATGGCAACACAGGGGATCACGTTCGATCGGCAAGCCCCCGGCGACGCGCTGGTGCTCAGACAGCTTCACCAGCTCAACGAGGCGATCACCGTCTTGGACATGATGAACGCCGCGGAGGGAGTTCATCCGTTGTGGGCGTACCTGGAGTTAAGCCGGCTCGCCGGGCAACTCGCGATCTTCAGCGCGACGCGCCGGTCGCCGCCGTTGCCGCAGTACAACCACGATGACCTTGGCGGTTGCTTCGGCGAGTTGAAGGAGCATCTCGACACGCTGCTGGATATCGTGGTTGAGCCGGAGTATAAGGAGCGACCGTTCATCGGCGCGGGTTCACGCATGCAAGTGCCGCTTGAGCCGGCCTGGCTGGAAGGGTCGTGGCAAATGTACATTGGCGTGCACAGCAGCCTCGACGTGCCGCAGTGTGTGAACCTGCTCACCAAGCCCGGCCAACTCGACATGAAAGTGGGCAGTTCGGACCGGGTGGATGACCTGTATCGGCTCGGCCTTGCCGGGCTGCGATTCGCGCCGGAGCCTCTGCCTCCCAGCGGCCTGCCCAAGGTTTCCGGTCAGGTCTATTTTCGGCTCGCCGGCGATGCCAAGAACCCGGAATGGACGAATCTCAAAAAGTCACTGCTTCTGGCGGTGCGCATCAACGAAAGCTGGATCGTCGGCAGCATTCATAATCAGCGCCGCCTGACGATCAAGGCGTCGGGCCGCAACGTGACCATGCAATTCTCGTTGTACGTTGTGCCGGAAAAGAAGACGCCGTAGAGCTCATGCTCCACGTGACGCCTGCGATGCTGCAGGGACATCGGTTCGTCTAGTCGAGGTATCGCTCAATACTTGACGCCAAAAGAAAAGAGCAGGCGTTGTTCCTGTCCGCGGCCGAGACTGAGCGTTTGGCGATCCCCATAGAGAAATTCCAGGCTGGTGAAGGCGAAATGGGCGTTGTCGTCCTTTGGGGCCTTGTAACGCCAATAATAGATCAGGTTGGCCGACGCATACCGTCCGCGATGATAACCCGCCGCACCCAGCGCCGGTGATGCCTCGAGATCGACCTGGCTCACGACCGCGGTCGAGCGCAGGTTGGTGGTCCAGAAGTGCGTGTAGGCGGCGTAGTAAGAAGTCATGCGCAAGGGAATGATGTTGTCGGCTGCGTCCATGACACCGTCCGTGCCGCCGTTCGGCACGTTTTGCAGATCGAGGTTATAGTTCCCGATGCCTTGCCCGTGGACGATGGAAAAACTGGCGATGTCGTTCTTGAACCAGGGGATGCTCAGAAAGGGTCTGACGCTGGCGCTAAGATGCACGCCCCAGCCGAAAGCGCTGCTGCGAACGTCGGCCGAGGGGTTCTCCGCGACCAGGTTACGGAAAATCGCCGCCCCTTGCAGATGGCCGAAATCCTTGTCCTCGAATCAGAGCTTGGTGGTGAAATCCGGCATGCGCCTTGCATTGGTGAACTTGTCATTAAGCGTAAGGCTGGTCTCGGCCTGTTCGGCGCCGATGAGCCCAAACACATGCCAATCGCCTCCGTCGAGCAGCGGCACGAAAACGCCGAGCACCGCGTGTTGCATGTTGACTCGCCCATTCGGCCCCGCGAGGTCAATGGTGTTGGGCACGGCATCTGGGTCGGAGAAAGCAGAGTCGGTCTGTCCCGCATAGACGTAGCCTGTGAGTTGGCCATAAAGATGGCGAACCCGCAGCGCCTGTTGGCCGTTGACTTTCTCGCCGACCTGTACGTCCACCAAGCCCTTTCCCGCCGACAGATCGCTGTTGCCGATCAAGCTCATGATCACATCGGTGTTGCCCGGGTTTCCGAAATTGAGCTTCGTGCGTCCGGTCGTTCCGAAAGCGGGATCGGTTTTGACAGGGATACGATAGGGAGAGAACGCGTCCACATTGGCGTCCTTGCTCGTGTAGACTGCATCGACACGAGTGTTTGCGGTAACGTTGAGCAAAAGATCCGCGTTCTCTGGAAAATAGGTTTGAAACACGTCCTGCCTCTGCGGCAGATTGAGCGGGATCGTAAAGCCGGTCGCCGGCGCTTCCAGTATGGCTAGGCCGGGGCGAGGTACAACGAACTGCCGGTCGACAACACGATCGTAGTGAATCTGCTTGCTGGTCGGCAGGCCCAGGTACGATGCGTGATCGTGCAAGGGCCGATGTCCGGCAATGGCGCGGATTGCCTGCTTCTCGTCCTTCTTCGGTTCCTTCTCTTGCGCCGCCGCAAGCGGCGGGGGGAGAAAAACCGGTGTTCCGATAACGGCAGCCCCTGGCTTGCCCGCTTCCTGGCCTCGGCCAACTCCCGTGAATAAGAGCACCATCGCGACAAGCATGGCAAAGGCACGCAGGAGCGTCTTGCTCTCCATGGGCTTCTCTCCGTTCATGAAAATGTTGAGGCAGATTCGGCCAAATGATTATGCACCGCGGCAACCCTGCCTAAAAAATCGGCAAACTTTGCGTGTCTTATGAACGGAATCGAGAAAAACTCGCGTGATCCGGCTTTACGGACAACCTGCGCACAAGAAATGTAAGAATGCAGAAGATGAAACCAAGAACTTGTTCTGCCAACGCTCGGCGATCCGCGCAACCTGGTGAATGGCCGCTCCTGCCGTGGCCGCTAGCAAAACCGCAACAACGCGCCGGCAACGACGCTCAAACCGATGAGGCAGAGCATGACCATCGCTCCGATGCGAAACTCCCGATGAATCGCCGGTAGCTCGGCTTCCAGAGCGAACGTCCGGGCCGGCCACCAGGTCCACGACACGCGCCAAAACAGGAGGGCGCACAGGATCAGGAGCCCCGCCTTGATGCCGACCAATGTCAGCCACATCACGCTCATGTCGTTGCGTGGAGTCAGCGCGATGCCGACGCCGCTCAGCCCGACCAGACTCATGGCCGCGATCATATGCCAACGCAGGCCATGACTGAGCGAGATCAAGAAGCGCTCGCGTTCTGCTATGGATTCGAAGATGGTGTCGGCTCGCGGGTAAAGGACGAAAACGCCGTAGAACACAGAGCCAAACCACGCCGCACCAGCCAGGACGTGCAAACAGAGCAACGACGCCCGGATCAGTTCCTGAGTCTCCATGTGTTCCCCTTCTAAGGCATCGAGCGACCCGAGGTGAGAACCGCGAATTCCCACCATCATTAACTCCAATGAGCGGCGGACGGCCTGGCGAGGGACGAGGGGTTAGGAATGAGGCGCGAGGAACCTCTCTCGCCCGTCACCTCTCGTCTGCCGCCCCTCGTAAGTCGCTATCTTGCGCAAAATTCACATTTTCACTTGACATCCGGCGGTGCGTCGCGCAAACTAATCCAATCTCGTGGGATTATGACAATTCTACGGATTGGGCGGAGCCGATGTGCCGAGTCCGATGCAAGGCAGCACTTTTGATTTCCGCATCCCCCAGCGCACGCAGATACCTTCGCTATTGATCTAGGGTGGTGACTTCCAGGCGAAGACACTTTGGCCTCTCTCTCCAAGGATACTAACCATGCGAACACCATGGTGGCGCAAGCTCGCTCGTCTATTCGGTTTTGCAGGAGACGAAAAACCTCAACCGATTCGGCGTAACCCACTGGGCGTGGAAGTGCTGGAGGATCGGCTCGCGCCTGCGACCTTTGCCGAGGCCGGCGCGCTGCTCAACCTCGATCTCAACGTGGCCAATGAAGCCGTCTCGATTGTCTCCAACGGCGCCACCTACACCCTGAACCTGGCGGCCGGGACATGGACAGGAACCGACAGTGCCAACGTCACGGGCAACAATACCGCCACGTTGACAGTCACGGCCGCCGGCCTGGCGGCTTTCACGGATGTCAACCTCACTGATTCGGCGGCCAACACCAGCGTCACCTTCAACGAAAGTGGCGTGAACGCCTACTCGGATAACTTCAGCATCAACCTCGATAATCCGGCAGCGAGCGCGATTACTTTCAACGGCACATCGATTTTTGATACGTCAAGCCTTCAGGCGTCGACGACGTTCCAGATCGTCGTCAACGCGGCCATCAGCGATACCGGCGGGGGCAACATCGACT
>VGZI01000026.1 GCA_016872605.1 Planctomycetota bacterium
GATCGACGCTGCCACCAGCAAGCCCAGCGGTGAGGGCGGCGAATCCCTGGGATCGCGCTTCAGAAAATCATCGCGCGCCTGTTGTGCGATGACCACGCTCAGGCGCAGCACGTCCGCAGCCTGGCGTGCATCCAACCCGCGCGCCATCAGACCGGGAATCGTCGCCTGATAACTCGCCGTCGTCGCGACGTCGGCACCGGCAGCGAAGTAGTCTATATGCACCTGGCGAATCAGTTCGGGATTTTCGAGCAGCAGCTTGGCCGACCAGAGCGGATCGCGCAGGTCAGCGCCTCGGTGTTCCAGTTCGGTGGCAAGGGCGCCGTCCAGGACGATGACGCCGTGAGTCTTCAAAATAGGTTCGAGGGGATTTTGCATGGCCTGTTCACGTTTGACGCCCGCAGCGCGCCATGCGAACGCGTGTGATGCTGCGAGCGCTAAACGTAAACCTCACACCGAAAAAATCATGGCGGCGACGTCGGCAACATCTCTTCATACTCGGAGTTGTCTTCCGCTCCATTGTAGCGCGCCGGCAAGATGAGCAGGTCGTCGTTCATCTCGCCGCGCGTGAACAGCTTGCGGAACTTGGTGATGAATAGGCCGGCGGTGAGGTGGCCGGACAATAACTGAAGGTCTCGGAGTTCATTGGCGGGGGCGTGGCGTACAAGGTAGCCGTCGGGATGTTTCATGCGCGACTTATTCAGTCGATCGCGGATGACCTTGACGATGGCGGCGGCGCGGGCCGGGTCGCGGGCGTCGGCTTCGGTGAAGCCGGCGTCGACGTCTGGGACCGGTTCACTGTACGGGTATTTCCCGGTCAGGATGCTGACGTCATCCTTGGTCAGCTTGCGGGCCCACTCCATGGTGGTCATGATTCGGCCATCCTTGCCCGGGCCGGGGCGTACGCCGGGGAAGAAGCGGAACTGCAGCATGGCCGCCTGCGCTTTGAGAGCCGGGATCTGCGGGCCGAATGCCTTGAGCCAGGCATCGCCGCCGCCGGGGATACCGGTGGACGTGCAGCCAACCGCCCCTTCGAGCGATGGAATCCACATGTACTGATACGTCATGTCGCCGGCCAGATCGACCTTGTACGGCGCTTGCACATAGAACAACGCCTCGGTTTTGTCGCGCACCGAGATCTGCGTGATCTTCAAGGGATAAATCAGCTTCTCCGACGTGAACTTGAACCGCGTCGGCGTCACCTCGCCGGCGAACGTGCCGTCCTTGTTTCGCTTCATCTGCATCGTGTCGATCTTCATCACCGTGAAGATCCACTTTTTCTGCACGTAATGATTGAGCGTCGCTTCGTCGCCGGAGTAGTTGTACTTGTTGTCCTTGAGCCACTGGTAGAGATCGTCGGCCTTCTCGGCCGTGATGATCTTGTAATCGAGCGAGCCGACGACGCCGGATTCGAGAACGACGACTTTGGGCCGGCCCGGGTCTTTACTTGTTGGAGGCGGACTTTTGTCGCTCGGATCGGACTTCTTTGCCTCGTCTAATTTGCGCGGTTCGAGGATATCGAGTAAGCGAGAGTGGGGATGTTGCCGCCGTTTCATGATGGTGTAGATGGCGAGATGCCGAAAGAAGTCGCGCGGCATTTCGTTGAGCTTCGGCTGCGTTGGCGTCGGAATGACCATGCCGAAATCGAGGGCGTTGCCCTCAAACTTCGGCTGCACAGTGAAGGTCTCGATCTTCTCGGCCGGGTCCCAGGTGATGAACGCTTTCTGAGCCGGCTGCAAGATGTCGGCGTTCTTGGCAGAGAAGTAACAGCACGCCGCGTCGGCCGACAGAGGGAGGCCGAAGAGCATGAGTGCTACCCAGGGCCACACGGGGATTGAAAAGTTGTTCATGAGAGTATCCCTGGAACGCAAGGGAGGAAGCGTTGGTGGGATTATACTCAAGTCGGCACATCATGCGTCACGAAATCCACACGGCGAGCCGAGCCCCGTCGAGTGTGGCAGGCGTATTGCGATCCTCCAAGGCTTCGACTTGGAGCGAGCAGGATTTCCTGGCCTTGGACGGGCCTTTGAAAAATGAAAGAAGCGACTTTCACGAGAACAATGGGAACATCCGAACCTCCTCAAAAAAGGAGCGAACGAATTAGATGAAGCGCCGCGCGCCGAAATGGGCGCGGAGTCTTCGCACAGGCACAGCATGGAACGGCGTCGATCGTTGGCCGAAGCAGACGAGATAGCCAGGAAGGCGACGGATTCCTCTCCTTGCGCGGACGGCAATGCATCAGTCCTGCCCAATCATCGGGCTTTTTCCAACTTAGGTAGCGAATTCTGATTCCGCAAGAAAATGCTCCGCATTGCGCAACATTCAATCAGCAATCAGAAACTGCCTTGGTCAGCATCGGCTAGGCGAGGTCGAAATCACGGCAGCATCATGGAGGAGCCGCGGTTGTCGCGCGTGAGTGCGGACAGGAAAGCACGGAATTGGCTGTCTTCGGAAAAGAAGCCGATCGCGTTGATGCGCACATCATTGAGGTTCTTGTCGGTGAGGTTCCACTCGCCGCTGATTTTCTTGCGAAGATGCTCGGCCGTATAGCGTTGTTTTTCTTCCTCGGTCAATTTCTGTATGTTGGTGACATCAACGGGGCCCGCGTTGGGAAAGCCGCAGGAGAGGAAGTAGATCGCATCGACCTTCTGGTTCTGCTCGCGGTAATACAATGCTTCGGCGAAAGCGTCGTGCAGATTTCGGGCGCCGCCCACGTCCACGTCGAGCAGCTTGGAGCGAGCATACCATGCGGAATCGGCGCCAACGTATTGATACCATCTGCCCCGGTCGCCGATGAGATAACTTCGCCCCTCGCCGATGAGTATCACCTGAAATCGCTTCAGCGTCGGAATGCTCTTCATGAGCTTCTCGAATCGGTCGCACAGGTAGTGCCATTTTTTCTTGTCGAACTTGAACTGCTTACTGTCCCGGTACATGCTCAGGGACGGACTCTCCGCGGCATCGATAATGAAGATGACGTTCTCGCCGGTGAGCGACAAGCCGGCGAAGTCACTCACCGGCGGCGACTTTAGGTCGGCCAACTGTTTGTTCAGCTTGTCGATTTCAAGCTTCAGGTTGCGGATGTCGTCCTCTCGGGCCGAGGCCTTCGTTTCAGCATCGTCGCGAGTGTTCTCCAACTCCCTGATCATTTCACGTGCCGTGGCCAACTGCTTTTCAATTGCTTGTATGTCCACGTCGATGGCAGGCGCCTTCTTCGCGACGACGACGGGCGGCACTTCGGGAACGTCGGCAACGACCGTTTTGCCCTGATCTGCCGGCAGAAGCAACATACCGGCTTGGACAACGACAAGAGTGACGACGGCAAGCGCCACGCCGAAGTAAGTCCGCTGAATCCTACCCGACGGGCCCGGAGTTGCCGCCGTGGACCCACGACGGTCCTGGTCATCGCGGCGAGGGCCTTCCGAAGTCGGGGCTTCGGCTTCGAACGGGAGCGCGGCGGCGCCGCTGGCCGGCAGTGCGGGTGCATCCGGCGGTTTGTCGCCATCCGGGAAGCTGCCTGCCTCTTCGTCGATAATAACCGCCGATTCCGCGTCGTCGGCTGCGGTTGGACCCGGTTGTACCGCCGCGTCCGTATCGGTTGGACCCGGTTGTACCGCTTCTTCCGGTTCGGGTGGATCCGGTTGTTCCCCCGCGACAGATTGCTCGGCGCCGTCGTCTGGAAGCTCAAATGTACCCGGGTCGATCTCGTCGTCCTTGGCCGGCTCGAACGTTGGGGCAGCTTCAAATGCCGTTCCCGAATCTTCCGCGGCTGCTACGTCCGCGGCATCGAAGGCGATCCCGGAATTCTCCGATTCCTCGCCCTCGTCGACGTCAAACGCATCTTCGGCGGCAGGCGAGCGCGTTGCTCCGCCCGGCGCATTGCCTTGACGGTCATCGGGAAGCTGTGTGGACATGGTCAAACTTTCAAGTTGGCGAACGCAGGCGCGGTCTCGTATCTGCCAGGTAGTGTGTTGGTGTTCCTACCTGACAATCACCGTATTGAGGAACAGGCGACAAAAAAAGGAACGAATCGTAGCAAAACCCGCCGCTGTCCAGTCACGCCGTGACGGTGTTGTTCGTTCGTGGTCTTCCCGTCGGACTGCCGCGTCACCGTACGCCGGCGAAGGCGCCGCGGTTTTCACGCGCCAGAGTCCAAAGGAAAGCGCCGATGTCGGGGCTGGGGAAGTAGAAGCCGACCGCGTTGATGCGAACCGTCTCCATGCCGGGTCTGGGATTGTTCCACGTGGTTTTGAGCGATCGGAGAACTTGATCGCCATAGTAGCGATTTCTCTCGGATTCGTCCTTGAGATTGACATTCATCGGCGGCGGCGGACCATCGTTGGGCAATCCGTCGGAAAAGAGATAAATTGTGTCGAGCTTGTCGTTCTTGTGTTCACGGTAGGCGAACACCTCGGAAAAAGCCTCGTGCATGTTGGTTCCACCTTCAACTTTGATCTTGAGCAAAGCATTCCGCATCGCAATCGCTGTTTCGTGGCCTTCGTATTTGAGCCAACTGCCTTTCCCGCCGACGAGATACGTGACCTTGTCGGAAAAAAGGACGACCTGGAAGTGTTTCAGCGTACGGATGCTCTTCATGAGCTTCATGAGCGTTTCGCACAGGAACGGCCATTTGTTCGGGTCGCGATCCTTGGGATCCTCGCTCTTGAGTTCCATGCTGCCGGAGGTGTCGATGAGAAAGATGACGTTCTCGCCGGTGAGAGGAATGCCGGCGAAGCGCTGCTCGGCTTCGGCTTCAAGTTCGACGACGCGTTTGCGAAGCTGGTCTTTCTGAATCCAAAGCGCGTCAAATTGGGCCGTGCCGGCGGCGACCTTCCCCTTGAACTGATCGCGATCCTTGGTCAACCGAGCGATGATGGCTTTGGCATCGTCGAGGCTCCCGGCACTGGCGGCGAGGTCAACGAGGAGCTTGTCGCGCGCGCCGGTGAGATCGACCAGTTCACTGCGGGCCTTGTCGAGGTCCTGCTGCCGCATCTTGAGTTGCAGTTCGGTGAGCAGGAGTTTGGTCTTGGTGTCCTTCGAGTCGTCACGTGCCACGTCGAGCAGCTTCTGCAATTTGCGGAGGTTTTCTTCGGAGATGCGTAAGGCAGCCGATTGGTCCGCTTGCTTCTTGAGGGCGCCATCGATTTCGGTCTGCTTGAGCGCGATTTCGCCGTTGAGCGACGCGATTCTCCGTTCCGAGAGCCCCAGGCGCGTCGTCAGCTCGGAGTTGGCCAGCGAGGCGCCGGCGAGATCAGACCTCGTCTTCTTGTCGGCGGCCAAGAGCGCGTCCAACTCTGCACGCAGTTTCTTCGTTGCCGTTTCCGCTTCGGCGTCCTTGAGCGCGATCGCCCCCTTGAGGGAATCGAGTCGCTGTTCCGCCAGCGCGATGCGCGTCGAGACCTCGGCGTTTTTCCATTGAGCGCCGGCGAGGTCGGCCTTCGTCTTCCGCTCCGACGCCAGGACCGCCTCGAGATCGGTGCGAAACTTCTTCGCTTCGGCGTCGGCTTCCGCTTGCCGCAGCGCGATATCCCCTTTGAGCGTGTCGATGCGCCGCTCCGCGAACGCGACGCGAGCCAGCAAGTCGGCACTGAGCTTGACTAATCCGGTCAACGCGGCTTTGGATTTCTTCTCGGAAGCGAGCAGTTCTTCGAGCTGCGCTTGCAGTTTCTTGAGCTGGTCCTCGCTCAGGTTCAAGAGCGAACGTGTCTTGTCGACGTCGTTTTGCCTGGCGGTGGCGAGCGCGACGGCATCGCTGCGATCGCGCTCCGCTTGCACAAGGCGCAAGCCGATCGCGCCTTGGCGGTCGCGCCATTGCTGAATCTCGGCCCGGAGCGCGCCGACATCGGTGGTTGCCGAAATCAGATCGAAGCGAGCACGCTCAAAGTGGACCTGTGATTTCTTGGCGTCGCTCGTCGTCGATTCCGCCTGTTGATGCGCGACTTGCCAGAGCAGGACGACGCAGCCGAGCGCGCAGCAGATGACGTCCAACATGTAGATGTTGAAAATCGTCGGCACTTTGTGTCGCTGAATCATGACAGCCTTTCAGCAATCGTAGCGTGTGTGAAACGCACCGCTCACAGGCAACGTCCGTTTCACGCACCCTACATCAATGCTTGGCCAAGGCGCCGGCGCGGCTTCGGCCCAGAAACCGCACCAGGGGGCCACGCGAGCCCAGGCGAACGGTGTCTCCCGGTCGCAGGACGATCGACGCGCTCACCGGGTGATCGTTGACCAACGTCCCCTCGCGGCAACGATTGTGCAGGATGAACTCGTGGCCGTCCCAGACAATGTCGCAATGGCGCGGAGCGACTTCCGGATGCTCCGCCTTGTCAAAGCAGACCGGGCAGCCGAAGTGCGAGCCGAGCGCGCAATTCGCTTCGCGCAGCAGATGATCCCGACCCAGATAATGGAGGCGGGGCGGACCGGCGTCCACCGGCGGCACGGCCGGCAGCGGCGCGATCGTCTCCAGATGCCCCCGCGGCAAAATGTTGGCGTGAAAGAACTGGCCCAGCCCGTGCGCCGACCGCGCCGGCGCCTCGGCAGGCAACACCATGACCTCGATGCGATCCTCGACCTCGTTGAACATCAAGTCTTCGCCCAGGTCCGCTTCGTGCACGTTCGTTTCGTTCGGCGGCAGGCGTGTGTCCGCCGAAGCGCTCGGCATGACCAGGCCTCGCAGCAGGTCCACCAGTCCGGGCAATCGTCCCGCCTCTTGCGTCAACAGAATGCTGCGCGGCGCTTCGGTCGCCGGGCAGGCCGACAACAGTTGCTCGGCCTCCTGAATCGTTTGCCGCGACAGCGCTTGACAGAACCGCACCGTCTCCTCGGGATGCACTAGCAGGTGCTTGAACCACTGCGACGTCTGGATGCCTAGCTGAATCGCTTGACGCTTCAACGCGGCTTCGGTCAGTACGCCGAGTTGGTCGTACAGGCTCTGCTCCGCTTGCGGGATGTCGCGCGGATCGCGGCGATGCTGGCGAATGCACAGGTCGGCAAGGGCATTGAGTATTCGCTCATGCCAATGGCGCACGCCCAGGTTGGTGAACGATCGGCACTCGATCAGATGAACCTTGTTGGAAATCGAATTGACCCAGCCCAGCGTCAAGGCGTGATCATCGACGTCGATGACCAGGACCGATCGTTCCCAATATCCTTCCGCCTGTCCGGCGATGGCCGCGGTGAGCAGCGTCGGCATGGAACCGAGCACCGGCAGCGGCGTTCCCACGCGACGCAGCATCTCGGCCTGGCGCGGCTGCAAGTAGCTCGGCACGCTCAACACGATCGCATCTGCCGTGCTCGCGGTCGGCGTGAGCTTGCTCCAGACCAACTCGCAGGCCGAGCGGGCATCGAGCACATGGCCGCCGCCTTGCCATTGCGTTGCATCGCCCAGGTGCGACAGAAAATCGCGGCACACCATATGACGAGCGCTGCGACATTGCCGAAGCGCCGGGCGGCCCATCTCAATCGGCGACGTATCCAGACGCAAGGCCAAAGCTAGGTCGAGATCAGGCGGGTCGAGCGGGACAGGCAGGGGATAGTCACCCGCCAGCCCACCCACGGCTCGCACTCGAGTCGCGTTCCAATCCAGTGCCAAGATGGTCATCGCACGCCCCTCTCCTTCAGGCCGTCCGGCACAACGCCCGCCGACGCCATGTCCACGTGCCGATCGGTTTGCGTGCTTCGGTCGGGTTCATAAATGCGATTGACCAGATGTTCGAGACAGTACTGCTGGCAATCGAACACGAGCGACTCTTCCTCACGCTGCAGCGTATGGATCAAGAACATCGACACCAGCGATAGCGCCAGCGCCACGAGCGTGCAGTCGAAAGCGATGGTCAAGTGCTGCGTGGCAATGCGGAGTTGCTCGCCCCCCTGGCCGGCCAAAGTCATACTGCCCGCGAGACCGCGCACCGTGCCGAGAAAGCCGATCGCGGGGATCGCCCAGGCGAGGTAGTGCATCGTCGCCATCGTCGAGATGAGCCGGCCAAGATCGACTTCTGCCTGCGTCTTAATCGTTTCGCGAACGTCGTGGCTCGATCCGTTCAAGCCGAGTTTGGCCAGGCCGGCGCGAATCATGTTGGCGAGGATGGACGGTCCATACGATGTGGTCGATTGATCGACGTGCCGTTGCAGATTGCGCGCGTCTTCCGGAAGGATGCGCGTCCCCTCCTCCGTGGAAAGCAAGTTTAGTGAGAACGCGCCGCGCTGGGTGAAGATCTCCCAGTACCGACCACCGAAAATCAGCAATCCCCATACGAAGCAGAGGTAGCACCCCACCTGCTCGGGACCCAAGAGTAGCTTGGCGAAGCGCTGGGGCGTCCAGGTGCTTGGGCCTTCCACGCCGTCCGTGACGAACGCCGTCCAGAACGGATAAACGATCATGCCGACGGCCAGAACGGACGCGAGGAGCAGAGGCCATTCGCGCGTGGGGCGTTGCGATGGAGTCAATGGCATGGGAGTCCTTCGAGGACGCCTTTTGGGCGTCGCTTCTTGATCCGATCAATTTAATGCGCCTGCGTCCGTGAAGGGCTTGCGTACCCGGACCATTATACCAACGTGCTGGGTTCGGATAGCAAGTGAATATTGACGAAATGAAATCAATTCATGAACGTCTGTGCAAGTGTTTCTCGTACCGTAGGCATCACGCTCCGCGTGATTATTCCGGAACGCAATGCGTGATGCCTACGATTCATGGCCGTGGCTGCCCCAATCGAATGTCGTCCGGCACATACGCTGGGATGCGTGGCAGCGGCGGCGCCAGCGGAACCGGACTCTCCAGCCGCACGTTCGGCTGCCAGGCGCCCTGACTCGGCGCCGGCATCGCGCCGCGAATCACCGCGGGCGGATCGAGCGGCTGCACCGGCGGAACCGTCATTCGCACCGTCTTGGATGATGTCTCGACGAATCCAAGTGTCGGCTGTGCTGCCGCCTGCGCGTTGCCCGGGATGGGCGACGTCGTCGTGTTGGCCGCGAACTGAGCCGGCGGTTGCTTCTTGGTGTCGCGCAGATGTTGCAGCCAGGCCTGCTCCAACTCCTCCACGTTGTTGTGGCCGTAGTACGACTTCACTGCCGAATCCCAGCCGTAGTACATGCCTGCGCCGACGAAGTTCAAGAAGTGCTGCCGATTGCTCCGCTTCACAAGAAAATCGCAGATCGAAAAGCCCTGGGCATACAAGCACATGACTTGCGGCGGATATTCCTTCAGGCCAAACAGGGTGCGCATCGGAATCTGTTGGCGTTGATTGAGGATGCTGCGGACGACCTTGTCGTGTCGTTCGCGTTCCGCATCGTCTTCGGAGAAAACGGAGCCACCTTCATCCGCCCAGCGCGGGACGGCGGACTTGAAATGATGCGCGAAGACCGTGTGCGTGACCTCGTGGGGCAAGACGCTGTGAATGAGCCGATCGAGCGGGCCTTGGATCTGCATCTTCTGGCTTGTCACGCCGTAGCTTCCGAAGGTGAACTCGGTGGCGCCACTGGGGCCGTCCATCGACACGGTGACGCGCAAGGGGCACGGTTGAGGCCAGGCCGGCATCTCGCGGCCGAGCCACAGGGTAGCCTTCTCTTTGCGATAATGCTCCGCCCATTGACCGATCTGCTGGGCGACTTGTGGATTGGCGGCGATGACGATGAAGTTCGGCGTGCGAAACTCGGCGCCCATCGAAAGGCCGGCGATAAGAACCAACCAGGGCATCACGCGCTTGTGCATGTTCCGCAACCTCCCCATCTCGTTGAGCCGGCGTTCGCCGAATGCCGCTTGGAACCGTATTGCTCAACTCTAAAAGCAAAACATGAGCCAAGCTAACGGAGGGCATGCATTTTTCCGCGAATCCAGGCCCGAAGGTAAGACATGCACAAGACTTGCGGAACACACCGAACGCGCGGACCCGCTACGACCGCTGTGCGCCGAAATTGTAAACTTTTCCTGTCGTCTGGACGCGTTGGCGAATTCATTGCAACCGCTTTGGACTGCGATGGCTCGACGCCGTTTTTTTTCTTTCTTGGCGCGGATAGCTTGCATGGAAGATCGTTCCAAAGAGAGTAAGAAAGCGGTGTCGAGCCACCGCAACCCAAAGACGTGAATTCTCTTGCAGTCTGCGTGAAAATCGGCGAAGATCACAACACGCACAAACGATGCAAGTTGCGCATGTGGGCCAGTTCACGAACTATGAGCACCCAAACAGCCTCGCCTCCGGCAGACGCGAGTCCACCGACCTCGCGCCGGCCCTGGTACTATCTGGGCGCATTCGTCGCGCTCTTGGTCGCGACGCCGATTGCGTACTATCTCGTTTCCGCGTGGCTGAGCGAGCGTGAGCTGCGGAACCTGGAGGCCGACATCGACGCGAGCGATCCGGGTTGGCGCTGGCACGACATTGTCGCCAGCGTCACGTTGCCGCCGGATGAAAAGAACTCCGCGGTGCAGATCGTCAAGGTTCGCACGCTGCTCAAGAGGAAAGCGCTTGCCCCGGGCGGACCGTGGGCGGCAGGCGGCAAAGATCCGTTCGAAAAGCCGAACGTGCGTTTGAGCGACGAATGGTCCGCCCCACTCCTGGCCGCCTTCGAGGACTTTCCCGAGGAAACGATCCGTGAAGCCCGCAAGCTCAAGGACATGCCCTTCGGCCGCTATGGCGTTGAGAACAACGAAACTCCATTCCTGATCCGTTTGGACCACGTGCAGGACGTGCGCATCGTGCTCGCGTTGCTGCAGCATGACGTGGCGCGGCGGGCTTTTGAGCGCGATTTCGACGGCGCCGCCGAATCGTGCCTTGCCCTGGTGAACACCTCCCATTCGCTCAAGGATCAACCATTCCTGATCGCGTTCTTGGTGCGAATCGCCGGCGAGGCGATAACCCGCTACAGCGTCGAGCACACCCTGGCCCAAGGCGTCGTCTCGGAAGCGATGTTGACAAAACTCCAGGAATCCCTCGAACGCGCCGCTGCCGAGGACGGACTGCACTACGCCATGCGCGGCGAGCGGGCCAGCGGCCACCAGATGTACTTCAACCTCCGCGACGGCAAGATGACGCTCTCGCAAATGTCCGGCATGACCGGCATCAAACTCGGCATCCCCGAACGCCTCCTCGATATGTTCCCCGGACTTATCTTGAGCGGCTATCCCGAATACTTGCGATTCATGAACGACCAGGTTCATGCCTCCACGCTGAAGGACGCCGACCGCCTTCGCGCCTTCCAAAAGCTCGATGAAAAATCCAGGCAGTCGCGCGCCTATCTTACGCGACTCATCCTCCCAGCGACGGCGAAAGTGGGCCAGGCATCCGCTCGCGGCCAGGCGAAACTGCGTTGCGCCATCGTCGCCATCGCAGCCGAACGCTACCGACTGCAACACAAAGCCTGGCCCAAACGCATCGAAGACCTGGTCGACGCCAAACTCTTGAGTACGGTCCCGATCGATCCCTACGCCGGCAAGCCATTGCGTATGAAACGTACCCCGACCGGCATGATCATCTATTCGGTCGGATTCGACGAAACCGACAACGGCGGCAGCATCGATCGCAGCAATCCGATGGCCCCCGGCGCCGACCTCGGTTTCGAACTCTGGGACCCGAAACACCGAGCCATCGCCCCATAATCGTGTGCTGCAGACACGCGTCGCCGCGCTCGCGCGGCGGTTTCGGGCGAACGCGCCCGGCGGAGGACACGCCATGCCTTCCTTCTGGACCGAAACCTATCGCGAGCACTTTCAGAACTACTTCGGCAAGCCGTTCGACGTGCAAGTGTTTCACTCTGCCGACGGCGATTCGCTCAAGCTCGCGACACATGACTGGGCACGTCAAGGATTCCACGTCTTCGCCTCCATGGGCCTGGCCGACCGCCTCGCCCGCGCCGGCGACGCCGCGTTCGGCGAAGTCATACTGTTCAGCGATGAGCCCGACCCGGAGGCGGCGAAGATCTTCGTCAACGCCCTGTTTTTCCTCTTGCTGCACGACATCCCGCTCGACTCGCGCTTTGCGATCGCCTTTGGGTCGCTTCACCACGCTTTCGCGCAGCGCTATGGCAAGTCCGCGCTTTATTTCACGCGTCCTGTCTACGAAAATCCCGCCTTCGAAGAGGTCGTCGGAGATGAAGGAGTGGGTCGCGTGTTTCAGGCGTTCTTCATTACGCCGGAGGAAGACGCGTTTCTTGATGCGAAAGGGGCCGACGCGTTCGAGCGGGAATTCCGCACGCAGTTCGCCGAAACGCTTTCCGAGGATGAACGGATCGAATTGGCCATCGACATGGAACGTTCGCACGAAATGCAGGCGCGCGTGGAAGAGCTACAGCACCAACTTAGCCGAAGCCTAAGTCTTCATCGCCGGTCGTGCGTGTGATTGCGCCCAGTGCGCTGGCTCCATGGATGTAGGGTGCGTGTAACGAACCGCTCCGCTCTCCGGTGCGTTTCACGCACCCGACGTTGATCCATCAATGGACCGTAGACTGTGCGCTAGGCACTCCTGCGAAGCGCTCGCTGCTCGGTTTCGCGGATGGTGCGAAACCGATCCTGAGCGGTTTGCTCGGCAAGCCATGCGAATAGAGCCTTGTGGGCATCAGTCAGCGCGACGCCGCGACGTCGCATGACGATCTCCGCTGTCGACAACGCCTGCTGCAGCGCCGACGTGTCGCGCAGGCTGCCGTTCCACCATGTTGTGAACGAGGGCAGGTATTTCGGCGCGTAACCACCTGAAGGTAGGACGTTGCAGAAAGCGCCGATGCTAGTTCCGGTGTTGAGCAGTGTGCCCAGGCCGGTCTTGGTGTGATCGCCGACGAAACAGCCGACCTTGGTCATGCCGGTGGCGATCGACAAGCCGCGCACGGTCATGGTCACTTCGCCGTAATCGTTGCGCAGGTCGCTATTGTGCGTGCCCGCGGCGAGGTTGACCCACTCGCCAATGTAGGCGTGTCCGAGAAAGCCCTCGTGATACTTGTTGCTGTAGCCGTGCATGATGCTCGCTTCGACTTCGCCGCCGACGCGGCAATGCGGTCCAAGCGTCGTGCCGGCGCGAATCTTGGCGCCGAGCACGTGCGTATGCGGCCCGATGTAGCATGGGCCTTCCAGTCGCGAAAATGCCGAGATGATCGCTCCTTCGTCGATGACGACGGGCCCGCGCGTAGCGTCGGCAACGACCATCGGCTCGATCCGCGCCGAGGCCGCAAGCCACAAATTCCCTTGCGGCCCGATCAGTCCGAATGACGCAAGCTCCGCGCGTTCGCTTGCGATGGGCAGCCAACCGAAATCGCGGCGGATCTCCTCGGCATTGCAATCGACCAAGTCCCACGGATGCTCGATCCAATCTCCGCCGGCATCGCACTTCGGCATGGTGTGCCGCCAGACTTCCAACAATATCGGCAACTGATCGAGCTCCGATGACGTCGCCATTCGGTTCGGGACAACGACGTACGCCACGGCGCCATTCGCTATGCCGACGCACGACTCGTTCGTCTTCGCCCAGGCATCGTTGGGCGGCAGCCAGCGGCTATTCACGAATATGATGTCCCCCTCGGTGAGCCAGTCGTCGTCGTTTATCGCTGCTGACGGATGTGCCTGTCTGCACACCGGCTCCATAGCGGGCCGAACGAGGGCGCCCCATTCGTCGGCGTCAAAATAGCGAAGTTGCTTGTGGCCCAGTGTGTCGATCCCGCAGCGCAGATCGAACACGGCGCGCGTCAACGACAGTGGTTCCAGTTGTTGAAAGCCATCCTCATACAAGCACACTCGCATGGAAGACTCCTTTCTATCCGTCGGCCGGACGCGCAAGCGACTGACATCCGTGGGGCACGTTTTCAACGTGCCGCTGCAATCGCGTTTCCATCGAATGGCACGTTGAAAACGTGCCCCACAGGCCTTTCGAGTTAGCCTTTTCGTCTCCGTAGATCGTGCGTCCGGCTAACAAGCGCCTTGGATAATAGCGTGCGGCATGGAATGAACTATGCCAGTTTTTGTCGCGTCTGAGGGTGCCGGCAATTTGGGTAGTGCAGAAAAAACCGGCAATGACCCCGCGGACGACTCCGGCAATGCGATGAAAGCGATTCGCATCGCGTATGACGGAACTAGCGGATTCGCTGGGGCCGACGAAACGAATTGAACGTGTTATGCCGGGATTCGCCGCCGGCATTCTCCGAAATCGGGCATAATTTCATAAAGTTGCTTCTTCGCAGGTGTCGTCGTGACCAATGACGCGAAACTGGGGCTGGTGCTCGGCGTGGCCATCGTGTTGGTGACGGGATTGGTGTTTTTCCGCACCGAGCCCGCCGACGCCAAAACCGCGTCCAATCCCGCCGCTGCGGAGAAATGTGCCGCCAAGCAAGGGCTGCCCGCCGACCCGCCGTCAGTGCCGGAACCGCCGTCCGAGCCACGGCCGGCGTCGTGACGTCCCCCTGGAACGCCAAGCCGTCAGCGGCAATCCAATCCGAATCTTGTTGACACTCCTCTCGCAACGCGTAGCATGCGCCTTCAGATCAACTCTTTTTGTCCGGAGATTCCGCTGTGCGACGCCTCCTGCTTCCGCTTGTTGTGTTGTTGCTCATTCCGTTCTGCGTGCGAGGCCAGGCGGTCGACGACAATAAGCTTAACGCGATCGTTGCCGACGCGATCAAGGTCTTCGATGTGCCGGGGGCGGCGGTTGTCGTGGTGCACGACGACAAGATCGTCTACCTGAAGGGGGCTGGAGTCCGCGAACTCGGGAAGGACGACGCGGTGACAGCCGACACGATCTTCCAAATTGCCTCATGCACCAAGGCATTCTTGGCCATGTTGATTGCCATCCTCGTCGGCGATGGCGTCATGGACTGGGATGATCCTGTGCACAAACACGTCCCCTATTTCCGCCTGGCCGATCCGCTGGCCGACCAGAACGTAACCATCCGTGATCTTCTATGTCATCGCACCGGGCTTAGCCGGCACGATCTGTTGTGGTACAAATCGCCGCTGGAGCCGGAGGACGTGCTGCGCCAGATCGGCAAAGTAAAGCTTACGACGTCGTTTCGCTCGAACTGGGAATACGCCAACATTCCGTTCATCACCGCGGGGACGGCGGCGGCGAGCGCCGACAAACGAACTCTGGCCGAGAGCTTCAAACGCCGAATCTTTCAGCCGCTCGGCATGAAGACGGCCAGCGCGTCGGCGGCGGACTTTTTGAAGGCCGACAATCGCGCCGTTGGTTATCGCCGCGAAGGTCCGGGAAAGCTCGAGCGCATGACGTCGCTGATCTATGACTCGCGCGGCGCCGGCGACATCAGCGCATCGGTCCGCGACCTGGGCCAGTGGCTGCGCTTTCAACTTGCGGACGGCGTGCACAATGGCAAGCGCCTCGTCCCCGTCAAGCCGTTCCGCGAGACGCATGCCGCGCAAATGGTCGTCAAGATGACCGACGCCACGCGCGCCAACTATCCCGACGTGAGCCAGGTCAGCTACGCCCTCGGTTGGTTTGCTTACGATTACCGCGGACATGCCATGTTGTCCCACGGCGGATCGCTGCCTGGCCTTCGTGCCCAAACCGTGATCGTGCCGAAATCCAAGCTCGGCGTGGTCGTCCTCGGCAATCGCAACCCCAGCTACATGACCGAAGCCGTCGCCAAGACGATCATGGATCGCTTTCTCAATCTGCCCAACAAGGATTGGAACGGGTATTACCTTGGCCTCGAAAAAAAACTGCGAGCCGAGAAGGCCAAGAAAGAGGCGTCGATCGCCAGCAAGCGCGTCCGCAACACGAAGCCGTCGCGCGAACTTAGTTCGTTCGCGGGAGTCTATCAGCATCCGGGCTACGGCAAAGCCGTCATTGCCGCGGACGACGACGGTCTATTGATTCGCTGGAGCAGCTTCAACGTCCGACTGGAACACTGGCATCACGACACGTTCCGCAACGTCGCGCCGGGCGAGTACGTGCTCGAAGGCGAGTTCCTCGTGTTCAACTTCGAAGCCGACGGCAGCATCCGCGGCTTCCGCTGGCTCGGCCAAGATTTCGCGCGAGCCAAAAAATAGCCTGGCGCGAACGAAGCGGCGCTTGTGTCGCCGTTGCGGAGCATTGACGTGCGGAACTTCTTCGCTGCGATCCTTGTTGCCTTGGTTGCCGAACAGGCGTTGGCTCAGGATATTCGAGCCGAATCGATCGACGCCATCGTCCCTGAGCCGATCCGCTGTGTTCGCGTCGACGCGATGGGTCGCGTGTTCGTCGGCGGGCGCGAGTCGCTTTTCGCCTACGAGCCGAGTGAAAACGGTTATCACGCTCGCAAACTTCTGTATCGCTTTCCGCCGAAATCCGACATCAATGACATCGAAATTCGCGGCAACGATCTTTACGTTCTGACGCGCAGTGCGCTCTATGTCCTTGCCGATGGCGGCCGCCGGCGCGACCGGCTGCAGCCGAAAAAGCTGCTCTGGGGCGTGCCGCGCGGCGACGAGCGCCAGGGATTTCGCGCGCTCGCCTGGGGACCGCAGGGCGAGTTGTATCTCGCGGTCGGCTGCGAGCGGATGCAGTATTGGACGTTCTTCAGTGAAGCCGACGGAAGCAAGACGTCGCATCGCGGGATCGGCGCAGTGTATCGCTGCAAGCCCGACGGCACCGGCTTGGTTCTGGTTGCCGGGGGTTTCCGCGACATCGACGGACTGGCGTTTGATCGCCACTGGAACCTGGTAGTTGCCGAGAGGACCAACGACACGGCGCGTCTGTGGCACGTTGTTCCGCATGGTCGTCATGAGTCAATGCCGGAATCGGCAGCGCTGTGGCCGATACTCGAACGCAAAGAGCTGCGCATCGCTGCGTTGGCATACTTCGATGATGATGCGCTTCCGCCCAAATACCGCGGCTATCTCCTCGCCGCGATCGGCGACGACATTGTGCAGCTTGCCATCGAGGCAAAAGGAGCAAGCCTTCAAGCCACGATGTTCGGTTTTGCCAAGGGAACGAAGCCCAATGCCTTCGCCGTCGGACGTGGCGGACGCATCTTCGCGATCATGAATCATGCCGAACTGGTAATGATCACATCCAAGGACGACGTGGCCAAGCTTCCCTTCGAACCGTACGAGCCGAGCGAGGCGACGCCGGAAAAATTATGGAGAGAATTGGGCGACTCGTCCTGGCAGCGGCGCTACCGCGCGCACATCGAACTGACCCGGCGCGGCGGCGATTTGCTGCCTCAGGCCAACAAGAAGCTGCTGCCGATCAAGGGCGACGATCCGGCGTTACATCATCTCATCTGGCTGGCGGCGCTGAGCAGGAAAGGGAGCATTCACCTGTTGTCGCTCGCTGATAACGTCAAACCCAAGGTCCGGGAGCAGACGATTCGAGCTGTGGGTGCATTTGCGGAACAGGTGCGCGACCCGACGCTGCTCACGAACTCCTTCGTCGATGAAAACTTAGCCGTGCAGCATGCAGCGTTGTCGGCCTATTTTGGTTCGGCGCTGGAGTGGAACTCCGCGATCCAAACCGTCATGGAGCGCGGTGCAGCCGTTAGCGACGATCGTCTTCTTCGCCAGACGGCTGCTCACGTATTTGCCCGGCGACTAACGCGCAAGCAACTCGAAGCGATGTGCAATCGATTGAACGCAGAGCTGCGTTTGACCGGCGTCATTGCTGTCGGCATTCGCATGACGACGCCCGATGCGAAACGCCTCGGCGATCATCTTTCCTTGCGTAAGTTCGGCGACGAATCCGCGTATGTGATTGAATACGACGACGGAAAAGTCGATCTTCGCGAGCAGGGGCGCGTTGGGCTATTCACGTTGGCGGAACACTGGAAAGCCGACAAGCATACCGAAGACCAGAATCTCCTTTTCAAGCTCCTGCGCAAGATGCAGGACGACAGCGATGCGCGCGTGCGAGAAGCGGCGCGGATGTTCGTAACGATGCTCGAAGGGAGATGATCGGGTGACGTCAGGCCGTCGGCCATCCGTGGACTCTGCCGGCGATCAGGCCAACTCGACTTCGGCGGGGTGAAGCACGAACGCGTCGTGGCCTTCGGGCGGTTGGTTGACTTTGATCTTGGTGACGCGCCAGCCGTGATGAATCAGTGTGCCGGTGAAGGGCGGCGAACCGGTAACATTCCCAGTCAAGCGCACGGCCGACGGGTCGAAGCCCGCCGGGACGGTGACGGGCGTCTGTTCTTCTCCCTTGAGCACCGGCTCCATTTCGAGATGTTCCTTCAGCACCTTCTGGCAATCTTTGTGAATCTTGCGCACGCCCGCGCCGAGGGATTGATCGTCGTAGCCATCGATGTTCTCCAGAAGGAAATCGACGAGCCGGCCTTCGCGTTCCATCAAGGTCAACAGAAGGATCGGATCGGGCCACGGCTTGGGCGGCGGGGGGGGCGGTGGGTTCAGCACGAGATTCACCGCCTCTTGAAACTTCGCGTCGTTCAGGAAGCGCTCGGCGATCTCGTCGGCCCGGCGCTGCCGGGCGAAGTCGCCGCCTACCTGGATGTAGCGCATCACAATGTACAACACGATCATCGCCGCGGCCGTTCCGCCGATGGCATAGCCGATTTCAGGTTGCATGAGGATTCCTCTCCGTTGAAAAGATTCGGGAATTATATGGAGCATTGAAGGTGTTTCGATTAGGTTGATACTCTGCCGCCAGAGACGGAACCTTGCATGACCGACGCCAATCCGACCAACGTTCGCTACAGCGTGCTTGCCTGGGCGTGCAGTCTCTCGATGCTGACCTATATCGATCGTGTTTGCATCAAGAACGTCGGCGGCGACATGCAAACCGACCTCGGCATCGACAAGACCGATTTTGGCTGGGTGTTCTCCTCGTTCGGGTTGGCCTACGCTCTCTTCGAAGTGCCGAGCGGCTGGCTGGGCGACCGCTTCGGACCGCGCCAGGTGTTGTGCCGGATTGTCTTGTGGTGGTCCTTCTTCACCGCCTTGACGGGTTGCATCTGGAAGTTCAGCTACGATCTGGGCTACACGATTCCGATGCCCTACCCGCTTTCGGAATGGTTCAACTCGATTCCGTTGATTGTCAATAGCCTTTTGCTCTTGGTTACCGTTCGATTTCTGTTCGGCGCCGGCGAGGCTGGGGCGTATCCAAACGCCGCGCGAGCGCTGCGCAACTGGTTCCCCTACGAACGGCGAGGCCTGGCCCAGGGGCTTCTTTGGACTTTTGGGCGATGGGGCGGCGCCATCGCGCCGCCGCTCATCGTCCTCGCGGCCTGGCCCTGGGGCTGGCGCGGCGCATTTATCATCTTCGGCATCGCCGGGGCTTTGTGGGTCATCTTTTTCAACATGTACTTTCACAACACGCCGGCAGAACATCCGGACGTCAATGCAGCCGAGCTGGGTTACATTCAAGAAAAAGGGGACGAAGAGGAACGGCTGCCCATGTCGTGGCGAACGGCCTTCGCTTCGCCGACGTTGTGGTTCTTGTGCGGCATGTATTTTTTCAGCAACGCCGGCTGGTGTTTTTTCATCACCTGGGACGTGGAGTACTACGACAAGATTCTGCACCTCGGACCCACCGCGTTATTGATCGCCTCGGGCTCGCCGCTTTTCTTCGGCGGCATCGCTTGCCTGGCCGGCGGATTCGTGACCGATCGCCAAGTGCAGGTGTGGGGGCCGCGCTGGGGCCGAACGTTTCAGGGCTTTGTCGCTTACTTTCTGGGCGGGGCGTTTTTCGTGCTGGCGCTCTGGGTGGATGTGCCGTTCCTGGCGGTGGCGTGCCTCTGCGCCGCTTCGTTTTGCAAGGACTTCGCGATGGCCGTCAGCTGGTCGACCTGCATCGACATTGGGCATCGTTACTCCGGCACGATCGCCGGGTTCATGAATGGCGTCGGCAACATGGGGACGTTTGTCGCGCCGCCCATCGTCGCTCATCTCGCCAAGAGCGGCCAATGGGACCTCGCGCTGGTTTTTTCCGCCAGCATGTTCTTCGCGGCATGCGTCTGCTGGCTTTTCATCAACCCGCGTCACGTGATCGTCTACGCCCCGGAGGAATACGAAAAGCTTCGGGCCCAAGGCGTGTTGGAGTGAAGTGATCCACGAAGAACACCAAGGACACGAAGGGGAAAAATACGGCGTGGGACCTCGAGCGCCGGCCGACTGAAGTTCACTCAACCCCTAGCGCCCTTGGTGTCCTTCGTGGATTTCAATCGCTTGCCGCACTTCGATGGTAGAACTTTTGCCCAAGGCGTAATGGAAGTTGGTCCCGGCCGTGCAGGCGGCGCCGTGATTGCCATGCGGATCGAGGGCGATGAAGGCGACGTGAGCCGGTTTGACATTTCGGCGCTGAGCGACGTCGATGACCCGGCGTGTGACGAGTTCACACGCCTCCTGCGGCGATTTTCCGGCCCGCATAGCCTCGACCATGATCAGGCTGGCGCCGATGCGTAGAATCTCTTCGCCGACGCCGGTGCCTCCCGCGGCGCCGGCCGAGTTGTCGACGTAGAGCCCGGCGCTGATGATGGGCGAGTCGCCGACGCGGCCCGGTAGTTTGTGCGACAGTCCGCTCGTCGTGCACACGCCGCCCAGCGAGCCCGCTCTGTCGAGCGTCAGCGCCGTAACCGTGTCGTGCGTCAGATGATCAGCCTGCTTCTGCGATAGTCGCTTTTCCCAGGCAGCCACGCTCTCGGGTGTATGCAGACACTCGAGCGGAAAACCTTGCTGCACTGCAAACAGCTTCGCCCCTTCGCCGACGAGCAACAGGTGCGGCGTCGTTTCCATGACGCGCCGAGCCAGCGCGGCCACATGGCGGATGTTCTCCACGCCCGCAACCGCCCCGCAGTTCAGCGTTCGCCCATCCATCACGCAAGCATCGAGCGACACGGCGCCGACGCTGTTCGCCAGACCTCCGAATCCGACCGAGCTGACCGACGGATCATCCTCGACCGCTTGAGCGCCGGCGAGGGCTGCGTCGAGGGCAGATTGGCCCTGCACCAATAGCGGCAGGGCGGCCCTCGCTGCGATTTCGCCGAATTTCCATGTCGCGATCACCACGGGTTGCATTGTTAATCCTCGTTGATTTTCGCCTCGTTCTTCGGCTCTATTGTTGTGATCGATACGTGCGTCGGCAAAGGGAGATGGGTGCGGCTTGCCGCTTGCGACTTCGCGCTCACCGGGCGCCCTGCATGCGCGAAGCCGTACGCGGAGATTGCGCCGCAGCCTTGTCACCCCGCCCGATGCTCTTATACTGAGACAGCGCGTGACTCTCGAACGATACCCCGTATTGGATTCTCGAATGCCTTCGCAGGATGTTCGCTCCGGCTCCACGTGCGTCGTCGGCCTGCAATGGGGCGACGAAGCCAAGGGCAAGATCGTCGATCTCCTCACCAGCGATCATCATTACGTCGTTCGCTACAACGGCGGCGCCAACGCCGGGCACACCATCGTCAAGGACGGCAAAACGTTTAAGCTCTCCCTGCTCCCGACCGGCATCCTCAGCCCACACATTTGCGCCGTCATTGGCAACGGCCTCGTCGTCAATCCGGTGCGCTTTCTCGAAGAAGTCAAGAACCTGCGCGACGCAGGCATCTCCGTGGGCTCCAACCTCGTCCTCAGCGATCACGCCCATCTCATCTTCCCGTATCACATGGAAGAGGAACGCCTGTTCGAGCAAGGTTCCAGCCAGGCGATCGGCACCACCGGACGAGGCATCGGGCCGTGCTATGAGGATAAAGTCTCGCGCTCCAATGGCATCCGCGTCGGCGATCTGCTGTATCCGGACCACCTGCGTCAACGCTTGCAAGCCGTCGTGGCCCGTAAAAACCTTCTCCTGCATGGTCTGGCATCCGATGCAAAGCAATTCGATGCCGACGCCCTGTGTGGTGATTACCTCGGCTACGCGGACCAGATGAAGCCGCACATTCAGGACACCGTTCGGCTCTTGAACAACGCGATCAAGCAAGGCAAACGCCTGCTCTTCGAGGGCGCCCAGGGCAGCTTGCTCGACGTCGACCACGGGACCTATCCGTACGTCACCAGTTCCAACAGCTCGGTCGCCGGCATCTGGAGCGGGTCCGGGGTTCCCGCGAAGCATCTCTCGCGCATCATCGGTGTCATCAAGGCCTATACCTCGCGCGTGGGCCGAGGACCGTTCCCCACCGAACTCGACGACGGCCCGACTGGCATTGGCGAGACCATCCGCAAGATCGGACGGGAGTACGGCACGGTCACTGGTCGGCCGAGGCGATGCGGCTGGCTTGATCTCGTTGCCGTCCGCTACTCCGCGACGCTGGGTGGTGTCGATGAAGTCACCATCATGCTGCTCGATGTGCTCAGCGCTCTGGACGAACTGAAGGTCTGCGTCGCCTACGAACTCGACGGCCAACGTATCGATGACTTCCCGGGGGACGCGTTTTTGCTCGAACGCTGCAAGCCGATCTACGAGACGCTGCCAGGCTGGAGGACGGACATCTCGGCGGTGCGGAAGCCGAGCGATCTGCCCGCGAATGCCCGGCGCTATGTTGATCGCGTGGCGGCGCTGTTACAATTACCGGTGAGCATCGTGTCGGTCGGCCCCGATCGGGCGCAGACGATTCTGATGAGATAACGGGAAGCTCAAGGGTGAGTGCAGCGAACCCTTGGGACCGAGCGGTCCCTATCCCAAGGGTTCGCTGCGCTCACCCTTGGGCGTGGAATCCACATTGAGAGATCGCGAAACGTTAGCGCGTTTGCACGCCGCCGGGCTTGATCCCGCCAAGTTGCCACGCCACGTCGCTATCATCATGGATGGCAACGGCCGCTGGGCCCAAGAACGCGGCAAAGAGCGCGTCGAGGGGCATTTCGAAGGCGTCAAGAGCGTTCGACGCACCATCGAAGAATGCTGCCGTCTCGGCATCGAGCAGCTTACCCTCTATTGCTTTAGCACCGAAAACTGGAAGCGCCCGCCTGAGGAAGTCAATTTCCTCATGGCGCTCCTGAAGGAGTACCTCATCAAGGAACGCGCATTGATCATGAAGGAGAACATCCGGTTCACGGTCATTGGGCGACGCGAGGAATTGCCGGCATTTGTGCTGACAGAAATGGACGAGAATATCCGTGTCAGCGCCGGCAACACCGGCCTGACGCTGTGCCTGGCGATCAACTACAGCGGACGAACGGAGATGGTCGATGCCGTGCGCGACTTGGCCGAGCGTGTGCGGCACGGATCGCTCGATCCCGACGTCATCGATGAGGACACGATATCGGGCGCCCTGTACACGGCGGGGATGCCGGACCCAGACCTGCTGATCCGCACGGCCGGCGAGATGCGCATCAGCAATTTCCTCCTTTGGCAAATCTCCTATGCCGAGCTGTGGGTGACGGAGAAATGCTGGCCCGATTTCGATGAGGAAACCCTGCGGCAAGCGCTGCGCGATTTCGCCAGGCGAGAACGGCGCTTTGGGGGATTGACCTCGGTTTAGCCGCGCGCCTTCAGCGAACGCAAGGATCGCGCTCGCGTCAGGCGAGCGGCTAAACAGGGATGCACCATGCTCACGACGCGACTCTGGATGGGCGGTATTTTGATCGCACTCACCGTCGGCATGCTCGTCGGCGATCAGTATCTCCTTGTGCCATGGTTCCCGTTTCTTTTCGTGTTTCAACTCACCCTGATGTCGGCGGTGTGTTTCGAATTTATCGAAATCTTGGGTCCGAACCGCAGGCCTCAGCAAGCTCTCTCTTTTCTTGGCGTCGCGGTTTTCGTACTTGCCAACTGGCTCATACACTGCCCGCCTTTCCAGGCGCATTCTTGGTCGATCCTGATGGGAATCCAGGCTGGATTCCTCTTGTTGGCGTTTCTATATGAGATGGCCGGCTTTTTCGGTCCGGGGCGGTCGGTCGAGCGGATCGCGCTTACCTGGTTGATCGTGGGCTACCTTGGTTTCCTGCCTTCGTTTTTCGCCCAGATTCGCTGGCTCTCGCCCGATCACCAGGCTAACAGTGTGCGACTCGCCCTTGCGGTGTTCGTGCCGAAATGTTGTGATATCGGGGCCTACGCCGTCGGCCGACTGATCGGCACGCACAAGATGACGCCGATCTTGAGCCCAAAGAAGACGTGGGAAGGCGCCGCTGGCGGACTGCTCGCAGCGGTTCTGGCCGCCAACTTGATCGATACCCTCGGTCCGGTTTCAGTGCTGCACGGCTGGCATATTTGGTTCGGCCTGACCGTCGGCTTGGCAGGGATGCTCGGCGACTTGGCCGAATCGATGATTAAGCGCGACTGCCAGACCAAAGACGCGTCGGCAGCGATGCCCGGTTACGGCGGCGTTCTCGATGTGGTCGATGCGATCATCTTCGCGGCGCCGGTGTGTTTCTTGTGGTTTCTCCTCGTTTAGCGCTCGCAGGATGCCGCCAATCGCGGCATGCTGCGGGCGCCAAACAAAGAAGGAACGAATCGAATTCAATGACCGACACCACCCTGACGCTGACGCTCAACGATCGCGATGAAGCGGTGCAACTCTTCGGCCACCGCGACCAGTTCCTGCGCCTCATCCGTGACGCCCTCACCGTGCGCATCATCGCCCGCGGCGACACCATCCAGATCGACGGCGAACCGGCCCTTGTCGAGCAAGCCGAGCGCGTCTTCGCTAAGCTTCGGCAGATTCTCCAGCGCGGCCAAGGGCTGACGGCGGAGAACGTACGCACTGTGCTCGCCAACCTGCAGAAGGGCGACGACAGCCCGATCATCCAGCCGACGGTGACATCGCTGGGCAACCACCGCGCTGTGCGACCGCGCACCGATGGCCAAGCCGTCTACGTGCAGGCGATGAAAGACAACGACGTTACCTTCGCGATCGGCCCGGCCGGCACCGGCAAGACTTATCTTGCTGTCGGCGTCGCCGTCAACATGCTGCGCCAAGGCGCGGTCAAGCGCATTGTCCTGGTGCGCCCTGCCGTCGAGGCCGGCGAGAAACTCGGTTTTCTCCCCGGCGACATGGCCGCCAAGATCAATCCGTATCTGCGTCCGCTCTTCGACGGCCTCAACGACATGATGGAGCCCGATCAGGTTCAGCGTTATATGACCAGCGATATCATCGAAGTCGCGCCGCTCGCCTTCATGCGTGGCCGAACGCTCAATCAATCGGTCATCATCCTCGACGAAGGCCAGAACACAACCGTCGCCCAGATGAAGATGTTTCTCACACGCATGGGGCACGGGTCCAAGATCATCGTCACCGGCGACATCACGCAGATCGACCTGGAGCGCAACCAGCGCAGCGGCTTGATCGACGCCATCCATCGGCTCGAGAACATCGAGCGCGTCGCCATCGTTTTTCTCACCGAACTCGACATTGTCCGACACCCGTTGGTGCAAAAGATCGTCAAGGCCTACGAGGACGAGAAGCCTCGCAAAAGGAACTGAAGATTGCCGATTCGCCGCGTGGGGCGTAGCAGGCTCTGCTACGCCGCACGCGGCAGATCAGCAATCCGCGCCATGGTCTCACCGCAAAAGCAACCGCGCTTGCAGCAATGGGATGGACGCACGGATTCGTCGCGCCACGATGAGCCGCTCCTGCGCCAGCTCGCGCACAAGCGCACCATCATTCGGCTGGCGATCGTCTGGCTGACGGCGCTGGCGATGACGGCGTTCGCGGCGTGGTGGGGCGTGCCGATGCGCTACAACGTCGGCGAGATCTATTCCCACGATCTGCGCGCCCGCGTCGATTTTGTCATTGTCAATCACGTGGAGCTTGTCAATCAAGATGTCCAGGAGGGCGACATCGTCCACGAAAAGGCTGTTTTGAGCAACCGCCGGGTGTTCGAAAAATACCCGCGTGGCATGTTGCTGGTGCCGCGCGGCACGCCGATTCAGGAACGGCAACTTGATCTTTTGAAGGAAGAGCATCGCGCTTATGGCGATAGCTTGGCGCCGGCGGACCACTGGTCGCGTGCCGGATCGTTGTTCATTTTGCTTAGCCTCATCGCGGCCCTGATGGCGATGTATGTCGCGCGGTTTCAAGCCGGGCTGGCGCAGAGCTTGCCGATGATTGCAAGCGTATGCGTGCTGGTGTTGGCGACGCTGGTGCTTGCTACGCTCTTGAGCCAGCCGCCGTGGAGCGCGCTCCTGTTGCCCATGACGTTGACCGCGATGGTGTTGACGCTGGGGTACAATCCGCAATTCGCCCTGATGATGAGCTTCGCATTAGAGCTAGCACTCACAGTCACGCTGGGCGCCAGCGTCGAGCAGGTGCTGGTTCACATGGGCGGGATGGCGACGGCAATCCTGTCGCTGCACCATGTGCGGACGCGCACGCAACTTGTGCAGGTTGCAACCGTCGCCGGCCTGGCGTATTTCGCGACGACGATTGCCACGGGGCTTCTGTCGGGGCAGACGTGGTCGCTGATGCTGAGCGATGGCTTCCGCTCTTTCGTCTGGGGTTCGCTCGCGGGGTTTTTGCTGACGGGCTTGTTGCCTCTCGTCGAGCGGTGTTTCAGCTTCGTCACCGACATCAGCCTGCTGGAGCTGGCGGACGGGTCGCATCCGCTGTTGCAGGAATTGGTTCGCCGAGCGCCGGGAACCTATACGCACAGCATTACCGTCGCGACACTGGCTGAAGCGGGCGCCGAGGCGGTCGGCGCCAATCCGCTCTTGGTTCGTGTCGGCAGCTACTTCCATGACGTCGGCAAGATGCTCAAACCCGATTACTTCATCGAAAACCAGTCCGGCGAAAATCGCCACGATGATCTCGAACCCGCTCTCAGCACGCTCGTCATCATCGGCCACGTCAAGGACGGCGTCGCCTTGGCGGAGCAATATGGCCTACCAAAACCGATCGTCGATTTCATTCTCACCCATCACGGCACCACGCTGGTCGAATACTTTTACCGCGAGGCGATGCGGTCGCAGGACGCCAACAGCAGCAACCCTGATCTCGAATCGTGTTTCCGCTATCCCGGCCCGAAGCCGCAAACGCGCGAGCAGGGCATCGTGATGCTCGCTGACGCCGTCGAGAGTACGAGCCGATCGTTGACGAATCCGACTCCGGGCAGCCTGCGCAAGCTCGTGCACGACCTTCTGATGAAGCGCCTGCTCGACGGCCAATTTGAGGAGAGTGGCTTGACGCTGACGGAATTGCATGTCATCGAAGAGGCGATCTGCAAATCGCTGATCGCGCTGTTTCATTCCCGGATCAAATACCCTGACGCCGAACCCGAAGCGAAGGCGGCGTAATGGGCCAGGATTTCACAGAATCATGAGATCCCTTCGATCACTCGACTAGCTCCAAACGACCACCACCGGTGTCGTCGGGTCGAGCGTTGTATCGCAGCGTGCAGCCGCCGGGCGCTGGACCGTTCCGAGTTCCGCCGGCGTTGAGGAGAGTGACGCGGATGGCAAGCGTGGTTCCAGGCGTCGTGCCGGCCTGATAGCGATCGATGCGGATGCCGAGCAAGCGATTGCCCTCCGGCGCCGTCGGCGTCAATTCGTACCCTTGGATTCTGGGTTGGAAATCCTTCGGCCAGGTCCACGCATCACTGTTGACGAGCGCGAAACGCTTGTCGCCCGGTGTGCCGACGTACTCGCGCGTCGCCTTGAGCCGCGGGTTCGTCAGCAGATCGGCGAGCAGAGCGGGAACGATTGGTTCCAGAGTTCCGTTCAGAATTCGCCGTTCTTCTTCTTCCATTACAATGCGCGACGTGATGACGAGGCCCCACCAGCGTTTTTCTCTTCGAGCGAGCGTGGGCGAAAGTACAGCGGCACGAGCCGCGTTCCGCCGTCAGGAACGTCGAGCACGCGCAAATGTGTTGACTCGTGAAAAACAGGAGTTTCAGCGACGACCTCGACCGGCGGCAGCGCGCGTTGCCCCTTGCCTGGCTCTTCGACAATCCGAAGCCCTTGTTCGGTGAGAACCTTAACCTTGCGTATCTGATCCACCTCCTTTGTCCGCTCGCCGAGTTCAATGCGAATGTAGCGGCGGTCGGGGCTTACCCGGATCGCACCACTAACCACAAAACCAGTGATGAAGAACTGTCGCGCCTTGTCGCCTTTGCGGACTTGCTCGGGGCCAGCTGAACACTGCTGAACCGTCTGCCGCGCCAGCAACGTCGCCGACTGGCCGTTGTCGACGGTGACATCGTCGCCGGTGACCACGAGCTTCTGATTCGACATGAGGACGTCCAACGGCACCACTTTGGGGCCGTTGCCTTCAAGGAATATGCGCTCTTCCTCCTCGATGGAGGCGCGTTTGGCATTCTTGAGCTTGCTGTAGAACGCGTCGTCGACCTCATAGAGCTTGCATTGCGTGGTGACCACCAAATCAGCCAAGCGAGCGAAAACGCGGATCGCCTGCAAAAACTCCGCGTGCCGTGTGCCGACGGTGCGGACCGCGAGACGCGTGCCGTTGATCACTTCGATCGTCTCGGCTGTGAACGGCGTTGTCAGCTCGGTGACGGCAGCGAGGCGTTTGACGAGGCTGGCCGCTCGCTGCGCTTGATTGGCCGCGCGAAACTCTGCCCCGGTCAAACCGACGGATTCAGGCTTCGCGGTCGCGTCACGGATGTCGTGGTCGATTGCAAACGATGCGCGCTCGTAAGTCGTGATCGTGACCTGTGTGCCGTCGATGCGGAAGTCGCTTTTCAGCTTTATCTTGGCAATTGCCCTGTCCAAGGCCGTCATCACGCTAACACGGGATTGGCCGGGAAATAAAGACACAGGCGTGGCCAGCACGTCCTTGACCGTGTCGCCATAGGCCAAATTGTCAACGCGAAGCGTGAGCCGCTTGTCCGTCGGCATCTGCGTCTGGACCGCGTCGAGAAATTTCGCCAGCGGCATGGGCTCTTTGAACGGTTTGGCATCGATCGTCTGATCGGCGAGAGCGACCAGCGTCTGTCGTGCCGCTTGATGCGTGTCAGCGGACTGCCCAAAGGTCAGCCCCGCCACGCCGATGACGAGAACGATCGCCGTAGGTCGAGCCACTAGCATGGCGGTGGTCCTCCTATGAAATGACAACAAGATCGCTGAACGTGAACGCGAGCCACGCAAAAACTTGCGCCCGTCATTTTCCAAGAAAACTGGCAAACCACGTAGAGAAACCCAAACAGCAAACGACAAATGATAAACAAATTCCGAGCAGGACAAAATTCCGACCGTAGGCAAATCGCGAGATATGATTTGCCTTTTGGCATTTGCGCCGTGCAGGTTAGTCCAGGCCCAATTTTCTGAGGCGGCTGATCAACGTCGTGCGCGCAATTCCCAGCTTGCGGGCAGCCTTCGACTTGTTGCCTCCTGATTCGGCAAGCGCCTTCTGAATCTGCTCACGCTCGAAACGGTCTTGCTCGGCACGAAACGTCGACGTCGGCTCGGCTTCCTCGTCCGAGAGCCCGTTCGACATCACCGGTTGCGCCACGGCGGCCGGCTCCACCTGGAACACCTCCGGCGGCATCTCTTGCAGGGTCAACACGTTGCCCTCGGCAATGACGACGGCCCGCTCGATGACATTTTCGAGTTGCCGGATGTTCCCCGGCCACGGGAACGCCTTTAGGAGCGCCAAGGCGTCGTCGTCGATCTGCGTCACGTTCTTCTTGCACCGCTGCGAAGATTGCTGAATAAACGCCATTGCCAGTTCCGGGATATCCTCGACCCGTTCGCGCAACGGAGGAACTTCGATCGGAATCACGTTGAGGCGGTAGAACAGATCCTCGCGGAATCGGCCCTCGCGAATCAAGCGTTCGAGGTCCTGGTGCGTGGCGGCAATGATGCGGACATCGACCCGCTGCGACTCGCTGGACCCGACGCGTTCGATGGTCTTCTCCTGCAGCACACGCAAAAGCTTGGTTTGCACGTCGAGGCTGATGTCGCCGATCTCGTCGAGAAAGAGCGTGCCGCCGTCGGCCAACTCGAATCGGCCGACCTTGTCCTTGTGAGCGCCGGTGAAGGCGCCACGAACATGGCCGAAGAGTTCGCTTTCCAAGAGGCTGGGGGAGAGCGCGGCGCAATGGACTTTGACATACGGTTTGCCGGCCCGGGAACTGTTCTCGTGAACGGCGCGGGCCAAAAGTTCCTTGCCGGTTCCGCTCTCGCCGCGCACGAGGACGACGGCATCGGTGGCAGCGACCTTGCGAACCAGCGTCAAGAGTTGGCGAACCACCGGACTCGAACCGACGATGCCGGCGGCGTTCGCCAGCGGAGCGCCTTCAGCTTCCGGAGCGGGTCGCGGTTCGGGCTTCTTCGGGGGCGGCTCGTTTTTGCGATGCAACTCCGATTGCAACGCCAAAATACGCCGTTGTTGTTCCGCGATCTTGTCGACCTTGGCCTGCAACTCTTGGTTGAGCAGATCGATCGTACGGTGTTGCGCCGCACTCTCCAGTGCGACGCTGGTAATCTGGGCCAAAGCAGCCAACAGCGTCCAGTCCTCAGGCCGATAGGGCGTGTCCTTCGAACCGAGGATCATGACGGCAACCAGGCGACCTTCGCTGCGCAAAGGCTGGGCGACTTCGCCGCCGAGCTGGCGTAACTGTGCTTGGGCCGGCGTGAGTGCGTCCTCGCTGGGCGCCGGGCACTCCAGGGCCAGCCCGCTTTCCAGCGCCAAGAACAACGGCGAGTCCGCCGGCAGAATGTTCGCGCACGGCTGATCCCCGAGCTTCGCGACCAGCAGGAAGTCAGGCGAATCGCCCTGGCGAAGGAACACAACACCGTGCGTGATGCCAAGCGCATTGGAAACCGTGGCCAGGAGTTGCTGCGCAAGCGCCGGCGGATCAACGAGCTGCGAAACCGCCTGGCTCATCTGCTCCAGCGTCTGATCGATCTGCGATTTGCCTTGCGAGAAGCGACGATCCAGCGCGAGCTGAATACGGTTGCGCGCCGCATCGAGAATGAACACAAAGATCAACGCCGTCGTGCTGACCGTCAAAGCCGCGGGCAACGTCGGGCTGCTGACGAATCGGCTATAAAACAGCGTGCCAACGAACACGACACCGTAGTACATCAGGCCTGCCAAGAAGCTCACGAGAAAGTAGCCCACGCTGGAATTGATGATCTTCTCCAGCTCCAACAGACGGTATCGCGTCATGCCGATGGCAAAGGCAACCGTCACGATGAGCGACGCGACGAACATCGGCCACGTCACCGCCCCGTCCACGAACTTCGCCGGCTCGGCAAGCACAATGTACAGCGAGTGTCCGATTGGGATGTGCGAAAAGAACACGCCGATCAAGATGCACTTGACCTGCTTCAACTCCATGGAGTCCTCGACGGTACGCACACTGTGAAACAGCGTTCCCATGCATGCCAGATACCAAACTGCGGCAATTCCGAACGAGATATAGATCAACGCCAAAGGGAACTGGCGAATCGCCGAATCCGCGCCGGCAAAATACCGCACGTGGAGATAGAATCCGATCAGCAGCGCGAGATTCAGAAGCGGCACGCCATACACGGCAGTGAGGATTGAGCCCGGATATTCCTCAAGCCAGGCCTTCGGACGTGGAAACACCAAATAGAAATGCAAACTCGCGACGGGCAAAAGCACGGCGCAAGTCATGAAGATAATGTTCAACACCGGATAAGCAACGATATGCGTCCAGTGATAGCCGCCGATGTAGGCGCCGAGCGTGATAACACAAAGGATGTAAAATCGGACTGCCGCTTCATCGTCGGGACGCTTCCAGTAAACGAGTGCGCCGATTACGAACAACGAGCCCTTGAGAAAAAGCCAGATCAGGGACGGGATCATGTCCTCGGCAGGGAATCGCTGCAGTTCGCATTGGAACCGAATCGTCTTGCCGTCGCTTGGTCGAAGGCATTCGACAGCGACGAAATCTCGACCTCCATCCGCCCGGCGATACCACTCGGGCGACGCTTGGCCGGATGCGATCCGCTCATAAAGGCGCCCAGGCGCTAAGATCAGTTCCGACCATGAGCGAATCGGCAAATCTCCGACCTTGATTACGAGGTCGCCAACGTCCGGATGATCGCCGTTAATCGACTCCACCTCGGGCCGATCCACCAAGTGAGGCGTCAGCACCGTCTTCAAACCGATCTCGTGACAAAGGCTCACATGTACAATTACCCATGTCGCGTAAATCAATACGCCAATGCCGAGCGAAAGGAGCAATACCTGGTTAATTCTGCTCTTGTTTGGAAAAGAATCTGACATTAGCATGAGTCTCTGCCGATTGTCGATAATATGTCGATTTTTCGTCACGCGTTTTTCGACAGTGTGGTTACGTCGAAAAATCGACACAATCGTCGAATCCTGAATCTATTCTAGTGCCTTGAAGGTAAATTCAATCGCTTTTTTGGAAATGGCATAGAACGTGCAATTGAAAGCAACGGATTGGGGAACACAGAGGACTATCTGTGAAAGCTACGCAAGAGTGGCTGGTTGCGACAAATCGACAATACCTCGCCAAATCTAATTCGTCTGCATTTGTTCACCTAGGCCAATACACGGCGGAGCTGCGCGAAACAGGCAGCGGCGACCCTGTCGTCATGATTCCAGGGCTTGCCGGGGGAGCTGACTTGCTCTCGCCATTGACGCAGTGCCTCGCCGGTGGCTTTCACGTGTTCAATTATCAGCTTCGCGGTGAGAGTGATTGCTTCGCCTTGCGCCATCCATTTGACCTGGACGATCTCGTCGAAGATCTGGCTGAGTTGCTGGATTCGCTGAGGCTTGAAACGCCGACCATCATGGGCCTATCGTTCGGCGGAATCGTGGCGCTTAAGTTTGCCATTCGTTATCCTCACCGGCTGAATCGCCTGATCGTGCAAGGCGTAGGCGCTCGCCACGAGCCGGGCCTATTGCAGCAGGTAGCCAGCACGGTCTTGTCGCGTTTTCCTCTGCCCTCCGACAATCCGTTCGTGAATCAGTTTTTCAATCTCTTGTTCGGCGGACGCCAGAAGCAGGATGCACTTTTCGATTTCGTCACCCGGCAGGTTTGGCAGACGGATCAAAGCGTCATGGCGCATCGGCTTCGGCTCGTCGAACAGTTCGACATTGCCGATCGCCTGCACCGTATTCGGGCCGCGACGCTGGTGCTCTGCGGTGAACGGGATGTGCTCGTCTCCAAAGCGAGTCTGCGGCAATTGTGCGACTCGATCCCGAACGCGACGTTCGCCTCGCTGCCCGGTTGTGGCCATTTGGCATTCGTCACGAAACCGGGTTTGATCGCCAAGCAGGTCGATCAGTTCTTGAAATCTTGAAGCGGCCAACCCAGGCGAGAGGGTGCGTATTCGCGAGAATTGATTCTCCGATGCGCACCCTTTTTTTGTCAGCGCTCGTTGATCCAGCGTGTCAGGTCTTCGAAAATGCTCGGCGTCAGCGGGTCCCAGCAGATGGTGTGGCGGGCGTCAGTCCACTCGACCCAGCGCTTGCTGTCCTTCGGCGAGCCGGCTTGATCGAATACCGTCTTCGCCGTCTTGGAGTTGACTATCGTATCCTGCCCGGCGACGCCTACAAAATGCGGCTGCTTGACAAGCGACGCATTGGCCGGCCATTCGAGCTGGCGAAGGCCAAGCGCCGTCAAGTAGCTGGAATCGACTTCGGGCAAAGCGCGGGCGTCTTTGCGCCGGGCGTCGATGAAGCCCTGAGCCCGCGTGCTGGGCTTGAGCTTCTTGTCGGTGGCGAGGGCGGTCTTGCCTTTGAAGAAGTCGCCGATCCCGCCCAAGTCAATCTGGGAATCGTGCACCTTGAACGCCGGCGCGAGGAGGATCAGCCCCGCGAGTCGCCGTTCTCTCTTGGCGGCGTAGTCGGCTGCGAGCAGCCCGCCCATGCTCTCGCCGGCGAGGAACACCGGTGCGTCAGGATGCCGGCAATTCGCGAACCCCATGATCTCCCCCAGGTCGGACCGCAACACGCTCGCATCAGCAAGTCGGCCGCGCGTTCCCCCCGATCGCCCGTGCCCGCGCAAGTCGGGTACGATGAGCGTCATCTGCTGGGCCGTGAATCCTGCTGCGATGGATGCATACGGTTCGCCGTGCATGCCGATGCCGTGCAGCAAAATGACGACGGGCTTTTTTGGCCCGCCTTTGGGCGGTGTCCAGTGGTGCACAGCGAGTTTGACGTTATCGCGTGCCAAAAGTTCGTGCAGCTTGTATACGGGCGCTGCGTCCTTCGGGAATGGGATCGACTGCGGATAGGCGCTCTTGGCGTCGTTGCCGAACGTCGATGCGTTGAAAAGCACCATGCAAAGAATTGCATTGGCGCTGGTTTGGAGATTCATGACGTGATCCTCACAGAAAAAGCGAATTGCGGTCAGCACAGGGCGTCCTGTGGAAACCTATCATCGAATCGACTTTGGCGCTCTTTGGCCTTTGGGGATCAGCGTCGTGTAGGAGCGGCCTTTCATGCGCTGCTGAAAGTCGGCGTGGGCGGCCTGCAACTGCGCCGGTGATTGCAACAACTCGGCCGCGCTCAGGGCCAGCACCTTGGCGGCGACCATCATTCCCTTGTGACCAATCGGCGAACCGACGGCGGCTACGTTCTGCCAGCTGTGGCCCGGACTGCCCGCCGCGAAGCACGCTGTCGACAGCCCGCCCGTCGGCACGTGCCAACTGATGTCGCCTACGTCGGTCGAACCATCGTCGCGGTACGGCTTCTCCGGGAACTCATCGATCGTGTCATGCAGCGGCTTCTGTTCCTTCAGCCCGAAATCGGCGCGAATTGATGTTTGCAGTTGCCGGGCGAGATCGTGATCGGCCTTGTCGAACTTCGGCGCGCCGACTTTCTTGAGGTGCTTGAGCACCAGCTTCGAGAGCGGCGCGTTCGGGATCAGTTCATGGCAATCGGTGTCGATCTGCATCTTGACCTTCGTGCGGCTCATCTTGGCGGCGCCGTCGGCGATGTCTTTTAGCCAATCGAAGTGCTTCTCCATGTCCTCATGATCGTTGGCCCGCACATAGTACCAGACCTGCGATGTCGCCGGCACTACGTTTGGCTGGCCGCCGCCGTTGGTGATGACGTAGTGCACCCGGCTCGTTTCCTTGATGTGCTCGCGCATGTAGTTGGCGCCGACGTTCATCAACTCGACGCCGTCGAGGGCGCTCTTGCCTTTGTCGGGGCTGCCCGACGCATGAGCCGGAATGCCGCTGAAGGTGAACTTGGCGGAGACGCAGGCTTTCGACGCGCTGAAATAGGTGCGATTTTTCGTGCCGGGGTGCCAATGCAGGCATGCATCGAGATCGCGGAACAGTCCCGCGAGAAGCATGTACACTTTGCCGATGAGCGTTTCCTCGGCCGGCGTGCCATAGATGCGAATCGTGCCCTTGAGTTTGTATTTGTCGTAGATATGCTTGAGCGCCAGGCCGGCGCCGATCGAGGCGGTTCCGAGAGCACAATGCCCGCAGCCGTGCCCGGTCGATCGGCCGGCGGCGGGTTTCCGCGTTCCAATTACCTCCTGCGATAACTCAGGCAATGCATCGTACTCCGCAAGGATGCCGATCACCGGCGCGCCCGCTCCGTATTCGGCGACGAACGCCGTCGGCATGTTGGCGACCCCTTCCGTGACCTTGAAGCCAGCCTTCTTGAGCACCTCGACGAGGCGTTTGGACGAACGATTTTCTTCGAGCCCCACCTCGGCGAAGGCCCAAAGGTCCTGATTGATGTCGATGAGTTCGGGTTGCAGTGAATCGAGGTGCTTGACGATGTCGGCATCGATGGCATCGCCCCCTTGATCAGCGACGATGCCGGTCGCCCCGAATTCAAAGACAACGCCAGCGAGCACCAGCACGAAGAAATAGCGGAACATGGTGGGATTCCTTTGGGGCCAATAGCGAATTGGAGAGTTGAAAGTGTTGTATTGGTGATGAGTGAGTCAAGAAATGACAAATCGACTTGCGGCTTTGGCGATCGGACTCGCGCTGAATCGCGAATAGTGAAAACGCACACGCGAAGGATGGGCTCCTTCGCGTGTGAGTGAAATTCATCGATCTTAGGCCTACTTCGGCAGGAGGGCGAGATCGTTGCGCACTTCGCGGACGCCGGGGGTCATCCGGGCCATGCCTTCGGCGACCAGGCGTTCCTTTTCGCTGGCGACCGTGCCGCGCAATTCGATGACGCCGCCCACGCAGAACACTTCGATGCGGACCCCATTGGCGCGAGTAATTCGGCTCGTGCGGTCGAGCAGATCCTTTACTCTGCCACAGACGGTTTTGTCCTGATGAACGACGGTCGGGAAGTCTTCGGGCAGGCTCGTGACGTATTGGGGGTTGCGGATTGTGCCGTAGGTGTTGAATCCGTTCGCCTGAGTGGTCGTGGCAGCGCCGCCGCCGGCCGCTGACGTGGCGGTCGTCGCAGAGTAGTTGCCTTTGCCGAAGGTGGCCGTCGGCTTGCCCGGGTTTCCGGTGGCGTATTTCGTAGGCAGTCCCATCGAGAAGGGATCGCCATACCATTGGACGATGATGTTGGAGGTGCTGGGAACGCCCGTGGCGGAGCCGGTGCCGCTGCTGGTGGACTGTGTGCGAACGGTTTGGGAGCCGGCGGTGACGCTCTGGGTAGATGAGAGCGAAACACCACCGCCGCCCCCCATGCTGCTTCCGCCACTGCCTCCGCCGCCTCCGCCGCCGGGAATCGTGATTGTCCGCACGGACTGGGCATTGGAGATCGCCGGCGCAATCGCCAAGACGAAAAACATGCCAAGGACTGCAACGATTCGACGTCTCATGGTCGGCCTCGGAGATTGAGGAAAACGATAACGGTTATCATCAATGTATCGGCCAGGGCAACTTCGCCCCATGAACAAATCCATAGTCCCATTATGGTCCGCTGCCGCACGGATTGCAACATCGAAGAAATGAAAATGAAATGAGTGCGATAACGGCGGGACGATTCGCGTTTGGTGAGATCGAGCCTGAGCGCCAGCGAACGGTCTTGGTTTGCCTTTTGCTGGCACTCAGGCTCGGACTCGCCGCATCAGGTTCGTTCACGGTACGGCGACGTGGGTGGCCAAGATGAATTGCATCCGCACCGCGCTATCCGGCCGATACATCGTCGGGCCGAAGACGGCAATGGTACGGCCGATGTAGGCCTGCAGCGACTTGCCGGGCTGATTGGTGACGTAGGCGATTGTCTTGCCGACGGCGTCTTCGAGCGCGTAGAGCGGTTGGCCGTTCTCGCTTTGGAGCCTTGTGTCGCGCAGTCGGCCGTAAACGCTCCAAGCGGCTGGCTGCAACGTGACCAGGTTGGTCGCCGCGACCGGCGAGGGAGTGGCGGGCGACAGTGACATGGTCGTCGCACTCACGGGTGTACGCGATAGCGAAGCCAGCCGATTCTGGGCGTAGACCTTTTGATTCGGATCGGTCGCGTTGTTGGCGACGACCTCAAAAAGCTGCCGGGCCCGATTGAGGTCATTGGCCGACAGCGCCTTCTCCGCTTCAGCAAGCACGTTGTTCCCGGAATAGCCGTTGGGCGACAGCGTCCAGTTAGGCGGACCGCTTGTCGTCGGCATGATGGTGGCCGCGAGTTTGACGGCTTCAATCGGCAGATACCGCACCTCGCTCGGATGCGGCTGGATCGGCAGCCAGGTCTCGCCGTTCACCGTGTTCGGTTGCGCGACAATCACGACCACCGTCCCCGCCGTCAGCTTCATACTTTCGCGGTTCGGCTCTTGGTTGACCAGCGAGCTGCCGGGCAACACGGAGACCGGCCGGGCCGGATCGCAATCGACGAATCCATGCCGAGCGTCTACTTGTTTCACGAATTTGGCGTTTACCCAGCTGAACGATCCCGACGGTGGCTTGATCTCCAGCCAGCCCGGCGATTCCTTCGACTCGCGCAACACCAGCACTTTATCGTTTTGCACGAGCCTCGATGTGGGGTAGAAGTTCTTACTCGGCCCGCTGCGCACCTCAACGTCCTTCACCACGACAACCTGCTCCCCAGCAACGCCTTGTGCCAGCGCCGGAATCGAAGCAAACAGCAATGCTACCGCGGAAATGATAAGTCGGCGCATGGATTTATCCTCCTGTTATGCGATGATGAGCAACCAGCTTATAACCAAATCGACCACGAAATCAACAGGACATGAACGAAATCGGCAACGCCTGGGCAATCTGGAGAAGATACGTCGCCGAATGCGGCCACTACACAGCGCGTCTGAGCAACGGCCATTGTGGCCTACACACGGCACTATGCGCTTTGGCGAGCGGCTGGAAGCGAGTTACCCGCCGTAGCGTGACTTCAGTCCACGCGCCGTACCCTATCGCGTGGACTGAAGTCGACGCTACATTCTTTGGCGACTGCCGGCGGGTACATCATGTCCTGCCGCTCGCCGCTGGATCAGTGGCATGCTTGGGGGGGGGTAAACGACATGGTCTGCGTGGCCTGCTTCGGGAGGGCGAGGCTCCTGCCGAGCCGGAAGCGATAGGATACTCGTCCGAAATCGAGTATTTCGCGGGCTCGCGGCTCGGCAGGAGCCTCGCCCTCCCGTGCCGTTTGCAAACCATGTCGTGCACCCTGCTTGGGGCGTTTGCGCCGAAAGCAAGACGCTGAAGCGTTGGGTCAACCGGACGTGCCATCGTTGAGTTGCTCCGCACCGTACGCGAATTTTTCAAGGATCGAGTACACCAACGTGAATGCGACGACACCCAGGATGATGCCTTCAAGCCCGCTGACGAAAATGTCCGTCGCCGAGTGGACACGCAGGATGGGGCGCGAAAGGCAGACGGCAATCGCCCATGAAACGAGTCCGTAGAACACCCAAACTCGCTTGCCGGAAAACTGCGTCAGCCCAAGACCCAGGAAAACCGTGGCGACGAGCATGGCCGAGAATGAGTGTCCGGACGGAAACGAATAGCCGGTCTCATGAATCCAGTGGCTGCGAATGAGTTCGGCCATCGGTGGATCGACATTCGGCGTCAACACCGTCGTCAGGTACTCGCTCCGCCTCTGCTTCGTGGGGATGGCGTAAAAGTCATCGACCGAGATGCCCAGCGCCGACGTTTTGGCCAGCCCGACGATATTGGGACGCGGGACGGCGAAAGACGGCTTGACGACATATTCGTTGAGATACGCCGCGCCGCCAAACAGAACCGCTGGGGCGAGAATGATCACCGACAACTCGCCGCCGCGCTGCGTCCACGTGAGCCCGTCGCGGCCAACGATCAGCAGCGCCAAGCACAGGCAAAGGATCGGCGTCCCGATCGTCCCGCCGCTCTCAGAAATCCAGTAGGCGGCAAGGGCGACCGGCCCAGTCAGATCGACCGCGGGAAGCAGATACGCCGTCGGCAAAAGCAGCGCCGCCATTGCCAGGGGCGCCGCCATCCCGCAGAGAACATCCTTTATGGGCGTCATCGCTTGCATGACCTCCTCCGACGGACTTAAATCGCTTAAGAAAATGCTGTGGAACGGCTCTCCTATGCCGTCCGGACGGCTTTGGAGATTCGTCTCACATTCAGTTATTTATTCTTCGATCACGGCCGCGAATCCCTTTGTTTCCTCGTTGTTAGACGAAGACAGTTTCATCAGGAACCCGCCTAGCAGCAACACGGTGCCGCAGCCCGCGAAGACGCCGATGCGCAGCATACCGTCCGTATGGGAGATGTGGTAGGCCAACGCCTTCAAAACGTCTGCGGCCATGTACGTGAATCCGGTGATTGCCAGGAACGGGACAAAGTTCGATCGGCCGACGATGGTGTGGTGCATAAGACGCCGACCACGACAACAAAAGCGCGAACACGAGCCGCGATGGCGGTCAGCCTCGTAAAACTCACGGCTGCAAATCCCTCGCCTCCACGGATTAGTTCAGCAGAAACCGGACGGCGTTTCGCGCACTGACGCAGCCGCCGCACTTGGTCACTGGAAAGCGTGAACGACCAAGGGCAGCGATTTTGTGCCGTACTTGAGGTACAGATTAACGCGCTCGTCAACGACAAAAAAAGGGCGACTTTAGTCGAATTGTCCCAGCCGCTCCTGCTCGCAGCAATCGGTATTGTGCGGAACCTTCGTAATAATCTTGTTTGCGAATGGCCACGTCCGGCTCCTGGGAAAGTCGGTCATGCTCAACTTGCTGGGGCCCGCGACCAATCTGCTCGCGGTACGTTGATAGGAGATGATGCGAAGTTGCGTTCCCGACGGTAGTCGCCCCGAACATCTTGCGATATCGCGCGCCGGCGGCGGAAATGCGATGTCGGTTGCGAAAAAAATCGCGGGATTCGTTGCATTTTGCCAGGGGGAGGCTTCGCTCGGGCGCGGTCTCGCGGCTTGCTTCGTGGACGTCGAGGCCAGCCATCGATATCGCGCCAAGGTGAACAGTGAATGGGAAGTCCTTCTGAACGTTTATGAGAAGCTCTTCCTCCACGGTGACGAACTTGCACTCCTCCCGTTCTGCCAGGGCGACGTAGAAGCAGTCATGTGAACCGCTCCAGGCCGTTGAACCGATTTCAGTCGCCCGGAACAAGAATGGATCGTAAGCATGGTGCAGGTGCGATGTCGGAAGAATGTCGGCGAGAAGGTGCAGGCCACCACCGACAGGGATCAGCTTCTGTCTCTGGGCTTTCGTGAGACCGCTTGCCACTTCTGCGGCGAAGGTGGAGGTGAGGTGATTGCCGATGCGTTGCCGGACGCCTATGATGCGGAACTGGACTAAGGCGTCAAGCTCGTTCAGATTCCGCCCGAGATCATCAACCTGGTTTACTCGGACATCGCTGTCACAGAGGAACCGACTCGATAGCGGCGGCGCGGCAACGGCGAGGTCTCGCCGCGTGATCCCGAATTGTATGACGTTACCGTGATTTGATCTTACGGTATTTCGGCGCGCAATGGTACGACGAGGCCCGTGTGAGCTTCGAGTTGGTTCGACGAGGGTTAACTTACGTTGGAGAGAGGCTCGATGGGTATGGCTTGGGGCTGGTTGCTCTGCCATAGTTTCCGGGCTAAATCGAGGAAACGTTTGCCCTGGTGGTGGCAGGTGACCATCAGGCTGCTCAAGACGCTGTGCACCAGAGCGCCCAGCAGATTCTTGTTGCAACCGCCGATCTTGCGGGTGATCACGGCCGGCCGCAGCATGTGTTCGGCGTGATTGTTTGTCAGCGGTACCGCGGGGTCGCGGAGAAAGAGCAACCACTCATCGCGATGGTTGGCGACGTGTTTGGCCAGCTTTTGCAACTTGGCGCTGCGATCCTCGAAACGGGTGTAGACGTCGACCAGCCACGCTTCGAGTCGATTGTCGATTTCGGCGGCGCGCCTTGCAAAACCCTCGGGTGTCAGTTCGTCGCGACGTTGGGCCACGTCGATAGCTTCCTGGATCAGCGTGTGCAAGGTCGTCACGATTTTTTGTTCGCGTTCGCCAACAATGTCTTGGAGATTTTTGGTGCGGCGCAGCAGGTGAGCGTTGCACTGGCCCTTGGTATAGGTGAGAATCTCGTAGGCCTTGCCGCCATCCACGATCAAGTAGCCGTCGAAATTGGCGCCGAGAATCTCCTCGGGCACGTCGTGGCCGCGGCTGTGGCGGATGGCGTAGATGGTGGTCTCTTTACTGGAGAACACCCACAGCCAGGCGTTGACGCGACCGATGCGCCAGCCGGTCTCGTCGGCATGGACGACCTGAGCCCGCCGCAGGGCATCGAGGAGCAGATCATAGGTGGGGCGGGCCAAGTCGGCCAAGCGTTGCTCGGCGCGAATGAAGGCCGCAGGACAGGCTTTGAAGTCACAATAGGTTTTGAGGAAGTCGCACATCTTGGCGTAGCTGACGCCGAGGCGATGTTTCAATTCGGCGCCCATCGTGAGGACGACCGGGCCCAGCGTGTTGCCGGCGGCGCCGATGGCATCGGAGGTTTGTTCGGGATGTCGCCCTTGCCAATATTGTCGGCAACAAGGGCAGTAGCCTGTTTCGATGTTGAACCGCGTGACGATCGGCACGATCGGCGGCAAGTCGGTCTGATACTGCGTCACCTGGCCGCGATCATACAGATGCACGTGACACATGGGACATTCCTTGAGGGGCACGTCGATGACGCGATCCGTCTCGTCCGGCGTCGGCGTGGGCCGCAGATCAGCCTGGTGTCCCTTGCGGCGTCCGGGTTTCTTTTTCTTGTCCGCGCCGCCGTCGTGGCGCTCGCTCTCGTCGGACGCCCCCACAGCGGATGCCTCGTCGTTCTGGTCGCGGCGAAACGGATGGGCCTGGCGATGCTGGCCACACTCGACCTCGCTCAACTTCGCTCGCAAGCTCTGGACATCGCATTCCAACTCGGCGATGCGTCGGTCGCGACGTTGGCACCCGGCACACCCGACGCGCGCAGCTCCAACCATGGACGCTCCCATTACAGTTGCAAAAGAATGAGGTTTACGCTTCGAGGTGCTTCAGCCGAGGTGCAACCACATTATACCGCCCAAGGCAATAGCAAATGCTGTCAACGCACAACGCAAACAGAGGTGACGGTAATTCAGATACGCCGAATTTCACGGTGCGGGCACACGCCCTCTTGCAATTGCCACTGTGGAGGACTACAATGAGGATGGTATAACTTTGTAATCCCAACGGATTCGCTGTGATGCGTTGGTCATATCTCTTTATCCTGTCGTGTCTTTCGTTATCTCATCTGGGATGCAGTGGGTGCGCGCAGGCCCCCGATTTCTGGATCGAAGCCAAGCCGGGTCAAAAAAAAGTGCTCGTTTCGTTTCCGCCGCTCTATGCCATCACGCATGCTGTCGCTGGGGATGACGCGTACGTTTTGTCGATGTTGACGACGGAAGGGCCGCACGGGTATCACGGCGCCGCCACGGACCTCTTTCGCATCAACAAAGCCGACTTGCTCATCAGCAATGGCCTGGAACTCGACGACGCATTCGTCAACAAGATGCTGCGTGGCCACTCGAACGGGTCGCTTGTGACGCTCAATATCGGTGAGTCGCTGCTGGCGACGCAACCAGCGCTCGTCAAGAAGGGGGATGGCAAGTGGTGCGTGCATGCCGACGGGACCAAGCACAAGTTGGGCGAGTTCGATCCGCACCTTTGGCTTGGGCCTCCGCAGGCCAAGGCCATGACGCGCCTCATCGCTGCCAAGTTGTCCGAAATCGATCCGGCGCACAAAGCTGGCTACGAAGAGCGAGCGGCCAAATTCATTGCCGAACTTGAGGATGTCGAAAACCAAGGCAAGAAGAAGCTCCACGGAAAGGCCAACAAGAAACTTGTCACCATGCATGAGGCTTTCGCCTACTTCGCGTCGGCCTTTGATTTGGAGATCGCGCGGGCGATTCAGAAGAACCCCGGCGTCGATCCCGATCCTGTGTCGGTCAAGGACCTTGTCGAATTATGCCAGGCCGTCGATGGGCCGCGGGTGATCGCTGTGGAGCCGCAGTTTTCAACCGGTCAGGCCGACGCCCTGAAGGCGAGTCTCAAGAACCGCGGTGTCCTTATCAAAATCGTTACGCTCGATCCCTTGGAGACGGCCGAGATTCCCGCGGGGAGGCGTTTCAACCCCGACCCGCGCTACTTCATCGACACCATGCGCAAGAACATCGAAACCCTGGCGGAGGCGCTTCCATGACGACGCCGCTGGTCACGCTGCGCGACGTGCGCGTCGAGTTGGGCGGCGCCGAAATCTTGCGTGGGCTCTCCGCCGAGATCATGCGCGGGCAGATTACCGCCCTCGTTGGCACCAACGGATCGGGCAAGACTACCCTCTTGCGCGCCATCCTGCACGAAATCCCGTTCGACGGCCAGGTTCTCTTTCATTGCGGCCATGATCACACCCATCCGAACCCACAGCATGTTGGCTATGTGCCGCAACGTCTGCGACTCGAATCATCGATGCCGATCACGGTGCGCGATCTGCTGGGCATTGCCTTGCAACGTTGGCCGATCTTTTTTGGTTTTGGCTCGCAATTGACAGCGGAAATGACGGCAATGCTGCGCGACGTGGGGGCCGACGAGTCGCTTTTGGACAAGCCGATCGAAAAGATCTCCGGCGGCGAACTGCAACGTGTGCTCTTGGCGCTCGCCATCCATCCGGAGCCCGAACTGTTGCTCCTGGATGAGCCGGCGGCCGGCGTCGATGTGAAAGGACAGGAGCAATTCTACGATCTGATCGGACGACTCAACCGCGAGCGAGGTACGACCATCCTTCTCGTGTCGCATGACCTATCGATGGTCGGCAAACATGTGCATCGGGTGATGTGCTTGAAAGACGGCTTGGTGCACTGCCAGGGCACGCCGCACGAAATCACACCCGACATCTTGCGGCAGGTCTTCGGCATGGACCACGCCATGTTCGTGCATCAGCATTCGTGACGAGTCGTTGTCGTTTGCTCAAAGTGACCATTTTGGAAACGCAGAGAACGCAGAGAACGCGGAGAGTTTTCCGCTCCGATTCTCTGCGTTCTCGGCGTTTCAATCAGGACCCAGGTATCACGGTCGCACGCCGGTGACGCCCACGACGGTGATGCGCGGCTCGGCCATGTCGATCATGGTCGGCTGGGCAAGGGCGTGCTGACCGATGTTGCCTGCCGTATCGGACACCTCGATTTTGAAGAAGAACTGCCCGCCGGCGTCGCGTGGGAAAGCCCAGCGATGCACGCCGTCGTTCTTGACGTTCTTGGCAACGAGCGCCCAGGGACCATCGGCGCGCGTGCGATAGAAGATCGATACGCATTCGTTGGCCAGGTTCTTGTCGCTGGCGTTCCAGCGGATATCGACGAGGCCGCTCCCGGCGTTCAGCTCAGCGGATTTGAGCTGGACGTAGGGAGGCGTCGAGTCGACTTCGATGGAGTAATGTGGAGCTTCGCCGCGGCCGGGCGCTTTGCCGCCGAACCCATTGCCATTCGTCACGACGAAGCGGACGCCGAAGGCGCCGTCGCCGGGCAGAGTGATCTCGGCCGGGCTTTTCTTGTTGACGACTTCGCCGAGGCGCTGCCAGGTTTGGCCTTTGTCGGGAGTCACATAGATTTCGACCTTGCCGATGCCGCTGGGCCCTTCCTGATCGATGCGGAAATCGACGGAGGCGCGCGTCGTATTGATCAATTGCACACCGGCGTGCTTTGTTTCGGTGCCAAGCAAGGGGGGCGGCAGTGGGGTGTCGTTCTTGGGGAGCGTCGGCAGCGTGTCGCCGCGCGGTGGAGGCAGATCGTCCCGAGGCGGAGGCGGCGGAACAAGCTTGTTGTCGACCGTCGCGGCGCCTTTTGGCGTCGGTGGCGAAGAATTGAGCGCCGAACCGACCATG
>VGZI01000027.1 GCA_016872605.1 Planctomycetota bacterium
CTCGATGTCGTGGTTTAACAACCAGACGCCGAAGTAGCCTTGCAATCCGAAGAGCAAGACAATCATCAGCCCCGCGACGACCGGGGAAACGGAGAACGGCAGATCGATGAGCGTGATCAGAATCGACCGCCCAGGAAACTGAAATCGCGCGATTGCCCACGCCGCCGCCACGCCGAAGATCGTGTTAAGCACGACGGCTGTCGGCGCGACGATCAGGGTCAACGTGATTGCGTGCCGTGTGTCGGAGTCCCCTACCAAGTTGTCCCAGTAGACGCCGAACCCGTCCGCCAGAGCTTGCGCAAACACGTTGACAACCGGCACGATCACGATCACGGTCAACACGAGCAGCGCAGCCCCGATGAGCGTCCAGCGCACCCAGGCCGGTTCGGTCGTGCTGATTCGGCGAATTCCTTCAGCTTGCATAACTCCGGCTCCAGCGCTCTAGCCCGTTGATGACCGCCAACAGCGTGAATGAGAACAGCAAGAGGACCACCGCAAGCGCCGTCGCCTCGCGGTAGGCAAACTCCTCCAGCCGCGCGACGATGAGGACCGGGGCAATCTCGGTGCGGTAGGGCATGTTCCCGGCAACGAAAATCACCGATCCGTACTCGCCCAGGGCGCGAGCGAAAGCGAGAGCGAAGCCGGTGAGCAATCCGGGCCATAAGCTCGGCAGAATGATCCAGCGAAAAATTTGCCAGCGAGACGCCCCCAGCGACGCAGCCGCTTCCTCGACGTCCGCATCCAGGCTCTCCAACACCGGTTGCAACGTCCTCACTACGAAAGGCAGCCCGGTGAACGTCAGCACCAACACAATCGAAAGCCGGGAGTACGCCCCCTCGATCCCCAGCGGCACGAGGAACTGGCCAAACCAACCGTTCGGTGCGTAGAGGCTTGCGTACACGAGCCCCGCGACTGCCGTCGGCAAGGCAAATGGGATATCCACGAGCGCGTCGAAAAGCCTCTTCAACGGAAAATCATATCGAACCAGCACCCACGCCAGAAGCAGCCCGATTACGGCATTCAGCACCGCCGCCGCCAGTGAAGCGCCGAACGTCAGCAAGTAGGCGGCGCGCGTCCGGTCGGTCCAGACGGCATCCGCGAAATCGCTCCATGTCAGCGTCGATGCCTTCAAAAAGCAAGCGCCGAGCGGAATCAGCACGATCAGGCTCAGAAAGAACAGCGTCGTCCCCAGGCTCAAGCCGAACCCGGGCAACACACGCTGATTCACCGACGACATTTCACTTACTCCCCGAAGCCCTGGGGTGAGGCACTCCGAACCCCAGGGATCGACCCACCTTTTCATGCGCTTCTCAGCGCGCGTAAATCTGATCAAACAACGCTCCGGCCGCGAAAAACTTCGTTTGCACCTCGTCCCAGTTGTGAGCGATCGTCGCCACCGGGTACAGCTCCATTTCGGGCAAACGGTTGCGATGCCTTGCCAAGATCTCCGATCGGATCGGGCGATAGTGATGCCGGGCGATCATCTCTTGGCCGGCGTCCGTGTAGAGGAACTCCAGATACTCCTTGGCGACCTGTTGGGTCTTCTTGCGCTCCACGACGGCATCGACCCAGGCGACGAATGGCTCCGCCTTGATGCTTCCCGACACCGGGTACACGATTTCAAGGGTTCCCTTGGCCTCGCGCACTTCGAGGTGTGCTTCGTTCTCCCATGTCAGGTGCACATCGCCGATCCTGCGCTTGGCGAAGGTGACGGCCGAACCGCGCGCGCCGGCGTCAAGGACAAGAACATTCTCGTACAGCGCTTTCACGTAGGCCTGGGCGTCGTCCTCCGAGCCGCCGCGGATTCGCACGGAACCCCACGCGGCCAAATAGCTCAACTTGCCGTTGCCCGATGTCTTGGGATTCGGCGTTATGACGCCAATGCCCGGCTTGACGAGATCGGGCCAGTCCCGGATTCCCTTTGGATTTCCCGAGCGCACCACGAACACGATCGTCGAGTAGTACGGCAACGAATTGAATGGCAGACGCTGTTCCCAACCCTGGGCGAGTAGCTCCTTGCGCCGCAGTGCGTCGGTGTCCGACCAGAGGGCCAGCGTGACAACGTCGGCCCGCAATCCGTCCATGACGGAACGTGCTTGCGTTCCAGATCCGCCATGGGACTGACGGATTGTCAGCTTCTTGCCGGTGCGTGCTTCGTAGTCGGCGATGAAAGCGTCGTTAAGCTCCCTCCACAACTCCCGCGTCGGGTCATACGAGACGTTGAGCAGCGTCACACGATTGGGGTCATCGCCGGCCACGAAGTACCAAATGCCGATGCCCGCAATCGCGACTGCCGCGACCAGTGTACCCCATCGTGCAACCACCGATTACCTCGCCTTTAAGGCGCAACCTCAAATATACCATGAAGTTGCATTTCTGTGCAAATCGATCACGCTCTTCAGCAAGTAAAACACTACTATGTTGATCATGTTTATTATTATCGACAGGCATTCGGATATGTCCAGGTCAAAAAATGAGCTTTGCAAAAAAATGACGTTCTGGGGCTTCGTTGCATGCAAGGGGTGTCTGTGTGTGCGCGCAATGATCATACATAACTTTTTTCATAGCAATAGGTTAGGCGCCGATATTTCGTTGCACGGCCTTGTGAACGAATGCTTGCGGCGGGTTATCCGTGCCCAATGATGCCGAGAAGTGTCTGGCTGGAAAGCCTGATCTACATCAAGCTGAATTCGATTCTACCCGAACACATTACCCAGAAGTCGCTGAACGGCGAAGATGAACAGTTTCGCATTAGCGAGACTGCCGAAGGCGAATTGGTAGACGCCTTCGTTGGAGAACCAGCCTTCTTCGCCGCCGGGCTGCCAGATCTTGACGATGCCTTCTTGAATGGTGATGCGATTGAGGTCGCGGCCCTTCAAGGTAATCTTGCCGCCGCCTTGCTCGAGGATGAGCGTCGACGGGCCGAGCCGGATGCAATCGCCGCTGTCGAGCCGAAAGGTGATGAGCTTGCCTGCGGCGATGTCGCGATCGAGCAGCTCGGCGAGGTGATTGGTCCAGGCCGCCTCGGCGCCGAGCGCAAAGTAGTATGCGTCTTCGAAGGCGGGCGTGCCGAGCTCGCTGTGGTAGGTTCCCGTAAGCGAGAACACCTCCGTGCCGTCCCGCGTAGCCCAGGTGAAGCTGTAGGTCGTGCCGGTGTAGCGGCCGTTAACGTATTGGCGAGTTTGGGCGACGCGTAGATCGTCGGCATCTGCGTAGATGAATAAGTCTTGTAGATAAACACTCTCGCGATCGCCAGAGCAATAGTACACGGCAATGCCCTTGGTGCCGACATAGGAGCACGTATGGCTGAAACCCGTGTACCAGAACACAATGCTGGCGATAATGAGGGCGACCAAAACGATGCCGAACGCCAACAGGACGAAGGCCGGACCGCCGACGAGTGCGCCGCCGACCGCAACGAAGATGCCCATGACGACGCCGACGCCGAGAATCCCTCCGCAGATGCCCAGCCGCATCCCCATCGTCGTTGGCTCATCGCCGCGGCGCAGCGACGTCTCGGCACTGCGCACGTCGCCGATCTCGCGCGGCGGCCGGGCGAACAGGTCGGCGTCCACGGGAAGAACAGGGCCGCCGTGCGACGTCATGCGCCGCAGGTCGACGTCCACGTCGCGGGAATCATCGCCGTGCCGCCGATCGTCATCATCGTCCGACGAGCGCGGCCGGCGCCCCGGTTCGGATGTGATCGCATTCGCCGGCACGGGCAACGTTGCGCCGCAGCTGGGGCAATCCGCCTCGTGCCCCGAATAGTCGTCCTTGAGACGCACCGTTTCGCCGCATTTGCACTTGAGTGAAATTGCCATCAAAAACTCTCCGACTCCGTCGGACTCCGAAACGCGGTCAACGGTTGCTCTCGCTTTCGCCTCAGGCGGTACCGGCCTACTTTGGGGCAATGATCGCTGGCTGGCCTAGCGTGCGCGCTTGCTCATTGAGGGCAGCGATCTCGCCGGCCAAGTATGCGCGCCAGATCGCTTCCAGCCGGGCCAGTTCCTTGGCGTTTTCGGCATGAACCTCGCGCATGCCTTGCGAAACCGGCCCCTCGATGTCCCTGACCGTATCGTATAACGGGCCTAATTGCGAGTAAAGTTTCGCGCCCCCCTTTTTGGCCAGAATATCGTAAGTGACCTCCGCCTTCGGGTTGTGCAGTTCTTCCTCAAGCGCATGGAGCTTGGCGATCACCGCCCGCGTTTGCTTGACCCAGCCCTCGGCCTTGGCGTCGCCGTCTACTGCCTTGACCCGTGCCTGGATCTGGGCGCGGACCGACTGAAGCGCAATGACCGTCTCCGAGAGCTTCGTGATATCGCCGCGCAACTGGAGTGCGAGTTTTTGCGCTTCCTCGAGTTCGCCTCGCGTCGCCTTGCTGCGCGGATCGAGCTTGACCTCGACCGTCTGGGTCAGTACCTTGCCGTCCACATGCAGCTTCAGCGTGTAGGTCCCCGGAAAAACCATCGGTCCGCGATAGGGCACGCCGCCGTCATTCTTGGCGCCCGGAATGATCTTGGGGCCGAGCATTTCCAGGTTCCACGCTACCCGATTGTAACCCTTCTCCTTGGGCAACACCGTAGGTTTGAATATCGACCACGGCACATCCGGCGCTTCCTCATCGATCACGATGTCGCTCTTTTTGCTCGATAGTTTTTGCACCAGTGCGTTTTTCTCGTCGAAGATTTCCAGTGTCAAATCGTTCTTGGCCTTTTCAGGTAGATAGTACGTGAGCAGCGCGCCCTTCGCAGGATTCTCACCGGGAATGCGATCGTCGCCGACATAGTTGTCACCGGAGTACCGCCAGCGAGTCGCGGGTGGCGGCGCGAGGAACGACGGGCCGGCAACCGGGTCCTTTTGGGCCGCGGCTCGCCATGTCCGGATCGGCGTCACGTCGTCGAGAATCCAGATCGATCGGCCGCTAGTTCCGACGACCAGGTCATTGTGCTTGACTTGCAAGTCGCTAATCGCCACGGTCGGCATGTTGAGCTTGAGCGATTCCCAGTGTTTGCCGGCTTCACGCGAAACGTGCACCTGCGTTTCGCTACCTACATAGAGCAAACCGAACTGCTTGGGATCCTCGCGAACCACGCGAAGATAATCCGTCTTCGGCAAATTGCTCGTGATATCGAACCAGGTCTTGCCGAAATCGGTCGTCACATAGAGATACGGCGTGTTGTCATCGAGCCGATGCGCATCAACGACAACGTAGGCAACGCTTGGCATGTGCGAGGACGCCTCGATACAGCAAACGGTTGCCCATTCTTTGAGGCCTGGGATATTCTTGGTAACGTTGGTCCATTTCTTGCCGCCGTCGCGAGAGACATGGACGAGACCGTCATCCGAGCCGGCCCAGAGGACGCCGGCTTCGACGGGCGATTCGGCGATGGCGAAGATCGTCCCATAGTATTCGACGCCGGTGTTGTCGCCGGTGATCGGCCCGCCGGACCATTTTTGCTTGGCGTTGTCGTTGCGCGTCAGATCGGGGCTAATCTTGGCCCACGTTTTGCCTTGATCTTGAGACCGAAAAAGCACGTTTGCCGCGTGATACAGGTTTCTCACCCCTCGCCCCTCCTCTCTCGCCTCTCGATGCGGAGAAATCAATAGCGGCGCGGTCCACTGAAAGCGGTAGCGCAAGTCCTCGGCCCCTTTGCCGGACGGGTTGGTCGGATAGATGCTGATATTGCGCGATTGTCGGGTGCGGTGATCGTAGATCGTGAGGATGCCCGCGTATTCGCCGGAGTAGACGATATTGGGATCGTCCGGGTCGGCGACGGTGTAGCCTGTCTCGCCGCCGCCAACGGTGTGCCAATCGGACAGCGATATGCCTTGGGAAGACAGCGAGTTCGACGGCCCGGACGCGGTGCCCTGGTCCTGCATGTTGCCCATGACGCGGTAGGGAACGCTGTTGTCGACGCTTATGTGATAGAACTGGCAGATGGGGAGCATCGGCATATGCCAGGTCTGGCCGCCGTTGGTCGTGATGTCGACGCCGCCATCGTTGGAGTCGATCATGCGCTTCGGGTTGAGCGGATCGATCCATAGGTCGTGATGATCGGGATGGTGCACGCCTTTCATCTGCTTGAACGACTTGCCGCCATCGATGCTCTTGAGCAGACGCACGCTGGGGCAATAGACGACATCGGGATTCTTGGGATCGACATGCACTGTGGAGAAGTACCAGGGCCGTTGGCGCAGATAGCGAGCGCCATTGACGAGATGCCATTTTTCGCCGCCGTCGTCGGAGCGATAGAGCCCGCCATTTTCAGCTTCGATGAGAGCGTAGATGCGTTGGCTGTTCGACGGCGCGACCGCAACGCCGATACGGCCATAGGGTCTGGCGGGCAACCCACTCCCCTCTCCCTCCGGGAGAGGGGCCGGGGGTGAGGGAGCGGGTTCGATCTCTTTCCAGGTGTCGCCGCCGTTGTCGCTACGATAGAGGCCGCTGCCAGGACCGCCGCTGGTGAAGCTCCAGGGCGTGCGATGCGTCTGGAAGAGAGCCGCGAACAGGATGCGCGGGTTGTTGGGATCAATGCAGATGTCGATGGCGCCGATGTGTTCCCAGACGGGCTGGAACTCGTCGCCGCCCTCTTTTTTCTTCAGGTGAATGGCGCGGTCGCGGACCTTCCTGGCAAGGACCTGTTTCCATGTCTTGCCGCCATCCATGGTGCGATAGACGCCTCGTTCGGGATTGTTCACCTCGGCCTGAAGAGGCCCATCGTGCCGAAAGGCCGACCCGAGGACGGCGGCAAAAGCGATGTCGGCGTTCTTTGGGTGAACAACGATATGCGCAATCTGGCCCACTTGCTTCCAGACGTGTTTCCATGACTTGCCGGCGTCGGTAGAGACGTAGATGCCGTTGCCTGGAGCGACGTTGCCGCGGATGTTGGCCTCGCCGGAGCCGACGTAGATGACGTTGGGATCGCTGGGTGCGACGGCGACGGCGCCGATCGACGACGTCGGCTGATCGTCGAAGATCGGCTTCCAGGAGATGCCGGCGTCGGTGGTTTTCCAGACGCCTCCCGAGGCCGCCCCGACGTAGTAGATGTTCGGATCGCCAGGCACGCCGCACGATCGCGTGGTGCGTCCGCCCGCCGCCGGGCCGATCGAACGGTACTTGAGCCCCTTGAACGGATCACTCGGTTCCTCCTTTTTCTTGGCTTCTTGCGATGGCAATGTACCCGCGATCCAGAACGTCGCGAGGATTGCGACGAGAAATGTGGGCCAGCGAAGTACCTGCGTCATGGGGTTGCTCCGGGTGCGAAGAAATGTGCAAAACCTGTCATTGTTTAGCGCTCGCGCTGCGCCGGGCGAGCGCGAAACGAATCAACGAGAACGCTCACAACTCTAGCGCGTCGAGCGCGTCGATCAGGTTGTCGAGATCGTCCTTCGGCTTCGTTTCCTTGTTCTCTTGCCGCTTCGGGAGGCCGACAGACGTGCCGACCGCCTGGCGACCATCGGCGACCAATTCGCGATCGCGTTCCTCGACGGCCTGAGCCAGTGGATCTTTTTCCGCGCCACCGAACAGCTTGGTCAAATCGATCTTGAGATTGCCGATGGCGCCGATCGGCGCTCCGGCGATGGCGGGCGTCTTGAAGTCGGGGAACATGATTGCCTGCTCGGGGCAGACGCGGCTGCACGCCGGGCAGCCCTTCTTGCAGTTGTCTTGGTTCTCGACGGTGAGCCGTTCGTGCTCATCGACGCCGTAGACGCCGAAGAGACAGAAATCGATGCACTCCATGCAATTGGTGCAGCGGCTATAGTCGATGACCGGATACCAGCGCCTCCCCGGCTGCGCCAAGAGTTGGTCGGGCGCAAACGTCGATGAGCCGGAAGCTTCAGCGACGGGAGTGTCCTGATCACCGTTGCGGAAGTTCATACCAAGCTCAACGATCGCCGGCGCCTTGGCGTGCTTGGCTTCCGCGCGTGCCTTGCACGCCTCGGCGATGCGGCGAATCTCATCGACATAGGGCTGATACTGATTGAAGTCGCGCAAGTCGAGGCAATAGATGTGGCGATCGGGAACATCGAGAGCGCCGATGCCCTTGGCAGGCGCCGGTTCGCCCGCTTCGTCTTCATCGTCGTCGGCGCTGGGCGGCTTCAGTTGCGTCTCGCCCCACTGCCCTTTGATGCCGTCGCGATCGAGCACCCAGAAGGCAGCACGCGGGAACAGCCACGATAACACGACCATGTCGCCGCGAACGGAGCCCAGAAAAAGTCGGCCCGTGTGATCCGGCCCCAGATCATAAAGGTGCGGCACCACCGACACCTCGATCCCCGGCTCCATAATCAGCGCGGCGACGATCGCTTCTTCCAGCGAACGCTTGACCGGGTGCTTGCCCTGCGCCTGCGACAGTACGACGGTGATGCGATGACGCGCCATAGATTCTCGTTCCCGCCAGTTGCGGATTCGAGCTCGCAGCCTGATTTCGTTCACATTCGAACGTATCCCGCGAGCGCGAAGCCACAAGCGGCAAATGTCACATATGCCCCTTGAGCATATTTTGCGTTTTTTCCCAGCCCGCGGCGAGAAAATCGTGATATTCCTGGACGTTCAGCGTATCGGCATCCGAGCCGACCGTCTCGAACAGCCAGCCGTTGCCGTAGTTATCGACGTTGATGACCGACGGATCATTCAGCACGTCGCTATTGAAGCGAATCAGGGTTCCGGCAATCGGCGCGAACAAGTCCGACATCGCTTTCGACGTCTCGATGTGGCCCACCTTCTGCTTGAGCTCCACAACGTCGCCTGGATTGACCTCCCAATCCAAAAAGTAAACGTCCTGCATGAGCCGCATCGCGTATGATGTGAAACCGAATCGCAAGCGGTCGCCGGTTTGCATGCACCACATGTGGTTGCGAGCGTAACGCCGATCCGCTGGCAGCACGGCCGCAAACTTGCCCATCATGAACGTCAGCGAGTCGGCCATGTTTCATCCGGTTTTACTAGCCCGCAGCGCAAGCAAGGGCGGTGAACGGGAGCCCTTGCTTGCGCTGCGGCCTAGTAGGATTCACGTATACCGCGTGCTGCGATGCTCCGGCTCAAAGAACGTCGGTAGCAATCGGTCCACCTGCAACAACCCGGCACGCGTCAGCTCGATCGCGCTCGGCGTCACCGTCAAGAATCCATCCTCTTGCAACTGGCTCCAGCCGTCGGCAAAGGCGCCCACGATGTCGGTCCCGAACTTGGTCCGAAAATAATCGGCCTGCAGTCGCCCCGTCTTCAGTTGCAGCATCATCTCACGCCGCAAGAGTTGCTCAGGCGCCACCCTCATCGCCCGACCTAACGGCAACTCGCCGCGATGCAAGCGCTCGACGTAATGTTCCCAGCGATCGACATTCTGGACATGCACGCCGTTGACGTGGCCGAACGATGCCACGCCGGTGCCGAACATGTCGGCGCCATGCCAGAGACTGTCGCGATAGACGAACTTGGTCTTGGCCGGCTCGCGAACCATCGTGTAGGCGCTCGACACGGAGTAGCCAGCGTTTGCCATTTCCGCGAAGGCGTAATCGACCCACGCCCGCTTCGTCGGCCAATCGGCAACGTGGGCCGGATCGACGACATGCCGCGGCGCTGCATCCCCTCTCACCCCCGGCCCCTCACCCCCGGTGGGGAGAGGGGAGATTGTGTTTAACTCGCGTGAAAACACCGTGTTGTACGGCAGTTCCATCTGATAGATCGTCACGCTCTCCGGCGCCAGCTCGATCGTCTTGCGGACGCAATCGCGCCAGTTGTCCCACGTCTCGCCGACCATGCCGGCGATGAGGTCGATGTTGATCTGTGTGAAGTGCAGATCGCGCGCCCATTGATAGGCGCGAAAGATCTCGGCGGAAAGATGAGCCCGACCATTCGCTTCGAGAATCGTGTCGTTGAAATTCTCGATGCCCAGGCTCAGACGCGTGACGCCGAGTTGCTTGAGCGTTTCAAGCTTATGCTGTTGCAACGTGCCGGGCTCGCACTCGAACGTGACCTCGGCCGCCTGGTTCCACGGAAAATGCTTCTGCACTCGTTCGCAAAGGCTGCGCAGTTGCGCCGCGCTCAGGTACGACGGCGTGCCGCCGCCGAAGTAGACGAACTGCACCGTTCGATCACCCACAACGGGTTTTTGCCGGTAAAGCTCGACTTCCTTGAGCAGCGCGTCCATGTAGACTTCCACGTCGCGTGCGTTCTTGTCGGTATAGACGCGGAAGTAGCAGAATTTGCAGCGCTTTCGGCAAAACGGGATGTGCAAATAGAGACCGAGCGGCGTGCCAGGGCGAGGCGGGGCGTTCAGTGCGGCGTGCGCGTCGGGCAGATTCGACTCCTTCCATGCCGAGAACGGCGGATAGTTGGCGACGAAGTAGTTGCCCAGTCCGGTTTTTTCTTGGTCGGTCATGGCACGCGGAAAAACGAGCAGGCGCGGCGGGACACGTTCATCTTACCGCTCCCGAGTTCGCGGACAATACGAATACGTCGCTTGCGGCTTCGCGTTCGCGACACGCGATCGGAACGCACAGCGCCCGATGCGAGCGCGAAGCCGCAAGCGCTTACGGTTCGATCGGCTTCTTGTCACCCGCCGCGAACTGCCAGATGAACAACCAATGCCAGAACGCTCCCATCAGCACGGCGACATGAAAAATCTCGTGCGGATGCACGACGCCCGGGATGACGACGAGAAACTGCAAGAAATCGATCAGCGCTCCGACGGAATAAGCAATGCCGCCGTACAAAAGCGGCCGGACGAGATTGTACCCATAGCGTCGCGCGATCATGACACCGGAGACGATGCCGAACCAGCCCATCGCCAAGTACAGGCTCAAGCCCAGCCATTCGGCCATGTTCTCGAAGAAGATCGATTTAAGCGTGACGCCGGCGATGGCGGCCGCCCAAATGAACACAAGCGGTCCCCAGCGCATCCAGCCCTCCAAGAGAATGCCTAGGGCCGGCGTGAAAGTACCCGCGATAAGGAAAAATATGGCACAATGGTCGAGACGCTGAAAGACTTGATGAGCCATCCCGCCGCGCACCATCATGTGGTAGACGCCGCTCATCGCGAGGAGCAAAACGACGGAGCTGGAATAGACGGCAAGATAGATCAACCCGCGCGGATTGTCTCGGCTTCGCACGAGCAAGATCGCGCCGAGGATGAGGAACACGAACGCTCCGAACAGATGGCTGATGGCGCTGAACGGCTCATGGAACCCAGGGAGATGGTATAGCGATGGATCGGCTTCGATGACGGGTTGGTTGTTCATGATCCGGTAAATTCGATGAAGCCCCAGGGCGAGATACTCCGAACCCCGGGGTTCGGAGTTCGTCACCCCTGGGCTTCCGCACTACTTCCCCAGCCACGCATCAGCGGTTGCCGTCGTCATCTCGTCGTCCTGGTCCCACAAGGCCGCGAGGTTTTGTTTTATACGGCGATTGGCGAGCGTCATGAAGTATCGGCCCGCCTGAATGTCGCGTTGCAGGTCGGGATGCCCATTGCCCTTCGTGAGCAAATGGTCAAGCCGGGCCAGCGTGCAACTCGCCGCATAGAGGTCGCAGGCCATGTCGGCGATGCGCTCGTGCATGTACTGGCTGCGGTAGACGACCTCCATGATCTTGAGTTCTTCGTCGTCCGCGCTTGTCATGTAGACCCAGGCCTTGTTGCGAAAATGCTTGAGGACGTCGACGATGGCCAGTCCAAATTCTCGAACACGTGCCGAGAACTCGCCGGCTTCCCGCGCAAGATCGGCGCTCTGCACCGGAATGTACGGCGACGTGAACCGGGCTGCCAGCCGATCCATACCGAAGCTCCAGAGCGTGCCGAAGCCGCTGAACGGATTCTTGAGAGCGTCGAGAACCCCTTTGAGATGCTCGCCGACGCTGCGCATGCCGACGACGGCGATGAACGCCTTGAGCACCTCATTGGCGCCTTCGCCGATCATGTTGATCCGGGCGTCGCGCATCATGCGTTCGAGCGGATCGGCAGTGAAGTAGCCCTGCCCGCCGTAGATTTGCAGCGTATCATTGACGATCGTCCAGAGTGCCTCGGTCGACCAAACCTTGAGCATCGCCGTTTCGAGCATGTAGTCTTCGAACCCGCGATCGATGAACGCGGCACACTGGCAGGTCGTCGCTTCCATGGCGAAAGCGTTGGCGGCCATGAAGGCGATCTTTTTCTTGACGAGTTCGAACTCGCCGATCGGCTCCTTGAACTGCACGCGCCGATTGGCGTGCTCGACTGCGGCTTTGATGCAGGTCCTGGCGACTCCGCCGCAACTGGCGCCGAACGTCGTGCGCCCGAAATCGAGAACCGTGAGCGCGACCTTCAGGCCCTTGCCGACTGGCCCCAGGATGTTCTCGCTGGGCACCGGCATATTGGTGAAGCGCAAGCGAGCCGTGGCCGTGCCGCGGATGCCGCACTTCTCCATGCGAGCTTCGAGCACTTCGAATCCAGGCATGTCCGGCGTGACCAGAAACGCCGTGATTTTGGTTTCCGTCGAACCGTCGACGGACGTGCGGGCCATGACGGTGAGGACCTGCGCGATGGCGCCGTTGGTGATGTAGCGTTTTTCGCCGTTGAGTGTCCATGTCTTGCCGTCGGCGCTGGGCGTCGCCGTCGTCTGCACGTTAGCCGCGTCGGAGCCTGCTTCCGGCTCGGTCAACGCGAAGGCGCTGATCTTTTTTCCCGAGACAAGGTCCGGCAGCCAGCGAAGTTGCTGTTCCTTGGTGCCAAAGAGAAGCAAGGCGCGAACGCCAATCGAATGATGGGCGTTCACGAAGACTGCGGTTGAGGAGCAATGCCCGCCGATGACCTGCAGAATCTTGGTGTAGGCCAATTGCGAGAATCCCCGGCCGCCATGCTCAACCGGCGCCGTCATGCCGAGAACGCCGAGCCGCGCGAGTCCATCAATGACTGAGCGCGGAATATCGGCGTTCCGGTCGATTGCGGCAGCGTCGATGTGATCCCGAACAAACGTTCGAAGCTCTTCGAGCGACTTCTCGACGACCGGCTTTTCGTCCGCATTCAACTCCGGATACGGAAAAAGCAACGAGCCTTGAAACTGGCCGAAAAATAGAGCCTTGGCGAAGCCGAGTTTGAGCTTCTCGGAGAACAAAAGCTCCTCAGCCTGCTTCTTCTGCTCCTTCATTTGCTCGGCGGTCAAAGCCATGTCGGGTCTCCTTCTTCATCGTGGGCATCACGCTCCGCGTGATGGTGCATTCATCACGCGGAGCGTGATGTCTACGATTCAATCCAGCGCGCCGACGCGCGCGTCCTTGACGGCGTAGAGAAACTCCTCCGGATCGTCGGCATTGAGAGCGAGTCGGCCGACCACGCGCACCAGCCCGCGCTGGTAACGGGCGGTCTGTCCTTTGGGCATCACGACGTAGATGATCCCCGTCGTTTCGGGCGTCTCGCAGTACCAGCACCCGACAGGCGCTTCGATGAACAAAAAAACCGCCATCTCCGGGTCGTCACGCAGCGGATACATGAATCCCGTCATTGTGATCTGCTTGCCGTTCAACTCGCGCAGGTACTTCGGAAACATCACCTTGAACGGCTTCTCAATCGAGGTTTCGCCGAAAAGCTCCCACGGAATCGCATTGACGCCGGTCGGATCGATGGCGGGGAGTGCAATCGTCTCAAACGTCGACACCAGCGGCCGGCGCGAGCGAAATTCCAAAGTGCCGACGTGGCGATCTGTATGATCTTCATTCATGCCGATCTTCACCGGCGGCAATTGGTCAACGGCGTCGCGCAGAATGAGCCGATGTTTTTTCAAGGCTGGATGGTTCATGGCAAACGGGCCGACGCAGCCTTCCATCATGGCGGCGGCGTTCTTGAAATCACCATGCGCATTGGCCAGCTCCGCGAGTTGCCATAGCAATGCACCGTCGGCTGGAAACCAAAGCGCCAGTTGCTGCGCTATCGCCGCTGCCCGAGCCGGCATGCGCTTCATCTGGCTTGCCGCGATTTTGCCCGCCTCGTAGTCGCCTTTGTCGTTTTCGAACCGGATTGCGAAGAGATTATCCAGTTCCCCATCGGCGCTGCGTTGCCTGAGGCGAACGAGTTTTAGATGCGCCTCCTCGAATGCCAGGAACTTGCCGGGCGCCAGGCGAACAGACTCCTCCAGAGCCGCCGCCGCTTGACGCAGGTCTCCTTTGAGTTGCCAGGCCGAGCCCAGGTTGGCGGAGATCGCAAAGTGATTCGGATGATCACGTTGGCTGGGCCGCAAAACGTCAATCGCTCGGTCCACGTCGCCGAGGCGAATGTACAATGCACCCAGGTCGGCCGATTCATCCGCGGTGCGCTTCGCTTTCGCATTCAGTCTGTCCGCTTCCTGACGATAGCGAAGGCGCAATGGACTTGCCTCGGCGTCTAACTTCGGCTTGACGGCGATGTTCCTCAAGGCCCGATGATCGAGCAAAAACCCGCGCCACTGCGCAGGCAGAGCCGCGAATTGCTCGCCGGAGTAGTAAATACCGGCCTGTGCCACGCTCGTGGCAATTAAGGCAATCGGGATCAGAGCCAATCGATACATGACGTGTTCCTGCGAGAACCCCAGCTATTGAAAGTTTATCAGCAATTGGCTTCGCAACAATTGGTAGCTGTAACTCGATATTCGATCCGATTCACGTTTCCGCCAAGAGCGCTTCAACGGCACTACCCAGCAAGTCGATCTCAGCCTCCGTGTTGTAAAAATGCGTCGACACGCGGATGAGCAATCCTTCCGGCCGATCGACGATCGGAACCTCGATGCGGTATTTCTCCCAGAGCGCCTTGCGCCATGCCTTGGCCTGGACGTGCGGCGGCAAACGGAATGCTGTCAGGAAGCCGTGCAACTCCGGATGCGTCGGCGTGGCCGGCGTCAACCCGGGAAGGCGTGCGAACCGCTCACGCACGATATGTACCAGTCGCTCATTGTGTTCGCGGATGATATCGAAGCCTAGCGTACGCTGGAACTCGACTGCTGTCGGGACGGCTAACCACGGACAGATATCGCGCGTCCCCTCGAACTCGTAAAAGCGAATGCGCGGCGTGGAACCGGCTTCGTCGCGTTCATCGTGAGCGGCTGTCGGCCCGGAGCCACAGCAGGCGCCGGAGGATAAGAGCGCCGTCTGTTCGCGCCGCCAACCCCAGCTGACTTGCAAAGGCTGGAGGCGATCTTCGTTTCCAGCGCCAAAATAGAGAAAGCCCGAGCCGGTCGGCGCAAGGAGCCATTTGTGACAGTTCGCTCCGTAGAAGTCGGCGCCGATATCGGCCAAGTCAAGCGGAACCATCGCTGGCGCATGGGCTCCATCGACGACGCTCAGAATGCCGCGCCGTCGCGCTGCCGCACACAGCTCTTTCGCGGGCAACACCAGTCCCGTCGGCGACAACACGTGACTGAAAAAAAACAAGCGTGTCCGTGGCGTCATGGCGCGACAAGCCGCCTCCACGATCTCGGACGGCTGCTTCGCAGCGATCGGGAGTGGAAACGTTCGCACCGTCAGTCCCAAGCGTTGTGCCGCCCGTTCCCAGCACCAATGCATGGCGCCATACTCATGATCGGTCAGCAAGATTTCGCCCGGCGATGCCAACACCACGCTCGACGCGATCATGTTAATCGATGTCGTCACGTTGGCCGTGAAGATCAGCCGCCGGGGATCGCCGTTGAGGAGCTTCGCCAGGGATTCACGTGCTTTCCAGAGATGAATCGGCATCTCGCGCAGCAGAAAGTCCATCGGCTCCTCGGCCAAGCGCCGGCGCAGATCCATCACGCGTTCGAAGACAACCTTCGGCAACGGCCCGAATGATCCCGTATTCAGATTGGTGACACTCGCATCGAGCATCATTGCCGTCCGAGCCCGAGCGTGATCGAAACCGTTTGCAAATCGTGTATCCAATGGTTCATACTCCCATGAACGCCGGATTCGAACGCTTACAATGTTTTGAAAATGTACTATCCCGGTCGGATTCGCCAACACTGCCTGCGCTGGCGACGGGAGCGGCGCTGCCTACAATGAGGTGAACCTCTCATGTCCGACTGGAGAATCAGAATGTCCGAAATAGACCGGGGGCACTTGGTCGTCGAAGAGCGCGGCGATATTACCATCGTCAAGTTCACCGACAAAATGCTCATGGGCGAACAACTGATCGCCGCCATCGGCGAACATCTCGGCAGCCTCGTTGACAATCTGCGCCGGCGAAATCTCCGCCTCGATTTCACCGGTGTCGAGTACATCGCCAGCCATGTCCTCGGCAAGTTCGTGCACGTCTTCAAGAAACTCCAGGCCGTGTCCGGGACGCTCGTTTTCTGCAACCTCGGCCCGCAGTGCTTCAAGACGTTTCAGATTGCCAAGCTCGACAAGTTTTTCCAATTCGAAGCGGCGCCGATCAAGCCGACAGCGTGATGCCTCAATGAGGACTGAATCTCATGCCTTTCCGCTTGGCCATGCTCGGCATGTGGCACGTGCACGCCCACGGCATCGTTCGGCAAGTCGCGAACCATCCCAAGGAATTCGCACTCGTCGGCTTCCACGACCGGGATCCCTCGGTGCTAGCTGATCGCGTCAAACAATGGACACCGCTCCTTGGATCCATGCGCGTTTTTGAATCGGCGGAAGCGCTGTGCCGGGAGAAATTCGACGGCATTGTCGTGGAGGGACGCGTGTATGAGAACGTCCAGCTCGCTCGCATCGCGCTGGAGCACGGCAAGCCGGTGATGCTCGAGAAGCCAGCCGGCGACGACTTCGCTGGCTTCCGCCGCCTCCTGCGATTAGCTCAAACGAAAAAGCTGCACGTTCAGATGATCTACTTGTTTCGCTATATGTCCGCGATTCAAGAAATGTTGCAGCGCGTTCGCACCGGCGAGCTGGGCGACATCTATCACTTTCGTGCTCGCCTGCCCAAGGACCTAGCGTCCTATTCGCGGTTTGTCGATGAACTATCGCGCTACAAGGGAGGCATCTTTTTCGAAATGGCCGGCCACCTCGTCGACATGATGATCGCAATGCTCGGCCCGCCCCGCCGCGTCACTCCGTTCCTGGCCCACCATCATCGCCGACAGCCGAAGAAATTCATTGACAACGCAGTGGCGGTATTCGAGTACCCCAACGCATGGGCGTCGATCGAGGTCCCGGCCCTGGAGGTGGCACCGTACGGCCGACGCATCGAGGTCTTCGGAACACAAGGCGCGATCGTCATCCCGCATCTGGGCAGCGGGCATCTCAAGAACAAAGACGTACAGCCGATCGAGATATTTCACAATGGCGACGCTGACTGGCAGGCGCTAACCCTCGAGGCGAACCCTCTGCAAATCTCCGACCTGCGCGAGTTCGCCGCCGTCGTGCGCGGCAAGAAGCCGCCCGACTTCACGTTCGCCCACGATCTGGCCGTGCAGGACGCCCTGCTACGTGCGTGCGGCATGCGCTGATAGTCAGAGCCTGAAGCGTAAGCGAAGGGTTGCGTTGTGCTTCGCTAACGCTTCAGGCTCTTGTCGAGCATCAGCGTCAGCGCCATCGTCGCCCAGCCCGTCGCGGCGCTCGAGATGAACTGATCCTTGCCGTGCGGGAAGCCGGACTCGAAGTAGGTCTGGAACGGCTTGCTGCGCGACTTGACGTGCCACGAGCCATCCGCCAGTTGCGTCTTCAGAAGAAACTTGGCGCCGCGCTGGTACACCTCGTCCTTGGTCGCAAGTCCGCCGGCCTGATGCAATGCTACGAGCGCCGAGCCGGTCGCGTAGGCATCGCTTTCGAGCTTCTCCAGTTGGCTCCAGCCGCCGTCGTCGCGTTGGCTCTTGGCGAGTTCGTCTTTTGCCGAAGCGATTGCCTCCTTGTCAGCGCGGACTGCCTTCAGGCCGAACAAGCGAAAAACGCGGTCTTCCGTGTCCTTTGCCTTGGTCGCCAGAAGCCACTTCTTCGCCTTCGCAAAACGCTCGTCGATTTCTTTCTGCTTGCCAGGATCGGCATAGTTCTTGAGAGCATTCAGAGCCAGGAATGTGGTCGTGAACTGGCTCGCCTCCGACGGCGGGCGTTGCGAGACGGGCAGCCAGTTGTCACGTTTGGCATCGCGCTGCAATAGATACGCAACCACCGCGGCCGTCGTGTCATCCCCCTTCCACCCGCCAACATGCAGCGTCATCAGGGCATATCCGACCGTATCGACCTGACCCCCCTGCCCTTTTCCCATCTGGTAGTTCTCGCGATTCTTGGCCAAGAAATCGGCCGTGAACTTGAGCTGACGTTCGAGTTCCTTCTCGTCGACGGCAATCCCACGCGACTTCGCCGTGGTAATCGCCAACACGGGCAACGCTTGATTGTGGCACGAAAAACACTTTCGGTGCTTCGTATACTCCGCCGCGCTGCTCTGCATGATCGCGAGACTCTTGCCAATGGCGCCACGAACTGGTTCATGGGCAACGCTGGATTGGAGGACCAAAAACGACACGGCAAAGGCAACAACGCAGCGACTCATGGCCATACCCTCAGACACGAGAATGCTAGAGGTATCCTACCGCGTTGGCGTCCAAAGTTTAGCCCCGCCGCGTCGAGGCGTGAGGACGCCAAAAACGCCCGCCTCGACGAGGCGGGGCTAAACGCTAGTTATTCGGCTATCACGCAAGAAATCGACGATCGCTCGAGCCACTGGGTCGCGCAACGTGATCGCGCTGAAGACGACCGAATTGTGATTGCGGCCCGGAACGTGCAGGAGCCTCGCGTCGCACCCGTGCAGTCGCATCACGCGATGCATCTCCTCAGCCATCGGGCCGAGCATCGGCAAGTCCTTGTCGGCCGTGATAAATAGGAATGGCGGCATGTTGGGCCGGACGTGCGACGTTGCAGACGCGAGCCGGCGAACTTCCGGATCGTCGCCGAAAATGTAACTGCCGAGACTGACGTTGACGGCCCAACCACGGCTTGGCGCCTCGTCGCTCTTCGCGGGAGCGCCATCGCCGCGCAACGGAAAGATCGAATCCCATCGGATCGACAACGGTGAAACGCCGCCGAGGAAAATCTCTGGTGAGCCGTCGGGAATGCGCAACACGCCGCTGATCGTAACGACCTTCGCGATATCCGCCTGACGACAACCTTGTTCCTTGAGATATCTGTCATCGCTCGCTAGCAGGGCGACGAGATGGCCGCCGGCGGAGTGCCCGACAAGCGAGATGGAATCGCTGCGACCACCGAACTCCCCGATATTTTTCTTGCTCCAGGCGAATGCGCGGGCGACATCGCGCACATGCTCGGGATGCTTGACGGTGGGGGAAAGGCGATAGTTGGGCATCACGACGATGAAGCCCTGGCTGGCCAGAAATTCGCCGACGCTCGTGTAGAGTCCACAGCAGCGATTGTCGCCGACAATCCAGGCGCCACCGTGCACGAGCATGACGACCGGGCAGTCCTTCTGGCCTTTCGGCGCGAACAGGTCGAGTCGATGGCGCAGGCGGTCATGGTCGTTCCCGCCGTGATACGGAATATCACGTATCTGAACAACGTCATAGCCGCCATCGGCCCGTTCGTCGCAGTGCCAAAGCCGCCAATCGGTGATACGGCAACCGGTAAGCGCGAGCGGCAGCACGGCGAAAGCCAACATTCGCATGACGGCGGTCAACATGGTTCCTATCCCGCGATTTCCGCGCCATATCCTCTATTCTGTCCAATCTGTCAATGGGAAAGTCGTCAATGTCTACGGGGAATCCGATAATGACCATCGAGCACACAACGAGCCCGTCGCTTGCGCTCCGGGCTCGTAACGATTTGCCCCTGAGGAGACAGTTGTGAGTCGCGTAGTCGAACAGTATCAGCGGGCGTGTCAATCGCTGGCCGGCGGCGTGGCGTCGTCAACTCGGCTCAACAAGGCCGTCGGACACGCCATGTACTTCGATCGCGCCGACGGTTGCCGGCTGTGGGACCTCGATGGCAAAGAGTACATCGACCTCTGCTGCAGCCACGGCGCGACGCTCTTGGGCCACGGCGATCCGCGCATTCGTCGGGCGGTCGAACGAGCCCTCGACCGCGGAGCAGCATGTTCCTATGAGAACGAACAGCATGCCGAGCTGGCGGCGTTGCTGTGCGAAGTGATCCCGTGCCTCGAGCGCGTTCGTTTCACCGGCTCCGGCACCGAAGCGACTATGCACTGCATCCGGCTCGCCCGCGCCTTCACGGGCCGATCGAAACTTATCAAGTTCGAGGGCAACTTTCACGGCTACCACGATCAGGTGATGTTCGCCATCGGCACTCCCGCGGATCAACTCGGCCCGGACGAGACGCCGAACCCATTTCCGGGCTCGACCGGCATCGCGCCGGGCTTGCAGGAGCAGGTGATCATCGTGCCGTACAACCGGGTCGACCTCTTGGAACGCGCCTTTCGCGATCACGGCGAGCAACTGGCAGCGGTCATCGGTGAACCGATCTACTACAACGCCGGCTGCATTCTGCCGACACGCGAATTCTTGACGGCGTTGCGCGAATTGACTTGGCGGCACAATGTCCTGTTGATTTTCGACGAAGTGCTCAGCGCCTTTCGCATGGGCATCGGTGGCGCACAGGAACACCTGGGCGTCACGCCCGATCTCTGCACCCTGGGCAAGGCGGTCGGCGGCGGGTATCCTCTGAGTGTCTTCGGCGGACGCAAGGACATCATGGATCGCCTCATGCCCATCGGCGATTGCCAGCATTCGGGCACGTACAACGGTCATCCGGTTGTGGTCGCGGCGGCGCTGGCGGCAATCCGCGCCTATCGCGAGCCGGATTTTTACATTCATGTTCACGCCATCGCTCACATGCTCTTCGACGGCCTGACGCATCTGTTCGGCAAACACGCGCTCTCGGCTCACGTGCAAGGGCTCGGTGCTCGCTTCGGCATCTACTTCGGCTTGAAAGGCGCAGCGCACAACTATCGCGACGCCGTGCAGCACCAACGCGCATCCATGTTGGCGTTCATCAAGGCAGCGATCGAGCATGGTGTCTACTTCCACGACTACGGCGGCGCGGCGTGTCACCACGGCTTCTGCGCGGCCATGACGACAGCGGATGTGCAGGAGGTGCTTCACCGTTTGGACACTGCGTTGGCATCTTCGTTTTGCGAACGCGTGGCGCCGGGCGAGCGCTAAACGTAAACGAACAAGGACTGCACCATGCGGATCGCCATTGGACAACTGTGGCAGGAATCGAACACGCTCAACCCGCTGCCGACCACGCTGCGCGATTTCGAAGCGTTCGGGATCTATCAGGGCGGCGAACTGATCACCCGCTTCGCCGAAACCAACGAACTGGGCGGATTCATCCAATCCTTGCACGCCTGGCCAACGCCGACGGAGATCGTCGGCTTGATGCGTTTCGCCGCCTGGCCGAGCGGTCCGGTCGATGCGGCGACGTTCGCGATTCTGATCGACCGCATGATGGACGCGCTGGCGAAGGCAGGCCGAATCGACGCGGTGCTCTTGGCGCTGCACGGGTCGCTGGTGGCCGAGTGCGAGCCCGATGTCGAAGGACATCTCTTACAGCGCGTTCGCGAACACGTAGGGCCGACGATCCCGATCGTTGCCACGCTCGACCTGCACGCCAACGTGACACAGCGGATGGTTGACTCCGCAGACGTGCTGACCTTGTATCACACGGCGCCGCATATCGACGTAATGGGCACGGGAAGGCGCGGCGCCGGAGCGCTGCGGCGGATTCTCTTCGAGGACGCCAAGCCGATCATGGCTTTCCGCAAGTTGCCGATGGTCGTTCCGGCTGAGCGTGCCAACACGCAGGATCCCACCAGCTTCAGCTACGGCGTGCGCAAGACGCTGGAGGGCTGGGAGCGAAATCGTCACGTACTTGGTGCCGGGCTTGCGACAGTCCAGCCGTGGCTTGACATTCCCGATCTCGGCAGCTCCGTTTTGGTGGTGGTCGACGGCGAATCGTGGCGAGGATGGGGCGATCAAGCGTGTGCGAGCCTCGCAACGGAGGTCTGGACGCATCGCCGCGATTATCTACCCGATCTTGTCGACGCGTCCGACGCTGTTCATGTCGCGCACAAAAACGCCAAGGCTGAGCCGTCGGCGCTCACCGTTATTAGCGACAGCGCCGACGCAACCACCTCCGGTTCGACCGGCGACAGCACTGTTCTCCTGAGCGAACTCGTGAAGTACGATTGGCCTCGGCCCGCGATCGTCACGCTCGTAGGGCCCGAAACCGTCGCCGAAGCGGAACGTCGCGGAATCGGAGCGGAGTGGACCGCCACGCTTGGCGCCACGCGCAACCGGCGTGATTTTCTGCCGATCACATTGCCCGTGCGGGTTACGAATATCTTCGATGCGAGATTTATCCTATCAGGCCACCTGGCGGAGAAGCTGCCGATCGACATGGGCCGATCGGCCGTGCTGACTCAAAAGAACGTCCACATCGTAGTCACATCGCGAAGCGGCCCGCATTTCGCGCCGCAGCTTTTTCAGACGGCTGGTCTCGATCCATTCGCCGCCTCCGTGTTAATCGCCAAGAGCCCGTGCGGCTTCCGTGCCGCTTACGCCGACCGGGCCAAACAGATTCTCGTCGCCCGCGCGCCCGGCTGCGCTCCGAGCGACTTTTGGCGGATTCCGTTTCAGCGCATCCCGCGCCCATTGTGGCCCTGGGACGATGCATTGGTTTACGCTTAGCGCTCGCAGAGCGCCGGGCGAACGCTAAACGAATGAATGTCCGGCACCCTGCACCGGGAAAAAACCGTATAATACTATGTTCAACCGCTTGCCCAAATACGTCGGACCGATCCATGAACCTGAACGACTTTGGAACGCAGCCGCCCGCCGCCAGCAGCACGAACGGCGATCAGCGCTATTATGAGCCGCCGGGATACTACGCGGCCGAAGTAGGCAATCGGCCGGTGCAATGGAAGATCGTGCAGTCCGGTGTTTTTGAAATCTGCGGCCACACCGCGGCGCGTCTTCCCGCCGGCGCTTATGGCTGCACGCTCAATCAGTACGGCGACGTGCAGTTGATCACCCGCGATTTGCAGGTCGATGACCTGATCGACTTTGCCGATAGTCTTCCGGCAAAGATTCTGCACGAAATCGAAAATTTCTGGGACCTTGGCACGCTCTTTCAGAAACACGGATATCTCCATCGGCGCGGCTACTTGCTCTATGGGCCGCAGGGATCGGGCAAGAGTTCCGTCGTTCATCAGGTTGTGCATCGCATCGTGCGCGGCGGGCATGTCGCGGTCTTCTGCGAGCATCCCGGATTCTTGACGCGCGCCATGGAAGTCTTTCGCAAGATCGAGCCGGACCGCCCGGTGATATGCCTGTTCGAAGACATCGATGCCGTCATCGAGATTCATGGCGACAGCGAGCTTTTGCAATGGCTCGACGGGTCTCACCAGATCAACAAAGTGATCAACATCGCCACGACGAACTATCCGGAGCGCCTCGATCGCCGCATTGTGTCGCGGCCCCGCCGTTTCGATCGGATCATCAAAATCGAGACACCGAGCGCATCGATTCGCGAGGCCTATTTCCGCAAGAAATTGCCCGACCTCGTTACCACCGGCCAACTGACGCGCTGGGTTGACCTGACCGAAGGCCTCTCGTTCGCGGCCTTGGCAGAGTTGGTCATCAGTGTGGCGTGTCTGGGCAACAACCTCGAAGAGACGGTTACCTTGCTGCGCGGTCTCGACGATCATCAGCCCAATAGCAAAGAATTCGACCGCCCTGGCGCGATGGGTTTCGGCACATCTCGCCAGAAGCATCGCGATCAAGAGATTCCGTTTTGAGCGCCGCTTGCGGCGTAGCAGCCGATTCCAACCATGAAATCGTCATTCTTCCGCTTTGTACTTGTTACGGTCCTTTTTGCCGTCGGACGTCCTGTGTTCACGCAGGAGACTATCAGCTTCCGCAATGACGTGATGGCGGTCCTTTCGCGGGCGGGATGCAACCAGGGCATCTGTCACGGCAACCTCAACGGGCGCGGCGGCCTGAAGTTGTCGTTGCGGGGGCAGGACCCCGACCTCGACCGCGAAGCGTTGACGCGCGCCGTGCTCGGCCGACGCGCCAACACACACGACCCCGATGCGAGCCTGCTCCTGCTCAAGGCGACCGGACAGGTCGCCCACGAAGGCGGCGTGCGCTTCGGCGTCGGCAGCAACGAGCATCGCATCCTCCGCGCCTGGCTCGCCGCCGGCGCACCTCTGGACCTGCCCGGCACGCCGGCGTTGCGCAACCTCACCGTGACGCCGAATGAAAAGTACATCATCCAGCCAACGAACGTGATCCACCTGCAGGTTCGCGCCACCTTTTCCAATGGTCGGACCAAGGACGTCTCGTCGCTGGCGGTTTTCGAGTCGACCAACCCCAAGATCGACGTGTCGCGTTTCGGCTACGTCAAAAGCACCGAGCCGGGCGAGACCACCATCGTCGTGCGCTATCTTGATCAGCAGGCGACAGCGCTCTTGGCGTTCGTGCCGGAGCGCAAAGATTTCGTCTGGGCCAAGCCGGCCGCGCACAATTACATCGACACGCACGTTTTCGCCCGGCTCGAAAAACTGCGTATGAATCCATCGGAGCTATGCAGCGATGTTGAGTTCTTGCGCCGAGCCCATCTCGACCTGATCGGCCTGCCGCCGACGCCCGAAGACGTGCGCATGTTCCGCGCGGAACATGCGCAAGACAGGCGGGCCAAGTTGATCGACACGCTAATGAATCGCCCGGAGTTCGCCGACGTCTGGGCCTTGAAATGGGCCGATCTCCTGAAGGTGGAGGAAAAGCAGCTCGACAAGACCGGTGTCAAGGCGTTTCATGGCTGGATTCGCAAAAGCATTGCCGACAACAAGCCGCTGAACGAGTTCGCGCGGGAGCTTGTCGCGAGCCGGGGCAGCACGTACAAATCGCCGGCCGCTAACTACTACCGTGCCCTGCGCGATCCGCAGGTTCGGGCCGAGGCGTTCGCCCAGGTCTTCCTCGGCATTCGCATGCAGTGCGCCAAATGCCACAACCATCCGTTTAACCAGATCACGCAAAATGAGTATCACCAGTTGGCGGCGTTCTTCGCTCGCGTCGATTACAAGATCGTGGACAACGCACGCAAAGACAAGCTCGACAAGCATGAGTTTGTCGGCGATCAGATTGTCTTCATGAACGACAGCGGCGAAGTCAAGCATCCCTCCGGCGGCCAAGTGCTGACGCCAAAGTATCTGGGCGGCGACGTCCTCAAGGCGAGCGCCAAGGACGATCGCTTGCTCAAGCTGGCCGACTGGGTGGGCGACGCGGGGAATCCGTATTTTGCCCGCACGCAAGCCAATCGCATCTGGTTTCACTTGATGGGCCGAGGCATCGTCGATCCGGAAGACGATTTCCGCCAATCGAATCCGCCTGTGAACGCTTCGCTCCTGGACACGCTGGCGAAAGACTTTGCCGAGCACAAGTTCGATCAGAAGCTCCTGATCAAAACGATCATGCTGTCGCGAACCTATCAACTGTCGGCAAATCCAAGTACAACCAATCGGGACGACGAAACGAACTTCTCGCACACGATCGTGCGCGGCTTGCCGGCCGAGACGCTGCTCGACGCGATCAGCCACGCGGTCGGCGTGCCGGCGAGATTCGATGGCTACCCGGAAGGAACGCGCGCCGCTCAGTTGCCGAGCCTGCCGGGGCTGCAACGCAAGGGATCGAGCGAGCCTGGCACGAAATTCCTCCGCCAGTTCGGCAAACCGGAGCGTCTCTTGGCGTGCAGTTGCGAACGCTCCGACAACACGACGCTCGCCCAAGCCTTGCAGCTCATCGCGGGAAACCTACTCGACAGCGGATTGAAGACGCCGGATAATCGCATCGGCAAGCTGCTCAAGGCCGGCAAGAACAACCCGGAGATCGTCGACGAGTTGTTCCTCGCGACGTTGAGCCGATCTCCCAGCGACCGCGAGCGCTCGGCCCTGACCGCACGCCTCGACGCCGCGCGACATCGCCGCGCCGCGGTCGAAGACTTGCTATGGGGCTTGGTCAACAGCAAAGAATTCATGCTACGGCGGTAACCGATCACGTCTACTTTGCCTTGCGCTCAGCCTTCCTGAGCAACTGATCAAAGCGCTGATGGAAGAGTTCCGGCTCAAAGTTGTTGAGCCGATCGAGAGCTTCTTTCAGATAGTCGTTGCCGATCTCGACCTGGCCTTTGGGAAGATCGAGCTTGAGTTGATCTTCGAAGTCTTTGAGCAGCTTGGCGGTCTCCGATTCCTTCAGCGATTGCGGATCGAGCTCGGCCTGGATCGAGCGGAAGGCCCAGCCGAATTGTCGTGCGGAATCGAAGTCAAGGAGGCGAGCCTTCGACTCCTTGCCCATGCCGCCGAGGAGACGCTGCGCGGCTGGTCGATCGAAACGCACGCTGCGAAGCTCCTTGAGCAGACCATCGGCCCACTGCGAGGCCGATCGAGCAGCCTTGGCGACCGCCTTGGGCTCGCCGAACGGTTGTGCGGTGAACGCTTCGCTCAGGTCCTTGGCTTTGTCGCGAAATTCCTTGGCGAGCTTCTTCTCGGCGTCCGGCGCCCCCTTTGCGGCATGCAGGATCGCCAACGGCGCGAGCACCGTCGGCCAGGGACGCATGTCGGGCCGGCCCGGCTTGCCTGCGTAGCCACGCGCCTGCCGCCAACTCTTGGCTTTCAGATCGTGGTGGCAGGCGTAGCAATCGAACTGCGCGAACTCCGGCCAACCTTCGCCTTTCTCTGGCATAGCGCCGACGTCAGCCTGGGCTGCCAATAGATTCATCGATTCCCGCAACGACACCAGCGCGGAGACCACGACAAGCTGGGTTCGCTCCAGCTCCGCCATGGTCGGATCGTACTCCAAAATCTTCTGCACTTTCGGCGATTTTTCCGACAGATACTTCCAGTGACGAGGCATCGCATCGCTGAACGACGCGATCTCGACGCCCGGCAGCGGCGGATGGCCGGCGGCGTACATCGTGTGCGTCACGACCTTGCCTTCCGCCGCATTGCCGACGTGGCACGACACACACAACCCCGCTCGCTTCTCGGGATCCCACAGGTCGTTCATGCCGTAATGCTCTTCTTTCACCTTGCGACTCATCGCTCGCCAGGTCTCGCGTTCGAGGAAGTCGGAATGCTTGGCGACCCACTCCTTGTTCATGCCGTGACAGGCGCCGCAACTGACGCCTTCGTCAAGGCTAAAGCTCGGCTTGTGAATCAGCTTCTCGTTTTCGACAAGGACGCCGTGGCAGCTCACGCACGCCGGCTCCTTGGTGATGTCCCCCTTGATGTCGAGCAGCTTGGCCATCTGCTTGCCGCGCTCGCTGGTGAGAACCTTGTTGGCGATGCGATGCTTGTCCTGCGTCGACCAGATGCGAACTTCGTCGTAGTTGCAGAGGATGATGTCTTTTTGATTGGGATTGGCCGGATTGTCGTGACAGCCCGCGTTGCTGCAGGCGAGCGTGCCGTAGTACATCTTGGTCGGCTTCGGCGCGTTCTTGTCCTGGGCGGCGTGAACGCTCGGCAGAGGCGACGAGCCGCCAAGGCCGACCACGGCGGCGGCGGCGCTCGTCAACAAGATTACGATCGTCGAACGCATCGAAATGCCATTCATGAGCTTGGTCCTTTGCAGACGGGACTACGGAAAGCGGCGGCGGATGGTCGGCGGATCGAGTTCGGGCGACCACGACACCGACCGCGTGAAGTCTGTTATCGCCTGCCGAAACGTGCCTGGCAACGGCAGCTTTCGGTCCGCATGCGATCGCTCCAGCGCTCGTAACGCGAGCGCGGCCTGGATTGCGCGATCGCGATTCGATTCGGTGGAGACCGTCTCGTTGATGAGGATACCGCGCACGAAGTCCACACCGAGATTGTCGCGGATCGGACTGTCGGCGTCGAGGAGGCGTTTCAAGGAGTCTGCCGCGATTCGCGCCGCCGCCGCCGCTTTGCCTCGATCACGCCAACCCGAAGCCCTCGCCGCCTGGAATTCATTGAGCACGGTCATTTCTACCCCGCACGCTTGCAAGGCACGCGGCACGAGGGCCAACTCCCATTCACTCCAGCGGGCATCGCCGATCTTTCCGGGTCGCGGCTGCCAGACGCTCGGAACACGCAACGTATGATGGCACGCGGCGCAGTCCTGGCGAGCGAAATCAGGCCACGAATTTTTCCTGTCGCCGGCGCGATCGGCGAGCAACTGAAGCGCCGCGTGCGCCGAGGCGAGTTGACCGATGACCCATGCCCTGGCCTCAAAGTCCGCCCGCCCTCGCCGGTGCGCCCCTGCATCACGATCCTTCACGTCAGGCCAATGCCTGGGCATCGACGCATGGTAGGCCGTGAACTCAAAGGCCAGCCGCGGATGCCCGGCCGCGATCAGGTCGTGATCGACCTCCAGACCCGGCGATCCCACATGACATGTCGCACACAATTGAGCACGTCCGGAGATCGTTTCTGTGTCGCGCATGCCGCGGCGTCTTTTTTCAGCCGCCGAAAGAGTCCGCCAGCTTGCGAGATGGTGATGCTGCAGCCAACCGCCGGCGGGCCCGTGACAGCTCTCACAACTGACGCCGTCGCTCCGCAGGTGCGGCGTTTTCACCTCGATGGCCGGTTCCCACTCGGGCGTAACATGACACTTCAGGCAGCGAGCGTCGTTGGTGGCCGGCGTCGACTGGCCGAGATTTTTTTGGATGGCGCGCGATCGTTCGTCGAAAAGAATCTCAAACGCTTTGGCATGGCGATCGCGCGTGATCCAATGGGTATACTCGCTGCTCCGATCGCCGTGGGCGAAGTTGGCATTGTGACACGCCGAGGCGGCGCACGAACCGGCCCCGACGAATGCCGGCGTCGGCTGTTTCGCCTCGGCTGTTCGCAGTAGAATCGGAGTGGACGACGCCGGCCACGACAGGGTCAGCCAGACCATGCCAGCCGCTGCGATAATCCATGCCGATGGTTGCACGATGTGAACATTCATCTTCGCTTACGCTTCAGGCTCTGAAGTCACACTTCGAATCTTCACCGTAGGCGGGCGACCTGTCAAGCAAAAACGCCGGCGACGCACTTCGATGCTGCGGGCACGTCATCAAAACTCGTAAGCTGTGCCGAATGTGGCGATTTCAAGGTTTGGCAGGCCATAGCCCAATAGCTCAGCGGCCACCTCTTCGGCGCAATTCGCTTTGAGGTGCACGGCCAGGAACCGCACCGACGGCGGTAGCTTTTGCATCTGGCTCACGAACGTGCTCGGCGTCAGATGCCGTGTAATATCGGCAAGCGGCGCCAGCGCATTCGGGAACGTCGCCTCCAGGAAAACGGCCTTCAGGTTTTGGAGTCTGCCAGCCCGTTGCCATATCTCTTCGGTCGGCCCTGTGTCCGAGGGAATCACGACCGTGGCGCCGGGTTCCTCGATTATGTACCCAACCGTCGGCACGGTGTGGTTGACAGCAACGGCGGTGATGCGCAATCCTTCCACCTCGACGCTCTGCCCGCTTTCCAGCGTTCGCAGGATAACGAACGGTTTTCCGTCATGCGTTAGTTCGAGAAAATTCGCCCAAAGGCGGCCCGCGAACATATCGCCGCGGAGGCACTCCTGCACGGCAGCGCTAGCGTAAGCCACCACCGGCGAATCCGCAAGACCGATGACGTTCTCCAAAAAGATCGGCAACGACGCTACGTGGTCCATGTGTGTGTGCGAGATGAACAAGTGCCGAACCGCCGCCTGCTCCGCGGGGCTACGCCAATAGCCAAGCGAACCGGCATCGATCGCCACATGATTGTTGATCAAAAACGACGTGGCGTACTGGCGCGATGCAATCGCATTCGGACCGGTATTTGACGGCAGGAGCGTGATCTTCACAAAATCGTCTCCGACTCCGCTTGCGACTTTCGCGAACGCTAGCTCACGGCGCGCAAGCCTGCAGTAGGGTGCGTTGCACGCACCCTACGATACCTCTTTGGACGTCGCGGTTACTCGGCGCCCGGCGAGCGCGAAGCCGCTAGCGCCGGTCACACCACCGGCAACTCCAACCGGGCGTTCACGCGCATCGCCGCATCATGCGGACAGGAATACACGCAACGTGGCATTTGGTCCGGCAATGAACTGCACAGATCACACACCGCAGCCACTTCCTCCCGAATCCGAAATGGCGCCGTTTCTCCCGCCGCGGCGGCAGGCAAATCGTGCATCTTGATCGCGTCATATGGGCAGTTCTTCGCGCAGACGCGACAACCGACGCACCAGTCCTTGATCACCATCTCGTGATTATCGCCCCTTTGAATCGAGCGCACCGGGCAGCCGATCATGCACACCGGATCGAGGCACGATCGGCAGGTGATCGGCACCATGTATTTTTCAAAGCGATGGCCCACCAAGAAAAGCCGGCTTCGGCCATCCGTGTGCGAATCGACGCAACCTTTGACGCACTCCATGCACATCGTGCAACGCTCCATGTCGATGAGCATCAGCTTCTGTCCCTGGACGAGGCCGAGCTTTTCGGCCTCGCGCGCCGACGGCGTGGCGTCGACGGCCATGCGTTCCGCATGAGCCCGTTCTACATCGCGCTTCTGCCTTCGGGCGATCTCAGCCTCCACGCGATCCTTGATGGCGGGAAAGAGGTCCATCAGGTGCAGGAAAACGTCGCCTGGTATCTGGACCAATTCGACCTCTCCGAGATCTTCATCCTTCGGACTGCGCGGCTGGCCGAAGGCGATGCACGTCGAACTGCGCGGTTGTCCTTTGCACACGCCGATCTCGCCAATGAATTCGCCGCGCGAAAGGTACGTCAGCGTTGCATCCGGCCCGGCTGCGCGAGTTAGACGCCGCAGGCCCTTGGGGGCGACTTCCTCCAGAAGCAGGCGATTGAAGCGCCGCACGTCCGAGTCGGACCACTTCTCGGCCTTGGCGGTTGCTTGCTTTTTCTCCTCGCGCACCGACGCGGAACGAACGACCTCGTCCAGCTCCTTAGGATCGAACTGCCGCGGCGGATGATACGAAGTGTATCCACGCACACGCTCGTGAAGCAATGCTCGTGCGATGAGATCCTTGAAGTCCGCCATCGCGGAGATTGCGGGGTTCTTTATCAATTCGTTAATGCCGTTGATCAACTCCACGCGATCACTTGCCGAAGGCTCGGCGCTCGCCTCCAGGATAGTACGGGCCGGCGCGGGCAGCAGCGTTCGCAGTGCGGCCGTGGGTCCATCCCCGCGCAGGCTCGCGATGAAAGCGCTCCAGTCGATGACGTCGGCAACGCTTAGGAGCGACGACACATTCTTCTTGACCTGGACCAGCCCGCCTCGGACGAGGTAGACGTTGTCGCTTTTCTCGTGCTCGTCGCAAATGACCTCGCCGGACTTCGACGTGCGCAACTTAAGCCGGCCGCGGATTTCCAAGGAAGCGCGAGCGAATTGCCCGTCAGTAAGGTCGGCGAAGATCGACAGACTGCGTAGTTGCAAATCGAGCACGCGTTCCTCATAGACGCGAGTGCGTTCGCGCTGATAGCCAGGATCCTTGTCGATCTCCGTAAGGATGTTACTCAACATTTCGAGAACATAGCAATCACGCGCGGCGGCCACCGTGGCCGAGCGCGGCGAACGATTCAGGCACGCCATCTCGCCGAACAGTTCTCCTTCGTAGAGCGTCGCCTGGCGTGTGCGGGAGCTTACTTCGGTCGGGCCGTCGAATGGGAGACTCGCTGGAGCATTGAACGATTCGTCGCGTTCTTGAGCAAAGAACTGGGGCAACCAATTGAGCCACCCGCCACGCGGCACGGACGTCCGTGGCGGCTCTCCAAGGTAGACTGTGGCGGCAGCACGCAGATCGGATGCGAGGGCGGAATCGCGCAACTTTTTGGCGACGTCAACGTCGGCCATGCCCTCCGCGCTGGCTCGCTTGCCGCGCACGTCCGCCAATCGCAGCCGGCGGAACTCGCTCGCCTTCGCTTGATCGCCTGCGGTTGTGGCCTGCTGCTCGAGTTGCTCGAGACCCTTGTTTGCGATGTCGCCGTCACGCAATGCAGCCAGGATCTTTGCGAGCGCATCATCAGGGTCGTTGGAATCGACCAGCGCCATCTGCTCTGGGGCCACGTTCAGGGCGCGGACTCGCTCGCCCAAACGAGGAAGCGCAGCGATCTCTTCCTCCAACGCCACCATCTTCTCGCGCAGATCGGCCATCTGCTTTTGGGCTCTCTCCGCGTCCTTCGGCTTTCCGTCGGCGATGGCCTTGGCTTCGACGGCCTCCAGATCGCGGAGTTTCTTCTGGGCTGCAGTCTGTTCGTCCGCTGCCAAGACAGCTCGCTTGGCAGGGTATTGCCGAAGCGTTTCGAGGTCTTCCGTTTTGAGAATGAAAAACGCGGTGCAGTCTTCTTCACCTTGCCGGCAGATGAGATCACCTCGCTTGAAATGGCGCAGTCGCATGGCGCCGGGGCATTTCTCTAAATTCTCTTTTGCTTTGACGGGAAGCGGCGCGAGCAATGATATTTGCGCGAAGAGATCGAAATGAAATGGCAGCGCCTCGTTGTCGCAAGGCTCGAACGCGGCGCCAGGATAGATCTTCTTCGCCATGCGGACATTATAGGGCCGCTTGCCGCTTCGCGCTCGCATGGCGCCGGGCGAGCGCAAAGCCGCCAGCGGTTATTGAAACCGCGTGACACCGGGCCGCGCCACGTTCGCCGCAGGCGGGGCGGCGTCCCAGGTGTAGGCGGCCGGTTCGAGCGTTTCGCGCGAATTCATCGCTTGCTCCCACGTGATGACCTGACCGGTGTACGCCGCCATGCGGGCCTGGATCGCCATAAGCGTACTTTTCGCCATATACTCGCCGTCGTTGATCGGCCGGCCGTTGCGGATGCTGGCGAACAACACGTCGTGCTCAGTCTGATACATGCTGTTCGTCGGTCCGTCGTAGACATGGTCACGGCTGCCGGTGCGCAGGATCAAGCCGCGCCGCCGTTCGGTCAATAATGCGCTGCCGTGTTGGCCAAGCACATGGCCGCTCATGTCGCCGGCACAGCCGGTCTGCTGTCGGCACTGGCTGAACAGCTTGACGCCATTGGGATATTCATAAACGACGCTGAAGTGGTCGAAGATATGGCCGAACTCTTCACTCGTGCGGACCTGCCGGCCTCCTGTGCCGACGCAGCGAATCGGATAGGTATCGCGCATGATCCAGGCACACACGTCGAGGTAGTGGACGTGCTGTTCGACGTTAAAGTCGCCCGAGAGCCAGGTGTAGTAGTACCAGTTGCGCATCTGCCAGGTCATCTCGGACATGTCGGGTGTTCGTTCGCGCCGCCAGATCGGGCCGCGCAGATCGTTGGCCTGCATGGCGACGACCTGACCGACCGCGCCGTCGTGAATGCGAGCGACCGTGTCCTTGAAGCCATTGTCGTGCCGCAAGCATAAGCCAGAGACGACTGATAGATTGCGACGCCGGGCTTCGACGCACGTCGCCAGGACAGCACGAACACCTGGGGCATCGACAGCCGCCGGCTTCTCCGCGAAGACGTGCTTGTTCGCACGTACCGCCGCATCCAGATGCATGGGCCGAAAGTGTGGCGGCGTGCACAAGAGAACGACGTCGCACGAGGCAATGACTTGCTGATAGGCGTTGAACCCGGTGAATCGCCGTGCTTGTGGGACATCGATCTTGCCGACGATCTCGCGATCGAGGCTGAGGAAGTTCATCGCTTCCTCGATCTTGTCGGGAAACGCGTCGGCCATGGCGAAGAGCTTGACGTTCCGGTCGGCTCGCAACGCCTGCGAGGCCGCCCCCCGGCCGCGTCCACCGCAGCCGATAAGCCCGACCTTTAGTTCATCGCCGCCGCTCGCATGGGCATTGCCCGCGATGGCCGATGACGCCGCCAATGCTGCCGTGGAGGTGAGAAACGTTCGTCGCGTGGTGCTCATGGCTTGGCCCTTGGTGAAGGACAGGGGGTTGCCTTAAATCGTAATCCGTTTGCATCGCGAATACAAGTGAAACGACATTGCAAACCGAGTCGCGCCAGGCAATGTATCGGTTCTGGGGGACGTCAGCGGCCTCCGACTACCCCATCACGCCATAGGAATACGGCGTCTTGACGGGGTCATTCTCATCGAAGCGCGTGTAACGCAGCGGGGCGATGTCGAGCGTGTTGGCTTTGCCATCGACGATGAGTTCCGCCATGAGTTGGCCGACGATGGGGGACATCTTGAAGCCGTGGCCGGAGAACCCAACGGCGCAGTAGGCGCCTTCGATTCCTGGAATCTTGTCCAGGATCGGATGCCAGTCCGGCGTGATGGCGTAAAGCGCGCCGAACCCGCCTCGGCCATAGCCGCGATGCATGGCGGGATAGCGTCGGCTTAAGCGCTGCCGCACGACTGGCAGCCAATCACCGTCGGCGGCTTCGTTGTACTGATCGGGATCGACTGGATGGCTGATCTCCTCGCCTTGCAAGCTCCCCGCGTGGATCATCTCGCCGTGCGTCGGCTTGAAGTAGATGCCCTGCACGAAATCGCAATAGACCGCCGAGCGCCGCCCGAAGTCCGCTGGACGACGATAAAGAGCGACCTGCGTTCGACAAGCTTGCACCGGCAACTTGACGCCCATGTCCTTGCCGAGCTGCGCTGCCCACGGCCCGGTTGCCAACACAAGACTACCGCAGTTGTAGCGGCCTTCATTCGTGTCGACGCCGACGATCTTGTCCTTCTCGATGACGACGCTCTCGACGGTCACGCCGAGCCGAATGTCCGCCCCCTCGCGCCGTGCCGACTCCGCCAAGGACGCGACGACCTGCACGGCTTCGACGTATCCCGCTTCGGCTTCGAAGACTGCAAGCTCGTCCTCCTTCAATCGCGCGTTGGGATCGATGTCGGCAAGCGCCTGAGCCGGGATGGCGCGGACGTCGATGCCGAGATCTTGCTGCATCTTGATGTTGGCGTCGAGCCCCGGCTTGTCCTTGTCGTTGACGATGAGGACCATGCCGGTGCGGGAGAAGACGGGAGGACCGCCGACGATGGTGTCGAACTGCTCGAAGACGCGCAGGCTTTTCTGGGCCATGGTCGCGGTGAGCTTGTTGGAGTAATGCTGGCGGATGATCGCGCCGGATTTTCCCGATGATCCGGCGCCGAGGTATGACTTTTCCAACAGGACGACGCGGCCTGCTTTGCGCTTGGCAAGATGCCAGGCGATGCTGGTGCCCATGACGCCGCCGCCGACGATGAGGATATCGCAGTTGACTGCCATTGGGGAAACCGAAATGTGTAGGGACAAGCTGCCAGCTTGTCCCATGAGCATACGGTTGCTGCATACGAAGGGGAACAAGCTGGCAGCTTGTCCCTACGATCCAATCACTCGGGAAACAACGGCGTCGACAGATACCGTTCGCCCAAGTCGGGGAGCACGACGACGATCAGCTTGCCGGCGCTATCGGGGCGATTGGCGACCTGGATGGCCGCCCACGCCGCGGCGCCGCAGCTGATGCCGCACAGCATCCCCTCTTCCTTGGCCAAGCGTCGCGCCATCTCGAACGCGTCGTCATCCTTGACCTGGATGACTTCATCGATGATCTTGGTGTTCAACACGCCGGGGATGAAGCCGGCGCCGATGCCTTGAATGCGGTGCGGCGACGGCGTCATCGTCTGCCCCGCGAGCTTCTGCGTGATCACCGGGCTGTTCACCGGCTCGACCGCGATCGCCTTGAAACTCGGCTTGCGCTGCTTGATGACCTCGCTGACGCCCGTGATCGTCCCGCCGGTGCCGACTCCGGAGACGAGAATATCGACCTTGCCTTCGGTGTCGTTCCAAATTTCCTCCGCCGTCGTCTTGCGATGGATTTCCGGATTGGCCGGGTTCTCGAACTGTTGCGGCATGAACGACTTCGGGTATTGCTTGAGGAGTTCATTGGCTTTTTCGATGGCCCCGGTCATGCCGCGTTCGCGTGGTGTGAGCACGATCTCTGCGCCGAACGCCTTGAGGAGCCGTCGGCGTTCGAGGGACATCGATTCGGGCATGGTGACGATGAGCTTGTAGTCACGGGCGGCGCAGGTGAACGCCAGGCCGATGCCGGTGTTTCCGCTCGTCGGTTCGATGATGACGGTGTCTTTGGTGATCTTGCCCGATTTCTCGCCGGCGTCGATCATGGCGACGCCGATGCGATCCTTGACGGACCAGAGCGGGTTGAAGTTCTCCATCTTGGCCACAACGGTCGCCTTGGCGTTGCCGACGACGCGGCGCAACTTGATGAGCGGCGTGTTGCCGATGGTCTGGGTGATATCGTCAAAAATCCGCCCTCGTCCAGCTGGCATGGTTGGTTTCTCCGTGAATGTGGTGGGCAAAGTTCCAGAGGCGAATTTAGGCAAAACCGATAGTGAAGCAAGTAGACCCAGAAGTCCCGGGGTGAGGTAATCCGACCCCGGGGATCGGAGTGCCACGCTACCCCAGCTTCGCTTGCGGGCCCGCTTGAAAATCCTTCACCTCGATCTCGACCGACTTGTAGCCGTTCCATTCGTTCCAGCGTGGCGTGAACGCGAGACAGCACACGCCGCCCTGTGACATCAACTCGTCGCAGCGCTCGCCCATGGCGAAGGCGATGGCGCGGACCTCCTTGCCGTTCTGCTTGACGCGAAACGCCAGATGCCGTTCGCCCTCGCCGACCTTCTTCGGCGCTCCGACGACCTGAAGCCGATCCGCCAGCAACAAGGGAGGCGGGTTGCCGGCGCCGTAGGGCTCCAACTGCTCGATCCCCTGCATCATCCCCGTGGTCAACGCCGACAGCGGAACCTCGGCATCGAGCGTGAGCCGAAGCGGCTGCGGCTCGGCGCCTCGCTGCCGCGCCACGAAGGCACAGAAATTCTCGCGAAAAATGTCAATCGATTCGGGCAGGATGCGAAAGCCCGCCGCGGTCGCATGGCCGCCATGACCGACCAGATCGCTGGTACACGCCTGCAAAGCCTCGTGCAGCATGAAGCCTGGAACCGAGCGGCCTGATCCCTGTGCGTGCGGCTGCCCATCACGCACCGCGATCATCAGTACCGGACGCGCATATTGATCGACCAGACGGCTCGCGACGATACCCAGCAGCCCCGGATGCCAATCGGCACTGGCGAGCACGAGCGCCGGTGCGTGCAGATGACGCGCCGCCTGCTCACGCGCTTCGTGCAAGATGCGGCGTTCCATCGTCTGACGTTCTTTGTTCTGCCGTTCTAAATAGTCGGCGAGCACCATGGCCCGTTCTTCCGAGCTCGTCGTCAACAACTCGACCGCCAAGCGGGCCGTGCCGAGCCGGCCGGCGGCGTTGATGCGCGGCGCCAGCGCGTAGCCGATGTCGACCGCCCCCACGTTCTCTTTCTTTTCGAGCTTGGCGCAACGCAGCAAAAGTTGCAGCCCCAGGATCGGTTTCGCCCGCAACCGAGCCAGACCATGCCGAACGAAGATGCGATTTTCCTCGAACAAAGGCACGACGTCCGCCACCGTGCCGAGCGCGGCCAGCATGATGGCGTCGAGCAAGAACTCACGCAGGACCGGCGTGACCTTGGCGCTACCGCTGTGCTTCTTGCACAGCGCCCAGGCCAACTTGAACGCCACCCCGGCGCCCGACAATCCGCCGAACGGATACGCTGTCCCCGGCAGCCGCGGATGCACCAGCGCGGACGCGGCGGGCAACGTCTCCTTCGGCTCATGGTGATCGGTGATGATCAGTTCCATGCCGAGCCGGTCCGCCTCCGCCGCCTCGTCGACGCTGGCGATGCCGCAATCGACCGTGACGATCAGGTTGACTCCCTGCTCGGTCGCGAGCTTTTGCAACGTTTCTTTGTTCAGGCCGTAGCCGTCTTCGAGGCGGTGCGGCACATGAAAGTCGACCCTGGCTTGAAGCAGATGCAGACAGCGCAGCAGAATCGCCGTCGCGGTGACGCCGTCGACATCGTAGTCGCCATAGATGCAAATTTTCTTATTCTGGGCAATCGCGGCCAGGATGCGTTCGACCGCGGTCGGCACGCCGGGCAGAAGCTCCGGCTCCAGCAATCCAGTCAACGGCGACGCAAGAAAACGCTCGGCCTGCGGCAACTCGGCTTGCTGACGATTGAGCAAGAGTTGGGCCACAATCGGCGACAACTTGAGCGATCGGCTCATACGGTCGATAGCCGAGGCGTCGTGCGGCACCAAATGCCAGACCTTGGCATGCTTATGATTGGCGTCGTCCATGCGTCGCTCACGAAAGAGGAAACGGGCGTGACGTAATTTTACAGACATCTGGGTCCCATGCCACCACTGCCGCAGCGCGGTCGCGAGGAGTAACGGCCCAAGGCTCGGCGTCTGGCGCCGGGCTCACTCACAAAAAGCGTTCGCGCGTAACGGCGTGGACGCTTTTTTGTTAGATGACAGCGAACACGAACGTCCCATGTCGCGGAACTCTGCACGAATTGTTACGGCGGCCCTTGTCAGGCGGCTAAATTGGATATAAATATCCATATTGGCCGTTTCTTTTTTGCAAGGAGATTGCGATGAGCCGATTTTCGCGATGGATTCCGGTGGGGATGATGGTCGCCGCGGTCGCCGTTTTCGTGGCAAACGGGATCGCGCCGGCGCGTGACAAGAAGGGGCCGGACAAGGCCGCCCTGGAGCGCACGCGCGAGCAGGTCAAGATGCTGGATGACTTGTACAAGACGGCCGTGGTCAGCATCACGAATAACTACATCGAAGGCCAAGCCAGCACGCCGGCCGCCTCCGTCGCCAAAGACGTTTTCGAGGCGATGCACAAGAAGGGCTATCACACCGCGCGCCTGATCGACGCCACGGGCAAACCGAAGAACAAGGCCAACGTCGCCAAGACCGACTTCGAAAAGAAAGTGGTCGAGCAGATGAAGGACGGGAAAGCCTATTATGAGGAAGTCGGCCAGGTCGATGGCAAGTACGTGCTGCGCGTCGGTACGATCGTTCCGGTCGTGCTGAAGCAATGCGCTGCATGCCACGGCAAGAAGGAAGGCGCCCTGTTGGGAGCGATCGTCTACGAAGTGCCGATCAAGTGACACGCAGTACGTTAGATTCGTTTAGCGTTCGCGGGGCGCGATGCGAGCGCTAAACGAATAACGTCTGCACGATCAAATCACATTCCGCTTTCGCAGCTGCTTTAGTTGCTCATTGTCCAGACCCAGCACGTCCCGCAACACTTCGTCCGTATGTTCCCCAAGCCGAGGCGGCATCGTCGACGCGGTTGAGGGTTGACCGTCGATATGGATCGGCAACCCCGCCAGGTCGACTAGCTTGCCGTGCGTGTCGTGTACCGTGAGTTTCATGCCGCGCGCCGCGACTTGATCCAGGGCGAAAAGCTCCGGATACGCGAGCACCGGCGCGAAAGGCACTTCGGCTTGACGCAGCCGCTCTTGCCAGTCGGCACAGGTTCGCGAGCGCATCAAGGCTTCTACAACAGGGACCAGGATGCCGCGCTGTTCCACGCGCTGGGTGTTGGTCGCGAAGCGCGGATCGGCGGCGAGATCGTGGCGCTCGGCGGCGCGGCAGAAGCGTTGCCATTGTCCATCGTTGCCCACCGCAAGGATCAGCCATTCGTCGGCCGTTTGGAATGCCTGGTACGGAACGATTTGAAGATGAGCGTTGCCTTGCCGCGCGGGCATGACGCCACTGGTCAAGTATGCCTGCACGACATTGACCTGGGAGGCGATGGCGCAGTCGAGCAGAGCAAGGTCGATTGCATAGCCATGCCCAGACTGCTCGCGGGCACGCAAACACGCAAGAACGGCGACGGCCGCATACAGACCGGTCAGCACATCGGTGACGGCGACGCCGACCTTGCTGGGGGGCCCGTCGACCGGCCCCGTGATGGCCATCAACCCGCTCAACGCCTGGATCGCAAAGTCGTATCCCGGCAGGTCGTTCCACGGCCCGTCTCTGCCGAATCCGGAGATCGAACAGACGATGAGACTCGGATTCTGGCCATGCAACTTCGCGGGACTGACGCCGAGCTTGTCGGCGCTGGATGCCCGAAAGTTCTCCAAGAGGATATCGCTCTTTTTGGCTAGTGCGTAAAAGATTTGGAGCCCTTCGGGCTGCCCAAGATCGAGAGCGATCCCCTTTTTGTTGCGATTGCATGAGAGGTAATAGGCACTGAGATCACCGGCGAACGGGGGCCCCCAGCCGCGCGTTTCATCGCCGGCGCCGGGGCGTTCGACTTTGATGACCTCGGCGCCGAGATCGCCGAGAATCTGCCCGCAGAACGGGCCGGCCAGGACGCGCGACGCATCGAGAACGCGAATGCCGGTTAACGGATTGGTCGGCATTGGGGTCTCCGACTGGTTATCTGAAAACAACACAGGCCGGAGGTTGCCCCCGGCCTGTGCGCGAGATGTTGCGATCTGGCGTCGCTAATCGGGCATTGGGAACGACCTTCCATCGTTGATGCTGCACATGCTGAGGAAATTGGCGGCGTTGACGTCGAACGCCACGCCGCGGACGGCGCCGTCGCACCACACGAAGTTGCAAACGAGGTGGCTGGACCCGAACCATCCGCCGCAGGTCGAGTTGCCCGGACGCAGGTCATAGGGTTTCGGAACCGCGGAAGGCCGGGTGAGCCCCCAGTTGCGGTCCCCTTGAGCAAAAACGATGGCATCGTTGTCCCAGCCATCCGTGTAACCCTGGTCGTTATTGCAATCGAAACGGCCGGCTTGAGCGTTGGAACTGATATATTTCTCGCCGACCATGATCGAGTTGGAGAGGCCATCGGCAATGTCGTTCATGCGGCGCATGTTGCGGCTGAGCGAGGTTGAGGGGACAATGGGGCCGTCGAAGCTGTTGTTGCCAGAGTCCATGGAGCCGGAGCGTCCATTGCTTCCGCCGTTGGCGGCATAATCGTTCATGGCGCGCACGTTGCAGTAGCCGCCGTAGCCGGTGACGGTTTGGACCGAGCGAACGCCGGGGCAAAGGTACACCTTGATAGGCGTGGCAGCAACGACGTTGTCGTTCGCGGCGGGTTGATTGTACACCGCCTGCTGTTCAATGAACGGCAGAATCTGGTACATCCAGCCCCAATCTTGGCTGCGAAAATCGGCCGGAGCGCCGTTAGCATTTCGCGTGCTGCGATCGACCCACCACCCGCCGCCGCCCGATGGGAAATACTTGAACGTGTCGTGATGATTGTGCCAGGCCAGGCCGATTTGCTTCAGATTGTTGCGGCACTCCATTGTGCGCATCGATTCACGAACTTTTTGAATAGCTGGCAAAAGAAGCCCGATCAGAATGGCGATTATTGCGATCACGACAAGCAACTCAATCAGTGTGAAGGCTGCTCGCCTTCGCGGATCCGAATGGTTCATGGACATGCCTCCAAAAAAAGGAACAATGAAACGAAAAGAAAACGAATGTCTACTTCTTACTTGCTGGAAACGGCGCTTTCTGAAAATCTTCCTCATTCATCGTAAATATCGTCGTTCCCTTGAGGACCAACCGGTTGCCGCCGCGCCCTGACTTCTCATGGGCAACCACCGGAAGCTCTTTGCCGGTCGGACTAATATCAACGCCCCAATAGATCACGAAAGGTTCACCGTCATTCTCGGACTTGAGCAATGCGTCCGGTTCGCCGCGTTTTTTCAACAGGGGTTTCAACTCTTCCAGGTTTTTCGGCGGACGATATTTGGTTCGAGTGAATTCGCCGTAGGCATCGCCGATGGCTCGCAGGTTCTGGTCAGACACGGGCGTTACAGGATCCGTGCTCGCCGAATTGCACCCGGCGAGAATGACTGTGCACAGAAAGGCCGCGACAAGAATTCGGCTCACGGATCCCCCTCAGGCCAGAGACTTGGCCATTCGAACTCAAACAGGCAATCGACGCGAAATTGGTATCTTGGGCTATTGATGGTGAATCATAACCGATTTCGGTCCTGCGTAAAGGACAAAATGAGCGAATCGTGAGAAAAAAATAACGACGATGTTATGAAAGAGGCATTCTCATTCCTCGCCCGGGTTGGCGGGTTGTTTTCGGGACCGCGCCCTCCCGGCCATTGGTCTTGACCATCGTGAGATGCCTCGCTATGGTCCCGCCCATGTCTTGGTCGGCGAAAGGACTCGACCGGCCTGGGGTCGCACGCAGCGTAGTACGGCCGCCGGCAACAAAATCATGGACGAGAGGAGATTGGCTATGGGGATTCATGTCTGGCGCAGCCTAAGCATCCTGTTGCTGGTCAGCGCTGCCTTGGTCGGATGCAACAACACGGAAAAAGACAAGAAGGTAATCGGATCCAACCACCCGGTGCCCCCCAATGGTAATGCCTGGGGCAACGGCGTCCCTCAGGGACCAGGCTTCCCGAACTCGAATTCACAGCAATTCCCGAAGGCCGCGGACCATCGGCTCAACCCGAATGCGTTTCCGATAGGCGGAGCGAATGCATCACCTATCAATCAGCAAAATCAGAATTGGCCGGGCCCGAGCTTGCAACAGCAAGGTCCGAACGGCTTCGTCACGCAGCCGAACTTTAACAATACTCCGCAGACCGGTTTTGTTCCGAATGCGTCGCCATCGGCGTTCCCCAATGGCAGCTTGCCGGCGCCGCCGCAGCCTGGCAGCGGGTTCGCAGGCAGCCGCGATCTCGGCCCACAGTTTCCGAATGGCACGGCCCCAATTCCGATTCCGCCTAGCCCGGGATTCCCGAGACAGTAATGTCGACGAGGCACAAAAAAAAACCGGACGCGCTGCGTCCGGTTTTTTTTTGATCGGTGGGAAACGAGTCGGTTTACTTCTTCGGCGCGCCTGCTGCGGGGGCCGCCGCGGGCGCCGCACCTGCCGCCGCCGCTTCCGCGCCCTCAGCGCCTTCCGCAACCTTTTCTTCCTTCTTCTTGGCCTTCTTGACGATCAACTTGACGACCTTGACCTTGGGAAGCCCATACGGGCTGCGCCCGTCGGTCCAGCGTTCTTCTTTTTGCATTTGCAAGATGCGTTCGCCGCGCGTCAACACGTTCCGCGCTCGTTGCAAGGAATTCTTGCGTTTCAAACTCTTGTCGATGGACATCTTCTTTTCCTTCAAAACAGTGCAAGCAAATAGGAACACTTATGATAAAGGAACGCAGAATGGCCGACAAGGGCTTTCGACCATTGGGGAAACGGCCTGCGTTAAGAGGAGGATGCGGCCGACTTCAGTTCTCGAATCGCCGCGCTGATGCCCAAGGGATGCCGGAAAATACCGGTGCCGACGACGAAGACATTGGCGCCGGCCGCCAGCGGCGCCGTACGGGAGTCGATACCGCCGTCGACTTCGAGATCGCATTGCGGATTATGCTGCGCGATCAGCTGCCGCAGGCGACCAATGCGTGCCGTGCTATCGGGAAGAAACGTCTGGCCGCCGAAGCCGGGAAAGACGGTCATGCACAAGGCCAAATCGAGCAAGGGCAGGTACGGAACGATGGCGTCGACCGGCGTGTTGGGGTTGATGGCGATGCCCGCTTTCTTGTCGCGTTTCTTGATGTCCGCAAGCACTGGCCGAGCGTCGGCGAGCACTTCATGATGCACGATCACCAGGTCGGCTCCCTTGTTGATGAAGCTCGCCACGAACTTCGCCGGCGCCTCAACCATCAGATGGACCTCGATCAGCATGTTTGTGCGCGGCCGAAGTCCCTCGACGACGACGGGGCCCATGCTAAGGTTTGGGACAAAATGCCCGTCCATGACATCGACGTGCAGCCGCTCGGCGCCCGCAGCCTCCGCTTCGGCCACTTGCTCGCCCAGCCGACTGAAGTCGGCGGCCAGGATCGACGGCGCGATCTGAATCGAGTTGTTTATCGCCATGCAATGTGATCCATTCAATCGCCGAGATCGAAGTCCTGCAAGATATGATATTGCCGACCCAATGCGTCGCCGCCCTCGTTCGGCGTTGCGCGCCATCGAACTACCCGCGCCACATGCGCCGCAACGCACGCAGAAGCGGCATCATGCCGACGATACCGTTGCCGATCCACCGGCTTGTCGAGATTACAATGCTCTGCAACGTTCGGCGTTCACTCCAGATGCGGTTCATCATGAAGTGATCGGGGACCGCACACGAGTCGAGCCACTCGATCCCGGTCCGACGGTGCATCTCACTCGATATTGTCAAGTTCCAGCAAGACTCCTGGCGAGAACTTGGCGAACGATTCATCGTAAGCGATTTTGTACGTGAATCCGCCGTTGCCCGTTAGATAGTTGCACTTGAGCGCGATGGGCCGATCGTTCACGAACAATCCCAGCATCTGCAGCTTGCCCAGCGCGTGCCCATTGCGGCCGGCCTCGCGGAAGATCGCCTGGCTGGATCCGATCGCGCCGATAGCCGTTTGCTCGCGTCCCTTCCAGCCGGCGGCTTCGAGCGTGATGAATTGCTCGATCCAAATATCAACGTCGCCGTCGGGCTGCAGCGTGCGAAATTCCAACGTCCCGTGCTCGGCCAACCGACGCCGCAGACGCCGGTAATTCCGCAAGGTTTCCTTGTCCATGGCGTTGCTGCAATAGCTGGCCGCGTCTTTGGCCCGGCGAATGAACGCGCGGTTGAAGACTTCGTCAACAAACGACTGCATGCGGCGTTCATTCAGCACGTCGACCAAGGCCTGATACAATGGGCCCTCGCCATGAATCATCGGCATTTCGATCAAGGAGCATCCGTCCTCGCCACTCGCCCAGTCGAAGAGTTGCCGAAAAACCTCGCGCACGAAATCGCGATGGATCAACGGCGTCGATAGCACAAAAGCCGGCTCCCAGAGTCGGAGCGAGGAGATCGGCAACCCACGGAATCGGCGCCGGCGTTCGAACGGGAACACGCCGCACAAACGCGGCGAGTCATTCTGATGAATCG